>NZ_JBJDNC010000036.1:0-72594 GCF_044900265.1 Pseudomonas sp. NPDC089406 | reverse complement strand
GCCAGGGACGGCCCGTCGGCGCGTACCTCCGGAGCAAGCCCGGAGCGAGGGAACCCCCGAAGCGCAGCGTAGGGGGCCGGATGATGGGAGCAGGGCGGCTTTGGTTACTTTGGCCGCGACCAAAGTAACCCGCCGTAAGGGCGGAAAGGTGACGAAAAGCGCTCATCGTCAATGAATACGCATACATCTCCAGAGGCAATCACCATAATCCCCGAACCCGAACCCGAACCCGAACCCGAACCCGAACCCGAACCCGAACCCTTAGCCCCCCAATACCCCCACGCCCCACCTTTAGCGCCACCGGTCCGCCCACCCCGCAAAAAACCGAATCCCTCCCAGCCCCCGCACTCCCAACCCATGTACGGACCCAAACCGTACATTCCCAAAGCCAATCGAGGTTTGAAGACCATGGCCAACAAAGAGAACAGCAATATGGGCAACCAGGGCAGTTCGAAAAACCCTGGTAACTTCGCCAACGACCGCGAAAAAGCCTCCGAGGCCGGCCGCAAAGGTGGCCAGCAAAGCCCCGGCAGCAGCCAGCGCCCCTCCACCGAGTCCGGCCGCAAGGGCGGTCGCTCGTAAGTAAGCCCATGCGATGCCGGGCTTGCCCGCCCGGCACCGCGCAGGAGGCAAACCATGCGCATCACCCCATTGCTATGCCTGCTGGGCAGCTTGAGCCTGCTCGGCGGTTGTTTCGATCGCGACAACGACCACCCAGCCAAAGACGCCGACCCCAGCAAACCCTCGCTGCAAATGCAGCAACCCGACACACCCACCACTCAGCCAGCGCCACAAACCAAGCCGCAGAACCCATAAAGCGAGGGGCCCGGCATGACCGTGATCAGCCGCAACGACGTCGCCGAGAAAGCGCTGCAAGCGCGCTACCAGGCACTGCTCGACGGCCGCCCGGGCGATACCCAGGCCTGGCTGGGCGAGCAGCTGCAACAAGCCGCGCAGTTGAACGACGACCTGCCCGATGACCCCGGCCAGTTACCCGCCTGGGCCACGGCAAACGCCGCCAAGGTCGCCCAGGCCCACAAGCATTACCTCGAACAACGCCGCCTGGGCGCGCCCCGGCGCTATTTCGCTACCCGCGCCCAGGCGCTGTGGTTCCTGCAGCAGGTAGCCCCCACCAAGGCAGTTGACGGCGCCTGGCTGCATGGCACCTTGCGCCACTGGCGCGACCCGCGTTATCACGGCCTGATCCGCACCTACCTCGAAGAGCTCGGCGACGGCGACCCGCGCAGCAACCACGTGCTGATCTACCAGCGCCTGCTCAGCCGCCTGGGCTGCCTGCAAGGCCTGCCGCTGGCAGATGCCCGTTACCGGCAAGGCACCTTGCAACTGGCCCTGGGCCAGGCCGGTGATGCCCTGCTGCCTGAGGTCATCGGCTACAACCTGGGCTACGAGCAACCACCGCTGCACCTGCTGATCACCACCCACGAACTGGCCGAACTGGGCATCGACGCCCATTACTTCCAGCTCCACGTCACCATCGACAACGCCGCCAGCGGCCACGCCCGGCGCTCGCTGGAGGCCTTCGCGCAACTGCAGGGCAGCGCTGCGTTCTACCGCCGGGTACGCAACGGCTACCGCCTGAACGACCTGGGCGTGGACGCGCCCACGCTGATCGCCAGCTTCGACCTCGATGGCGAACTGCTAGCGGCCCTGGAGCGCAAGCGCGTGTTCGGCCAGTTCATGCACGCCGACCGCTGCCGCCTGCAAGGGCGCACCGTCAACCAGTGGCTGTCCGCGCCCGGTGGCATGCCCGCGTTCCTCAAGGCGCTGCAGGGCAACGGCTGGATCGTGCGCAACCAGGCCCCGCGCCTGAGCCGCTTCTGGGGCCTGCTCGAAGGCCCGACAGCGGCGATGTTCGGCGTGTTCAGCGCCTACGAAAAACAGCTCTGGCACGACTGGATCGCCGGCGACTGGCAAGGCGACCCGGTGCGCCGGGTGTTGCCAGGGCAATGGGAGAACGAGCTGGCGTTCGCCGCCGAGGCCGAACCTGCGCTGCCCGAAACCGATATCACCGGCCTGATTGGCGCCATGGCCGGCAACCACCATGCCGAACCGCAAGGCTTGCGTGCCACCCGGGCCTACGCGCGGGCCACCGGCCTTGCCCAGGGAGGGCCCTGCTGATGCTGCTCGACCACAACCAGGCCGACGCCGATGCGGCCTTGTTGCAACTGGGCCGGCGCCTGCGCGACGACGGCTACCGCTTTACCTGCGTGACCCCGGCCACCCATGCCCGGGTCAATGCCAGGCACCAGGCCCAGCGCGCCGGCAACCTGCGCGATGTGTTCGGCTGGAGCCGGCCGTTCCCGCCCGAGCTGATCAGTGCCGATGAGTTGCAGCAACTGCACACCGCAGGGGTGCTGCAGGCCGACGGCCAACTGCTGCGCAGCTCGGTGCGCTGGTCGAGCCTGGACGACCTGTTGCTGGTGCACTCTGCCTGGCCCACCGACAGCCAGGACGCGGTGTTCTTCGGCCCCGACAGCTACCGCTTCGCCCAGGTAATCCACGACCACCTGCAACGCAGCCCCAAGCGCGTGCAGCACGCGGTCGACATTGGCTGCGGCAGCGGCGTCGGTGCCTTGCTGATTGCCCGCGCCGCCCAGCACGCCCAGGTCAGCGCCGTGGACATCAACCCGCAGGCCCTGCGCTTTACCGCCATAAATGCCGCCCTGGCCGGGGTGGCCAACCTGTCGGTGGAGCCCAGCGACCTGCTCGACGGCCTCAGCGGCACCTTCGATTTGATCGTCGCCAACCCGCCGTACATGCTCGATGCCGGCCGGCGCGCCTACCGTCACGGCGGCGGCAGCCTGGGCGCCGAGCTGTCGCTGCGCATCGTCGAGCAGGCCCGCGAGCGCCTGGCCCCCGGCGGTACCTTGTTGCTGTACACCGGAGTAGCCATGCTCGAGGGCCGTGACGCACTGCTCGAAGCCATCCGCCTGCGGCTGGCCGGGCCGGCGTTCAGCTGGAGCTACAAGGAGGTGGACCCGGACGTGTTCGGCGAGCAATTGCTCGAACCCGGCTACGAACAGGTGGAGCGCATCGCCGCCGTCGCCCTGACCGTTACCCGCAATGGCTGACGCCTGCACCTTCGGCATCGAGGAGGAATACCTGCTGGTGGACCTTGCCAGCGGCCGGGTACTGGCCACGCCCTCGGAGGCCATCGACCGGCGTTGCCGCGAAGTGCTCGGCAACTGCCTGGCCGAAGAAATGTTCCGCAGCCAGATCGAAATCGCCTCGCCAGTGTTCGACAACCTGCACCAGGCCCGAGGTTTTTTCAGCGAAAGCCGCCAGCGGCTGAACCACGCACTGGCCGAGGAGGGCGCCGGGCTTTACTGCGCCGCCAGCCACCCCAGTGCGCAGTGGCTGCGCCAGCATGCACGGCAAACCGCGCATTACCGCCAGGTGTTCGACGATTACCAGTTGGTGGCGCGGCGTAGCCTGCTCAATGGCCTGCATGTACATGTAGGCGTACCGGCCGGCTGCGACCGCATGCAACTGATCAACCGCCTGCTGTACTGGCTGCCGCTGCTGTTGGTGCTCAGCACCTCCTCACCCCTGTGGGGCGGCGAGGCCACCGGCTACATGAGCTACCGCCGGGTGGTGTGTGGCGAGTGGCCGCACATGGGTCTGCCCGAGCCGCTGGCCGACTGGGGCGCCTACCAGCGCTACCGGGCGTTGCTGCAACGCACTGGCGCCCTGGCCGAAGACGGAGCGTTCTGGTGGGCGATCCGCCCGTCGATGCGCTTGCCCACCGTGGAGCTGCGCATCTGCGATGGCTGCCCGGGGCTGGAGGACGGTCTGGCCATTGCCGGGTTGTTTCGCCATCTCGTTGAGCAGCTGGTTCAACGCCGGCATGGCGGCATGCCGGTCCGCCGCGAGCTGCGCTGGGTCACCCAGGAGAACTACTGGCGCGCCTGTCGCCATGGGCGCCATGGCACCTACATCGGCGTGCATGACCAGCAACCGGTCAGTGCCGCAGGCTGGCTGGCCCAGTTGCAGGCGCAACTGCCGCCCGACAGCGCCGATGCCGAGCGCGCCTTCAACCATGCCGCGCAGGTGCTGCGCGAAGGCACCAGTGCCGATCGGCAATTGGCTGCATTGGCGCTGGCCCGCGACCAGGGCCAGGACGCACGCCAAGCCATGAGCGAGGTAATCGCCAAGGTCATGGCCGAAACCTGACGCCGTGGGAGCGGCCTGCCCCGTCGTAGCAGCGCACCGGCGCGCCCACAGAGTTCCTCAACCTGAACAGGAGCATTGCCAATGCCCGCTAAACCCCAGGACCAGTTCACCCGGCAGAACCCGCTCACCCAGTACCCGCACCCGCCGTTCCCCGCGCAGGGCCAGGCCGCCCCAGGCCTGGATGGCGAAATGCGGCCCAAGCCCGACCATGGCGAGCATACCTACAAGGGCTTCGGCCGCCTGGCAGGCCGACGCGCGCTGATTACCGGCGCCGACTCCGGCATTGGCCGGGCCACGGCCATCGCCTTCGCCCGCGAGGGCGCCGATATCGCGCTCAACTACCTGCCCACCGAAGAAGCCGACGCCCGCGAAGTGGTGGCATTGATCAAGGCCGAAGGGCGCAAGGCGGTGGCCATTCCCGGCGACCTCAAGGACCCGCGCTTTTGCAGCGAGCTGGTCGACCAGGCCCACGAACAGCTGGGCGGCCTGGACATTCTGGTCAATGTTGCCGGCAAGCAGGAGGCGCGCAAGGACATCGGCCAGATCACCCACGCGCAGTTCGACCACACCCTGAAGACCAACGTCTACGCATTGTTTTGGCTGTGCCAGGCCGCAGTGCCGCTGATGCCGGCAGGGGCGACCATCATCAACACCGCCTCGATTCAGTCGTACCAGCCCTCGGCCACCTTGCTCGACTACGCCACCACCAAAGCCGCCATCGTCGCTTTCACCAAGGCCCTGGCCAAGCAGGTGATCGAGCGCGGCATCCGGGTCAATGCGGTGGCGCCGGGGCCGATCTGGACCGTGCTGCAACCCAGCGGCGGCCAGCCGCCGGAGAAAATCCCCGAGTTCGGTGCGCAAACGCCGATGAAACGCCCCGGCCAGCCGGCTGAATGCGCGCCGCTGTACGTGCTGCTGGCCAGCCAGGAATCGAGCTACATCACCGGTGAAGTGTTTGGCGTGACAGGCGGCAACCCGCTGCCGTAGGCGCGAGCCGATCAAACCTTCATGGCGCTGCGCAGTCACTCAGAGTAAGAGCCCCGTTTTTCGCAGGGCCAAGGAGGTGGCTGATGAAACTTGTCTGCCTGCTGCGTGGTTGCCAATGGCGCGCCATGCCTATCGGTGAAATTGCCGGGTTGCAGTGCCAGTGCTGCGAACGTTGCGGCGCCTGGCGCTACAGCGAGCCCGGCCACCCGTTCGATGCATAGGAGGTACCAGGCATGGCCCGGGCCATCTGGAAGGGCGCGATCAGCTTCGGCCTCGTGCATATCCCCGTGTCGCTCAATACCGCCGTGCGCAGCGAGCGTATCGACTTCGACTGGCTCGACAAGCGCAGCATGGAGCCGGTGGGCTACAAGCGGGTGAACAAGGTCACCGGCAAGGACATCGACAAGGACAACATCGTCAAGGGCGTGGCGCTGGAGAAAGGCCGTTACGTGGTGATCAGCGAGGACGAGATCCGCAAGGCCCGCCCGGAAGCGACCCAGACCATCGATATTTTCTCCTTCGTCGAGGCCGGGGAGATTCCGCTGCAGCAGTTCGACACGCCGTATTACCTAACCCCCGACAAGCGCGGCGGCAAGGTGTACGCCTTGCTGCGCGAAACCCTGGAAAAGACCGGCAAGGTAGCCCTGGCCACCGTAGTGCTGCACACCCGCCAGCACCTGGCGCTGCTGCGCCCGCTGGAAGACGCGCTGGTGCTGATTACCTTGCGCTGGCCAGATGAAGTGCGCGGCATCGACAGCCTGGAGCTGGACAACAGCGTCACCGCTGCCAAGGTCGACAAGCGCGAGCTGGACATGGCCAAGCGCCTGGTGGAGGACATGAGCGGGCCGTGGGCGCCGGACGAGTACCACGACGCGTTTCGCCAGACCATCATGGATCTGGTGGAAGAAAAGGCCAGCAAGGGCAAGGTTGCCACGGTGGCCAAAGCCGAAGGCGCCGAAGCAGGCAAAGGCGCGGATATTCTCGACCTCACCGAGCTGCTCAAGCGTAGCCTCGGGGGCAAGAAACCAGCCAAGAAGCCGCGCAAGGCATCGTGACCTACAGGCCTGCGCCGAACCTGTAGGAGCCGGCTTGCCGGCGATAGGGCCGGGCCTGAAACAGACCCACCCGGGGCTTTGTGGGGTTGCTGATGGCCCCATCGCCGGCAAGCCGGCTCCTACAAGGGCAGCAGAGGCCTGTGATTCATGTAGCAGCCGGATTGCCGGCAATGGGGCCTGGCCTGCAATCACCGTGCTGGGGCTTATGGCGCTATCGCGAGCAAGCCGGGTCTTACAGAAACAGCAGTTCGAAAGGTTGCAGCAGGCATTGCTGCAGGTGGGCCGGCAGTACTGGCGGGCGTTCGCCGTCGGCTTGCAGCTGGCTGGTGCAGGCGGCCAGTGCTGCGCGCTTGCGTGCCAGGCGGGCATCGTCGAGCTGCACCCGGTGGGCGCGGGGCCAGGGCAGGCGGGTATAGTCAGGCTCGGCCCAGTGCCAGGCCCACACTGGCGCCTCGGCCAACTGCCCCTGGCGCGCCTGGGCAGCTTGGGCGCAGGCGCGCCCCACGGTTTCGTGGTCGTCCTGGCCGTCAGCACGCCAGGGGCACAGCAACAGGTCGCCCGGCTGCAGCAACTGGCTCAGGTGGTTGACCAGAAATGCCTCGTCCCGGGCCAGGCCGCCGTCCTTGAGGTTCAGGCGCCGCCAGTCCAGGCGTGCAGGTTCCAGGTCGAGCTGCTGCAGGGCATGGCGGCTTTCCTGCGGGCGTTGGCGGCGCAGGCGGTGTTCGCTCCAGGTGGCGGAACCGGGGTGGCTACCTTCGCCGTCGGTGACACTGATCAGCACCAGATCGTGCTCGCGGCCGTGAAAACCCGCCAGCAAGCCACCGGCCATGAGGACTTCGTCGCCGGGATGCGGGGCCACCAGCACCAGGCGCCGACCCGGCGGACACAGCTGTTCTGGGTTGAGCCAAGTGGCACGGGCCAGGTGCGCCGACTGCTGCCAGGCGCTCCATGGCGTACCTTGGCTGGCCGGGGTGAGGTGCTGTTCATTCATCGGTCCACTCCCAACTGCTTGCGCATGCGCGCGGTGATCGACTGGCGCACCTTGCCCATCGCCGCCCAGGGGTCATCCACCTCGCCCAGGCGCTCGTGCAGGTTGCCGATATGCCACTGGTTGGCGCCCTTGAGCTGGCCCAGCTCCTCGCGCCAAATAGGCACCGACACCGGCAGGCCTTCGCGGGCGCGCAGCGAATAGGCCGCCACGGTGGTGGCGCCCTTGCCGTTGCGCAGGTAGTCGATGAAGATCCGTCCGACCCGGTTCTTCGGCCCCGACACCGCGCTCAGGCGCTCGGGGAACAGCCCGGCCAGGTGCTGCACGATGGCGTGGCTGAAGGCTTTCACCTCGTCCCAGCTGGCGCGGCGGGTCAGCGGCACCACCAGGTGCATACCCTTGCCGCCGCTGGTCTTGAGGAACACCTGCAAGCCCAGCTCGTCGAGCAGGGTGAGGGTCAGTTGCGTTGCTTCGAGCATGGCCTTCCAGGGCAGTGCCGGGTCCGGGTCAAGGTCGAGGATGAAGCGGTCCGGGCGCTTGAAGTCCTTGTCGGTGGCGTTCCAGGTGTGCAGCTCGAGCATGTTCATCTGCACCGCACCCAGCAGGCTTTGCGGCTTGTTCAACACCATCGCCGCCTGGCCGGCCTGGGCCTTGGTGTAGGTGACCACACCTGGAATGTGCAACTGCCCGGCGTTTTTCTGGAAAAACAGCTCGCCAGCCAGGCCGTCCGGGGCGCGTACCAGGGCAACGGGGCGGTTTTTCAACTGCGCTAGCAGGTGTTGCGCCACCTGGGCGTAGTACTCGGCCACCTGGCGTTTGGTGGTACCACTGGTGGCGTCGATCACCCGGTCCGGGTGGGTCAGGTGCAGGTCGCCCAGGGGCTTGTCGGCTTGCCTGGCGGGCATGGCACGCTCCAAATCGATGGCGGTGGCGGGTTTGTCGTCGCGCAGGCCATGAAATACCGAATGGCGCACCACACCGTCACGGGTCATTTGCGCATAGGCCACTTCGGCCAGCAGCTGCGGCTTGAGCCAATGCACGCCACGGGCTTCGCTGCCGGTGGGCGGGTTGGCCAGTTGCGGCTTGCTGCAGTGCAGAGGCTTGAGCCGGGCGTGAATGCTGGCCAGGGTGGTGGCGCTGAAACCCGTGCCGACCTTGCCGGCATAACGCAACTGGCCGGTGTCGGGGTCATGCAGGGCCAGCAGCAGGGCGCCGAAGGCGTTGCGGCTGCCCTTGGGCTCGGTGTAGCCGACGATCACGAATTCCTGGCGCTGCTTGCACTTGAGCTTGACCCAGTCAGCGTTGCGCCGGCCGCTGTAGGCGCTGCCCAGGCGCTTGCCGATCAGCCCTTCGAGCCCTAGCCGGCAGGCGCTGGCAAGCAGGTCATCCATGGGTTGGTCGAAGGCCTCGGAAAACCGCAGCAGGTCGCCGTCGTGGTGCGCAAGCAGTTGTTCCAGGGCCTGGCGGCGATCTTCCAGGGGCAGTGCGCGCAGGTCTTTGCCGCCAAGGTAGGGCAGGTCGAACAGGTAGTAGACGATGCGCTCGTCCTGCTCGCTGTCGAAGGCGTTCTGCAGGGCCTGGAAGTCGGCCACGCCGTTGTCGCCGGGCACCACCATTTCGCCGTCCAGCCACGCCGAACCCAGCCCCAGGGCCTTGAGCGCAGCCACCTGGCGCGGCATTTTTGCGCTCCAGTCGTGGCCGTTGCGGGTGAACAGGCGCACATCGGCGCCGTCGATGCGGGCCAGGATGCGGTAACCGTCGAACTTGACCTCGTAGCGCCAGTCGCCGCCGGGGGCCGAGTCCACCAGGGTGGCCAGCTGCGGTTCGAGCCGTGCCGGCAGGGCGGCCTTGCTGGCACTGCGCCGGGGTGTGGCGGGCTTGGCGGTTTTGCGCGGCACCAGGGTGCGCTCGCTCAGCACGCTTTCCGGGCGCGCCTCGAGGATGCTGTAGTCGGCCTCGCTGCGCGCCTGGCCATCGTTGGACTTGACCAGCATCCACTGCTCCTGCTTGCCGGCCAGGTGGGTGCGGAACAGGTTCCAGATACCGCTGAGCTTTTCGCCCTGCAGGCGAAAGCGCAGCTTGCCCTTCTGGTAGGCGGCGCGCGGGTCGTCTTCGGGCTCCCAGATGCCACGGTCCCACACGATTACATCGCCGGCGCCGTAATGGCCCTCGGGGATATGGCCCTCGAAGTTTGCATAGTCCAGCGGGTGGTCCTCCACGTGCACCGCCAGGCGGCGCACCTTGGGGTCCAGCGACGGGCCCTTGGGGATGGCCCAGCTTTTCAGGGTGCCGTCCAGCTCGAGGCGAAAGTCGTAGTGCAGGTGGCTGGCGTCGTGCTTCTGGATACAGAACTGCAAGGCATGCGCAGCACCCGCCCGGCTGCGCTTGCCGGCAGGTTCGGGGGTGGCGTTGAAGTCGCGTTTGCGCAGGTAATCCTCAAGGGGCTTGGCCATGACCGGCTCCGGTGTGTGCCTTGAATTGGGAGGCAGCGGGGGCGGGCAGAGTTCAATAAAGCTGGGCGAAAGCTGGGCGGCGAAAAACTCTGAATCATTGCCCTGCGCGGGCAGTCAACCGCATGATCCCCCTTGATGGAGAACCGCCATGGCGCAGCCAGACGAACCAGGAACCCCGACCGAGATCGATGACACCGAGGACCGCATGGGCAGCGTGCACGAGCTGGATTTCAGCGAACGCCGCGACGAGCGCCAGGGCCGAATCGGTGACGAGCGCCCGGCCCGCGAAGTGGCCGAGGAGTACCCCGCCCGGCGCGTGGCCGAAAGCGGCATGACCGGTGGCGAAGCCTTGAGCGACAGCCTGCACGAGGACAACGTCACCCTGGATGACCTGAGCCCCGACACCCTGTTCGACGAAACCGGCGCCCGCGACCCGGACGAGCCGGGCGAAGGTGGGGGCCCGGCGGACAAAAGCCTGCGCCATGTGGATGCCGACGAGATCGGCGGCGGTATTGGCCTGGACGAGGCGGAGCTGGCCCGTTCGGCGCCGCTGGACGGCGAGCCGTGGACCGATCAGGTGGTTGATGAGGATGGGCACAAGCCCTGATCTGTAGGAGCGGGCTTGCCCGCGATCACCGGCACAGCCGGTGCCAACTACTGCGTCGCCTGCTTCGCGGGTAAACCCGCTCCCACAGGACTGTATGGCGCCTGATTTTGACGCTGTACCTGTCATTTGCTGGCAGGGACGGCCTCATCGCCGGCAAGCCGGCTCCTACAGGTAATGCACAAGCCTGATGGTGGTGTGATCCCTGTGGGAGCGGCTTCAGCCGCGAACACCGGCGCAGCCGGTGCCAGCCACTCTGCACTTTTGCTTGTCGGTGTATTTGCCTTTGTCGCCACGGGGCATGGTCAACCTTCTTGCTTTTGCGGTTTGCGCAGGTGCCGGGCGCGTTGCTCCAGCACCAGGTAGGTGATCACCGCCAGTACCAGCGGGATCAGGTAATACAGCGTGCGGTAGCCCAACAGTGCCGCCACCAGGCTGCCCTGGCCAAGCTGGCCGTGCAGCAGGGCGAGGAATACCGTTTCCAGCACGCCAAGCCCGGCAGGGATGTGTGCCACCACGCCGGCCACGCAACTGATCAGCAGCACGCCGAGGGTTTGCGGGTAGGCCAGATCGCCCGGCAGCAACCAGTGGATCAATGCGGCCATCAGCGCCCAGTTGCTGGCGCCCAACGCCACCTGGCACAGCGCCAGGCGCAGCGAGGGCAGGGTGAGTTCATGGCCGCGTAGCTGCCAGGTACGCTTTTTGGCAAAGCCGCAGGCCAGCAGGTAGGCCAAGGCCACCAATACCATCAACACGCCGACCAGGCGCAACCCGCTGGCGCCCAGGCTCCAGCTGTCGGGCAACTTGACGTAGCCCAGGGCGAACACGCTGCCGGCCAGCAACAGGTAGCCCATCCAGTTGGTCAACAGGCCCAGGGTGAGAATGCGGGTGATGGTGGCGGTGTCCAGCCCCAGGCGGCTGTACAGTCGGTAGCGCAGGGCCACACCGCCTACCCAGGTGGTGAAGTTGAGGTTGAAGGCGTAGCAGACGAACGCCACCGGCAGCACCTGGCGCGCCGGCAGGTGGTGGCCGGTGTAGGCCCGGGCCAGCAGGTCGTAGCTGGCGAACACCAGGTAGCTGGCCAGGGCCAGCAGCAGGCCGATCACCAGCGTGGATGGCTTGTAGGCCAGCAGCGACTGGCGCACTTCGTTCCAGTCCAGGTTGCGCGCCAGCATGAACAACAGCGCCGGCACCAGCACGATGAACAGCAGCGTCAGCAGGCGCTTGCCCCAGGTTTGCCAGCGTGGCTTGGCCATCAGCTGTTACCCCCGTGGCAGTCGGCCTGGGCTGGGACTTGCGGTTGCACTGAGGTCAGGCGCTGGCGGTGGGCCGGGAACCAGCCGGCGATGCGCGGAAAGTACCGGGTGATGTGGAAACCCAGGAAGATCAGCGGCGCACGCCACCAGTAACCACGAATCATCCGCTCCAGGGTGACGGCCTTGCAGTGTTGGGCGGCCAGTTCGCTCAAGTGCTCGTGCAGCAGCTGGTTGAACGCCCGGTCGCGGATCAGCAGGTTGGCCTCCAGGTTGAACGACAGGCTCAGCGGGTCGAGGTTGCTCGAGCCCACCGTCGACCAGCTGTCGTCCACCAGCGCCACCTTGCCGTGCAGCGGGCGCTGGCAGTATTCGTAAATGCGCACCTGGTCGCGTAGCAGGTAGTTGTAGAGCAGCCGCGACAGCGCGCGGACCCAGCGCATGTCGGGCTGGCCCTGCAGAATCAACGTCACCTGCACGCCGCGCCGGGCGGCATTGCGCAACTCGCGCAGCAGCCGGTAGCCGGGGAAGAAGTAGGCATTGGCCACCATGATGCGCTGGCGCGCCTGGCGGAACGCTTGCAGGTACTGCACTTCGATGTCGGTGCGGTGCCGGCGGTTGTCGCGCTCCACCAGCGCGGCTTCGGCACTGCCGAACTGGGTGTCGGGCGCCTGTACCTGGCTGGGGCCGTCCAGCACCTGCGCCATCAAGCGCCGGCTTGCGGCGTGCACCTGGGCCACCACCGGCCCGCGCACCTCGACGGCATAGTCCTGCTTGGCCTGGGGGCCGAAGTCGCCCAGGTGGTCGGCGCTGTAGTTGATACCGCCGATGAATGCACATTCTGCATCGATCACCACGACCTTGCGGTGCAGGCGACGGAACAGGTTGGTGCGCATGCCGGCCACCAGGGGTTGCGGGTCGAAGGCATGAAAACCCACGCCGGCCTCGGTAAGCGAGGCAACGTAAGCCTGCGGCAGTGCGGCACTGCCGTAACCGTCCACCGCCACATCCACCCGCACGCCACGCCGGGCGGCGTCCACCAGCACCTGGCGCAGGCGTTCACCGACCTTGTCGTCGTAGATGATGAAGGTTTCCAGCAGGATCTCTTCGCGGGCCTGGGCCATGGCCTCGAACACCCGCCGGTAGTACTGCTCGCCGTTGATCAGCAACTGCACCTGGTTGCCGCCTTGCCAGTCGGGTTTCACAGGGACACCTCCGCCACCAGGGGGACATGGTCGGACAAGTGCGACCAGGGGTAACTGGACAACACCTTGGCGCTGCTGGCCTGGGCGTTGCGCAGGTAGATGCGGTCCAGGCGCAGCAGTGGCAGGCGCGCCGGGAAGCTGCGAGCCGGGCTGCCGAACGCCTCCACCAGGTGCTCACCGAGCACGGCATCGGCCTTCAGGCGCCAGTCGTTGAAGTCGCCGGCGACGATCACCGGGGCATCCGGCGGCAGGCTGTCGAGCAGCTCCAGCAGCAGGCGCACCTGGCGTTGCCGGTGGGCCTCGCGCAGGCCCAGGTGCACGCACACCGCATGCACCTGCGCGTGGCCGGGCACTTCCAGGCGGCAGTGCAGCAGGCCGCGTTGTTCGTTGCCATGGATCGACACATCGCGGTTGTCGTAGGCGGCGATGGGGAATTTGGACAGCAATGCGTTGCCGTGGTCGCCGTGCGGGTACACGGCATTGCGGCCATAGGCGAACTGCGGCCACATGCTGTCGGCAAGAAATTCGTACTGCGGCGCCTCGGGCCAGCCGGGGTGGCGCCGGGCGTGCTGCTGGTGGCTGCCGTGTACCTCCTGCAGGAACACCAGGTCGGCGCCGGTGGCGCGCACCGCTTCGCGCAGCTCGGGCAGGATGAAGCGGCGGTTGAACAGGGTGAAGCCCTTGTGCACGTTGAGGGTGAGCACGGTCAGCCGGTGCACGGCGGTGACCTTGTCGATGATGCAGCGTGGGGTTGGCAGGGTGTTGTTCATTCTCAAGCGACAGGGGAGCGGCGGTGAGGGTTCAAGGTGATTGATCGGCGGAGGGCGTCGCTTGCCTGCGGTGAGGCCGGTAAAGGCGCTGCATGGCACCGGCTGTGCCGGTGATCGCCGGCAAGCCGGCTCCTACAGGGGGATGCGCCACTCAGCGGAACTTTGCCGGCAAACAGCGCCTCCACCGCAAGCAGGCCATCGCACAGGAGCCGCGCCATGAAGTTCGACCGTTTCGCCCAATGGCTGGCCAACATCACCGGCCGGCCCCTGACCTTCGGCCTGGCGTTGCTGTTGATCCTGATCTGGGGCATCAGCGGGCCGCTGTTCCACTTCGACGATACCTGGCAACTGGTGATCAACACCTCGACCACCATCATCACCTTCCTCATGGTGTTCCTCATCCAGAACACTCAGAACCGCGACAACGACGAGCTGCACATCAAGATCGACGAGCTGCTGCGCACCACCAAGCGCGCGCACAAGGCGTTGCTGGACCTGGAGGACCTGGACCCGGCCGCCTTGCATGCGCTGCGCAAGCAGTACCAGCAGATGGGCGAGCGCGATGGGCGGCACGAAGGCAAAGACTGACCGGGAGGACCCCATGGCCAGACACATCATCCACTACACCGGGCCGATCAACTCGGCCACCTGCGGCAACCTCATCAACACCTGCTCCAAAGCCCTGCAACAGGGTGCCGAGGTGCTGCAACTGAACATCGCCACCATGGGCGGCGAATGCAGCTACGGGTTTACCTTGTATAACTTCCTGCGCGCGTTGCCGGTGCCGGTGCACACCCACAACCTGGGCACCGTGGAGTCGATGGGCAACATCCTGTTCCTGGCCGGCAGCCACCGCACCGCCTGTGCCTTGAGCAAGTTCTTGTTCCACCCGTTCCATTGGACCTTGCACGGCTCGGTGGACCATGCGCGCATGGCCGAGTACGCCATGAGCCTGGACTACGACCTGCGCCTGTATGCGCAGATCGTCGCCGAGCGCACCCAAGGGGCGAGCGAGGCGCTGGACGTGCCGCGCTACCTGATGGCCTACCCGCGTATTCTCGGGCCGCAGGAGGCGCTGGCGTGCGGGATGATCCATGCCATCGACGAGCTGCCGATCGAAGTGGATGCGTGCCAGTGGAGCGTGCATGCCTGACTGGCCAACACCCTGTAAGAGACTACCCAGCCCTGCGGGCTGCGCTGTCGCATTGGGAATACGGCGTGGGAGCGGGCTTGCCCCGCGATAGCGGTGTCAGCCTCACCATCGCTATCGCGGGGCAAGCCCGCTCCCACGGGAACCTTATAAATCAAAGGTTCCGATTTTGTTCCATGAAAGCCGGCGGGGCTTGTGAAAGCTGGCGCCCCAATATTTGGCGCCGCCGGTCCGATGCTGACGATGCCGATTGAATAGACCGGGAACCTTGCGGCTCGGAACTACTGCACGGTGTTTTTCCGTGACGCCAAACCAATGCGTAAAGGAGAACCAACATGGCACGTGACCAGGAACAGCCCAGCCGCCGCGGTGGCACCAAGGAAACCAACCCGGGCAACTTCGCCAACGACCGCGAAAAGGCCTCGCGCGCCGGCCACAAGGGTGGGCAGAACTCCGGGGGCAACTTTGCCAATGACCGCGCACGGGCCTCGGAGGCCGGGCGCAAGGGCGGCCAGAACAGCCACGGCGGTGGCCGCAACGCTTGAGCGCCCGGCATGGGATCGGGGCCGGCGTGCCCCGGTTCGTCCAACCCCCCGGCCAAGGAGGCGCTAGTCATGCGCGCACTGACCTATCACGGCTCTGGTGACGTTCGGGTCGACAATGTGCCCGAACCGCAACTGCAGGAGCGCGACGACATTCTGCTGCGGGTGACCGCCACCGCCATTTGCGGCTCGGACCTGCACCTGTATCGCGGCAAAATCCCCATGGTTGAAGCCGGCGACATTCTCGGCCATGAATTCATGGGTATCGTTGAAGAAGTCGGGCCCGAGGTCACGGCGGTGCGCCCGGGTGACCGGGTGGTGATCCCGTTCGTGATTGCCTGCGGTAACTGCTTCTTCTGCCAGCACGAGCTGTTTGCCGCCTGCGAGACCACTAACACCGGGCGCGGCGCCTTGCTGAACAAGAAGAGCATCCCGCCGGGGGCGGCGCTGTTCGGCTACAGCCACCTGTATGGCGGCGTGCCGGGCGGGCAGGCCGATTACGTGCGGGTGCCCAAGGGCAATACCGGGCCGTTCAAGGTGCCGGGGCAGTTGCCCGACGACAAGCTGCTGTTTTTGTCTGACATTTTACCCACGGCCTGGCAGGCAGTGCGCAATGCCGAAATCGGCCCGGGCTCGTCGCTGGCGATTTTCGGCGCCGGCCCGGTGGGGCTGTTGAGCGCGGCGTGCGCGCGGATGCTCGGCGCCGAGCAGATCTTCATGGTCGATGAGTGCGGCTACCGGCTGGACTACGCCCATGGCGCCTATGGCGTGATTCCGATCGATTTCAGCCACGACGATGACCCGGCCGACAGCATCATCCGCCAGACCGCCGGCATGCGCGGGGTGGATGCCGCCATCGATGCGGTGGGTTTCGAGGCCAAGGGCAGCGCCACCGAGATGGTGCTGACCGCGCTCAAGCTCGAAGGCAGCAGCGGCAAGGCGCTGCGCCAGTGCCTGGCGGCCGTGCGCCGAGGCGGGGTGGTCAGCGTGCCGGGGGTGTATGCCGGGTTTATCCACGGCTTCTTGTTTGGTGATGCCTTCGACAAGGGGCTGACCTTCCGCATGGGGCAGACCCACGTGCACCGTTACCTGCCGGAGCTGCTGGAACATATCGAGGCCGGGCGGCTGAACCCGGAGGCTATCGTTACCCACCGCATGGCCTTGGACGATGCGGTGCGGGGTTATGAAATGTTCGATGAAATGCAGGAGCGCTGCCGCAAGGTGATCCTGGTGCCGGGCGCCGCTGCCCAATACTGAGGCCCCTGGCCATCAGGGGTTTCTTTCACGTTGTAGGCCAATGCGCTGAATTGTCGCGAAAACCCAGGGAGAACGGATGCCAAGCCCACAGTTGTACATCATCGACTACCAGCTGCACGGCCAGCCGCGCAGCTTCATCATTCGCCTGGAACAGCTGGACAGCGCCGAGGCCTGGCATTGGGCCAGTTGCGATGCGGGGATTGGTATCATCCCTAAGTTCGGGCGCGAGAAGATCCGCAAGGTCAGCCGGCCGATGGCCGAGCGCTATGGCATTACCGAGGTGCGCTGGCGCGAGTCGGGGGCCAGGGCGGCAGGCTGAACAAAGCCCCCCTGTAGGAGCTGGCTTGCCAGCGATGAGGCCTGGCCTGAAATCTCATCTGGCCTGCTCGGGCCCCATCGCCGGCAAGCCGGCTCCTACAGGTACAGCTCAGGCTTGAAGAAGCTATGCACGGCTCAATGCCCCGAATACTTCACCGCCGCCGCTGTGCGGGTGTGGACGTTGAGGGTCTTGAGCAGCGACGACACATGAATACGCACGGTGAACGGCGAAATATCCAGCGCCCGGGCGATCTCCTTGTTGGTCTTGCCCTGGGCGATGAGGCGCAGTACGTCCTGCTGGCGCAGGGTGAGCTGGCCCACCTCGTTGCCCTCGTCAGCCTGGGGCAGCAAGCCGGACGGCGCATACCTGACCACCACTTCACCTTCGCGAATGGCCAGAATGGCCGCGCCCAGCTCTTCGGGGCAGACGCTCTTGCCGATAAAGCCATCGGCGCCGGCCGCCATGACCGCGTCGATCACGGCCGGGTCGTCGACCATCGACACCACGATCAGCGTGGTGCGGCGCAACTGGCGGCGCAGCTCGGCCAGGCGTTCGATACTGGTGAGGCCGGGGAAGCGCAGGTCGAGGATCAGCGTGTCAGGCGTGGCGCCCTCGACGGCCAGGCGCAGCACCTGGGCCAGGTCGCCGGCCTGCAGCAGTTCGGCGCCCGGCAACAGCCTGCGCACGGTGCTGACCATGGCTTCGCGAAACAGCGGATGATCGTCCGCCACGATGATGCGGCACGTCACGGTGTGACCTCCTTGTCCTGCGGGCCATGCTAACTTAGCAGTCAACATTCGACTTTTCTTCGGCCAATTGCCGAAGATGCCGACTGACGCACAAGGAATGTGGCACATGAAGTTCGAGAAGAACAACGAGCTGGACCAGGCCAACCTGCGCATCATCGTCGCCTCGTGCGCCATCCTGTACGTGGCAGTGCTGGGCTTCCTGCCGGGGCGTTCGCCCATGACTTACCTGCCGGTGCTGCTCTATTACGCGGCTTTTGTGGTGATAGCCATCGGCATGCGCCAGGCTATTTCGCGCTGGCCGGGGCATTACCCGTGGCGCCGGGTGCTGGGTATGCTCCACGACTATACCGGCACCAGTTTCGGCCTGGTGGTGGGCGGCGAGGCAGCGTTGCCGCTGTATGCGGTGATGGTGTGGATCAACCTGGGCAACGGCATGCGCTTTGGCTCGCGCTACCTGGCGGTGGCAACGGCCCTGGCACTGGTGGCGCTGCTGGTGGTGTGGCGGTTGACGCCTTATTGGCAGGAGCAGCCGTTTTTGCTGTTGATGCTGCTGACCACCAGTACGCTGATCCCTTTCTACGCCCACCTGCTGCTGCGGCGCACACGCAAGGCCACCGAACAGGCCGAGGCGGCCACCCGCGAAAAATCACGCTTTCTGGCCCAGGCCAGCCATGACCTGCGCCAACCCATCCACTCCATCGGCCTGTTCACCGCCTGCCTGCGCGAGGCGCGGCTGGGGGATGAGGAGCGGCGCCTAGTGGACAGCATCGACCGTTCGCTGCTGAACGTGTCGCAGCTGTTTCGCTCGATCCTCGACCTGTACACCCTGGACAACGGCCGGGTGCAGCCAGCGTTCGAAACCTTTGCCGTGGATGGCTTTTTGCGTGAGTTGCTGCGCCAGAACAGCGAGGCGGCGCGCTGGGCCGGGGTGGAGATGCGCCTGGCGCCCAGCCGCCACTGGACCCGCGCCGACCCCGGCATGCTGACGACCATGGTGCAGAACGTGCTGTCCAACAGCTTCAAGTACGCAGCCGGCAGGCCGCTGCTGGTTGGCGTGCGCCGGCGTGGCGAGGGGCTGGCCATCGTGGTCAGCGACCAGGGCCGCGGCATTGCCACGGAGCACCAGGACAAGGTGTTCGAAGAGTTTTACCGGGTGCGCCAGATGCGCGACAAGGATGTGGAGGGGGTGGGCCTGGGGCTGGCCATCGTCAAGCGCCTGGGTGGCTTGATGGGTTTGGAGGTGGGGCTGCGCTCACGGCCCGGCCATGGCACCAGCGTCAGCATCGAGGGTTTGCCCAGGGTGGCGGCCCAGGTTGCGCGGCAAAGGCAGGAACCGGCACAGCAGGTCGGCCTGCTCAGCGGCTTGCGGGTGTGCCTGGTGGAGGATGACCAGAACGTGCTGCAGGCCACCAGCGCGCTGCTGCGCCGCTGGGGCTGCGAGGTGCAGGCCGAGAGCTCGCCCCAGGGGCTGGCCAGTGACTGCGAGGTGATTGTCGCCGACTACGACCTGGGGCCGCAGGCCACCGGCATCGACTGCATCGACCAGCTGCGCGCCCGGCGCGGGCAGGCGGTGCCGGCGCTGATCATGACCGGCCATGATATCGACCGCTTGCAGGCGGCGTTGCAGGAGCGGGGCATTGCCGTGCTGGCCAAGCCGGTGCGCCCGGCCGAATTGCGTGCGGCGCTGCGCGAGTTGCGTGAGCAGGTGGCGTTGTAGGTGGTCTTGCCTGGGCCTTTGTAGGAGCCGGCTTGCCGGCGATAGGGCCAGCAGCCTTTATGTAAAAGCCGGAACCTGGCTTACAGGCCCGGCCTCATCGCCGGCAAGCCGGCTCCTACAGGGGGCGGGTTACTTCACTGCAAAATCAACGCCTGGCCTTCTTTCAGGCACGACGGGGTCGGGTCGTACAGGCCCATGCCGGCTACCGCGACGATGCCGCCGCTGGGCATCTGGCAGTTGTACTCGCCCTTGGCGGTGGTGGCGGTGAAGTAGGTGAGGGTGCTGTCGTTACGCACGTTGGAGACACTGGTCACCGGTACGCCCAGGGCGATTTCGGAGCGTTGCTTGAGGGTGTCGACGGACGGGTTGACGGTTTGGCAGCCGGCCATGGCGGCAAGCATGGCCAGCACGGCCATTGGCTTGAACAGGGGGGTGAAGGGTTTCATCGCAGAGCTTCCTTGGCGTTGTTCTGGGTGCGCCGCCGAAGCCGTGCGACGAACCCTGACCAGGAAACGCCGCCGGCTGAGAAGGGGGCAGGCCGACTATAGCCCCGGGGGTGGGCGAGGGGAGTAGGGCAGGTGTGCTAGATGGCCTATTGCCTTTACTGCAAGCCAGTATTCGCGCGGCCTGCGCTCAGGTAACATCGCGCCTCGCCACGGCGCCAGGGGGCGCCAGACAAAGGACTGTATGCCCGCCTCATCGATACTTCGCCGCCTTGCTTGCGCCACTGCGCTGGTGTTGCTTGCCGGCTGCCAACCGCCGCCTGCGACGCCCCTCGACCAGCAGCTTTACGTGTGGCAGCGGCAGTGGCGCCCGGCTCACGAGCAGGCCCTGGCGGACAGCCAGGCGAGCTTCTCGACCCTGCGCGTGCTGGCGCTGCAAGCCCAGCCCAAGGCCGGGTGGAGCAGGGCGCTGGTCGACCTTGCCCAGCTCAAGGCCGATGGCCGCCCGGTGATCGCGGTGGTGCGCCTGGATGGCCAGTTACCCGCGCTGGACTTGCAGCTGGCGCAGCAACAGATCGGCGCAATGCTGGCGCACTGGCAGGCAGCCGGGGTGAACCCGGCCGGGCTTGAAATCGACCATGACAGCGCCACTGCCCGCCTGCCGGGCTATACCGACTTCCTTGTGCAATTGCGCAAGCAGTTGCCGCCCGGGCTGAAGCTCAGCATCACGGCCTTGCCCGCCTGGCTCGACAGCCCGCAACTGCCGGCGCTGTTGCAGGCGGTGGACAGCAGCGTGTTGCAGGTGCACGCGGTGAGCGACCCGCGCCAAGGCTTGTTCGACCCGGCCAAGGCCAGGCAGTGGGCCGAACGCTGGGGCCGCATCAGTGCAAAACCCTTCTACCTCGCCCTGCCGGCCTATGGCGTTGCGCTGTTGCCGGATACCGGCGGCGCACCGGTCGTGGAGAGCGAAGCCCCGCTGAACCTGGCCGGCGAGCGACGCGAACTGCTGGCCGACCCGCAGCAACTGGCCGAGCTGGGCCGGCAACTGCGCGATGAGCCGCCGGCGCACCTGGCCGGGCTTATCTGGTTTCGCCTGCCGTTGCCGGATGATCGCCGTGCCTGGAGCCTGACCACCCTGAGCGCAGTGGCGCGGGGCGATGCGCTCGCCGGGCAATGGCAGGTGCACTACACGCAACAGGGCAGCCTGTACGACATCAGCCTGGTCAACGTCGGTAACCTCGATCAGCCGTTGCCGGCACGAGTAACCCTGAACAACGCGACCTGCGAGGCCGCCGACGGCCTCAACGGCTACCGGCTGCAACAAACACCGCAACAACTCGTCTTCAACCGCCAGGCCAGCGCGCGTGTTGCCGCTGGCGGCCAGCGTGCCCTGGGTTGGGCGCGCTGTATGGAAATCACTCAAGGAGCATGGAATGTCTACCCGTAACTGGCCCCGCCAGCTGTTGTGCCTGTCCCTCGGCATGCCGTTCGGCACCGCGCTGGCCTGCGGCCCGGACTTCCCGATGCAACTGCTGGATAACCGCGCGCAGAGCCTGGCCGAGCTACCGGAGGGCAACTTTGCCTTCGAGGTGAACCGCCTTGGCCAACAGATCGCCGGCCTCAAGCCCACCACCGAGATCACCCTGACGCCGTACTGGGACGGCGACGACAATGGCCGGCCTTACCGCCGGCAACGCGCCGAGGCCGAGGCCAGCGAGCTACCGAAAGGCCTGCGCGGGAAAGTCGCCGAGCTGCGTGCGCTGCACGACCCGCAACAGGTTGAACTGCAAGGCGCCGAACTGCCGGCCGAGCTGCGCCTGTACCTGGCGGGTGCCGTGGCCTTTGATGCCGGCGACAACGCCCAGGCGGCTGGCTACTTCCGCCAGGTGCTGGCCTTGCCGGCCGAGCAACGCAAGCTGCGCAGCACTTGGGCTGCGTATTCGCTGGGCCGCGCGCTGACGGCGCAAAGCAGCGAGGCCAGCGAAGACCCGCAACAGTCCCCCGAAACCTTGCAAACCCAGGCACGCCAAGCGTTCGAACAGGCCCAGCAACTGAGTGCCGAAGGCTTCAGCGACCCGCTGGAGCTGGGCGTCGCCAGCCTGGGCGAGCAGGCGCGCCTGGCCAAGCTGGCTGGCGATTGGGATGCAGCGGTGCAGCTGTACGCCAACCAAAGCCGCCTGGGTTCGGGCAGTGGCTACAGCTCGCTGCGCCAACTGGCCGGTGAACTGACGGCGATGTCGAACGAGCAGTTGCAGGCGCAACTGCGCCAACCCTTGACCCAGAAGCTGCTGATTGCCTACCTGCTCAGCGGCATCGAAGGCTTTGGCAGCAAGCAACTGAACCGCCTGCTGCAGGCCAGTGCCGGCCAGCACCTGGAAAACGCCGACCGCCTGGCCGCCCTGGCGTACCAGCAAGGCGACTACGACAGCGCCAAGGGCTACCTGCAACAAGCCGGCGACACCGGCCTTGCCTGGTGGCTGCGGGCCAAGCTGGCGGTGCGCGACGGCGACAAGGCCCTGGCTGCCGAGGCCTATGCCAAGGCAGCCAAGGGGTTCCCCAAGGATGAGCAATGGGGCTCGCGGGAAACCCCGGACTGGGCTTACGAAACCGTACGCCCCGGCTGCCGGGTGAACGGCGAGAGCGCCATCCTGGCACTGGACCGCGGCGACTATGTGCAGGCGCTCGACCTGTTGTACCGCAGCGAGGACATCTACTGGCCCGACGCTGCAACCGTGGCCGAGCGGGTGCTGAGCCTTGACGAACTCAAGGGTTATGTCGACGCCAACGTGCCGCAGCCTGCAGCGGTAAAGGAAGAGGAGGGTGGTTACACCCCGCGCCCGGTGGCGACCAAGTTGCGCGAGCTGCTCGGCCGGCGCCTGCTGCGTGAAGGGCGGTACGAACAGGCCGCGGCGTACTTCGATACGCCGCAGCTCAAGGCCGACGCCCAGGCCTACGGTGAGCAACGCAAGCAAGCCACTTCGCGCTGGACCGCCACCGGCCGCGCCGAGGCGCTGTATGGCGCGGCAACGTTGGCGCGCTACTCGGGCATGGAAATTCTTGGCTACGAGATGGCACCGGACTATGCCTGGCTGGGCGGTGGCTTCAGCCTCGGCAATGAGGCCGTGCAGGCCAAGCCGTTCCTGGAGGCCGGCGAGCTGCAGCGTCAGCAGGGCAGCGAAGCGGTGCCCAATGAGCGTTACCACTATCGTTACGTGGCCGCCGACTTGGCCAACCAGGCCGCCGACCAGTTGCCCCACAGCAGCCAGGCCTTTGCCGCCGTGCTGTGCCAGGGGGCAGGTTGGGTAGCGGGGACTGACCAGGAGTCGGCGCTGTACCGGCGCTATGTGGAACAGGGGCCGTTTGTGCAGTGGGCTGAGGATTTTGGCCGCCAGTGCGAGGAGCCTGCGTTTGACCAAGCCAACAAGCGTTACCTGACCGAGCCGCTGGATGCAGCGCGCACCGCGTTGCGACCGTACAAGGCACAGGTGCTGCCGGGGGCTGCGTTGGTAGTGGCTGCAATAGGTTGGCTGTGGGTGCGCCGGCGCAGGAACAAGGCCTGAGGGGAGGGTGCTGCAGTGCTGATTTTATGAGCCTAATTATTCATATAATTTATAACTCAACTAAATGATTATTTAGTTGAGTTATATTTGATGCGCCCCTGTAGGAGCCGGCTTGCCGGCGATAGGGCCCTCAGCCAACTTCATCGCCGGCAAACCTGCCTTGACAGGGCAGTGTGGGTCAGGCCAAAAAATCAGCAAACGACTTGTCCTGCTCCAGCACCTGGGGCAGCTTGTCGAACAGCGCCACCAGGTCGATACCCTCGAACAACGGGCCACCCAGGCTGTCACGCGCTTCAAGCGTCGGCCCGCCATGCTGCTCAAGCGCATCCAACACCTCCATGGCCTGCGCCACAACCCGAGCGTAGGGCTGGTCGCCCGGCGCCTGGTGCGGTTGGGCCTGGTAGCGGATGGCCGACAGAATGGTCTTCGGCAGGTTCCAGCGCTTGGCCAGCTCCGCACCGACCTCCGGGTAGCCAAAGCCCAGTTGCTGGGTTTCGCTGGCCGCACGGCTGGTGGTGCCGCTGGCGCCCTTGATGCGGGCGGCGTACTCCGGCGCGCCGGTTTGAATCAGTAGCTCGCCGATGTCGTGCATGACCCCGCAAGTGAACGCCACTTCAGCATCCAGCCCGGCCTGACGGGCCAGCAGGCGGCTGATGCTGGCGACCTGGAAGCTGCGGCCCCAGAACACCTTCAGGTTGAAACCCGGCGCCGACTTGAACGCACCGGTCACCGCCGAGGCCAGCACCAGGGTGCGCAGCACGTTGATGCCCAGGCGCATGGCCGCGTCCTCGATGCTGGCCGACTCGCGCGCACCCTTGAAGCGCGCCGAGTTGGCCAGGCGCAGCACCTTGGCGGCGATCACCGGGTCACGCTCGATGTTGCGGGCGACTTTTTCGAGGCTTTCGTCAGGCTTGTCGAACTGCTGCACCAGCTCCAGGGCGACCTGGGGGATGCTGGGAAGGCTGTGCAATTGCGCGAACAACGTATCGATATCCATGGCAAGGCGCTCTTCGTCCGGTGGAGCTACTTACGATAGGCAATTTTTCGCGGCTTGCACGTCTGCGGCGGCATCTGGGTAGGTGCTGCGCAGCTGGCTTGCCAGCCACTCCATAAACCATTGCGCATCCGCCGACGGCGGCTGCGCCGGGGTGAGCACCTGGTAGCTCTCCAGCGCCACTGCCTCGGGCACGCAGCGCACCAGGCTGCCGTCCTGCAGCTCACGGCTCACCAGCACCTCGGTGGCCAAGGCGATACCCTGGCCGCGCTGGGCGAGGGTCAACACCACGTCGTTGCTGATGTGCGAGGTGTCGGCACGCACCCGCACGCGCAGGCCGCTGGCGGCGAACCAGCTGTTCCACCAGGTACCGTCGTCGACGTGGATCAGCTTGCAGGCCGGCAAGTCTGCAGCGCCGAAGTTGGCAGGCAGGCGGGCCAGCAATGCCGGGGCACATACCGGAAAGACTTCAGGGCGGATCAACACTTCACGCACGCCACTGAGCTCGCCCGGCAAGCCGTAGGCGATGGCCAGGTCGGCCTGGCGGGCGTCCACGGCGGTGAAGCTGGCGTTCGGTTCGATTGCAATCTTGAGGTCTGGCCGCAGGCTGCGCAGCTCGTCGATCCGCGGCGTAAGCCAGCGCGAAGCAAAGGCCGGTACGCACAAGATGCGCAACCAGCGCTCGTCATCGCGACGGGCCAGGCGGGCGCCGGCATCGGCCAGTATCTGCAGTGCTTCGGCGGCAGCCTGGTAATAGTGGGCGCCCTGCAAGGTCAGGCTGACGCCCCGGGGTGAGCGTTCCAGCAACCGTACGCCCAGCCAGTCCTCGAGGTTTTTCACATGGCGCCCGATCGCCGGCTGAGTCACATGCAGCGCCTGTGAGGCCGCCACATAACTACCCAGCCGCGCCGCAGCTTCAAAGGCGCGTACGGCATTGAGCGGGGGAAGACGTTCCAGCGGCATATCCACCTCGATGCAGGCAATGCTGTTACTTTTTCTAATAATGAAGCCAAATTTATTGTGCTTTTCAGCGCACCTCAAGCTCCCGACACTCGAAGCTGCGTACTACCGCGCATTTCAAGGAGCCCTCGATGCGGCCTACAACAATAAATAAGTCATTCACCGGCCTGTCCGTGCTGGCTCTGGCATTACTCGCCGGCGCCGCCCAGGCCGACGACCGCAAGGGCCCATGCGGCGTGCCCGGGCTTGAGCGCTGCCCGCAGCCGTTCGACAAGGTGCTGCCGGCGGCCAAGGACATGCTCACCTGGGACCAGGCGACGAGGGCAGTTGGATTTCGTAATACGTATCGTATGTACCACGGCGACGTATTCACCAATGAAGGCGCGAAGCCGTATCCATTGGCTGAATCCAGCCAGAAGTTCAGCGATGTCTCGTACAAACTCGACGGCAAATCGTACAAACTGGCCGATTACCTGAAAAACCAGAGCGTAACCGGCCTGTTGGTACTCAAAGATGGCAAGGTTGCCTACGAATACTACGGCCAGGGCAACACCCAGCAGACTCTGTGGACTTCGCGATCGGTGGCCAAGTCAGTGGTCAGCGTGCTGGTGGGCGTGGCCGTGAAGGAAGGCAAGATCAAGTCCCTGGACGACAAGATCAGCGCGTACGTACCGGAACTCAAGGGCACGGAATGGCAGGATGTGACGCTGCAGCAGCTGATGCAGCATACATCTGGCGTTCAGTGGGACGAGAACTACGCCTCGAAAGACTCCGACTTTTCGCACATGACCCAGTGCGAAGCCAGGCCGAACCCGTACGATTGCGTGCTGCAGCTGGTGCGCTCGGTCAAGCGCAAGCCTGGCGTCAAACCCGGGGAAGTCTGGTCATACAACACCGGTGGCGCCTGGCTGGTTGGCCGGGTGCTCGAGAACGCCACCGGCATGACCCTCGCCAAGTACCTGGAGAGCCGCATCTGGAGCCGTTACGCCATGCAGCAAGATGGCGTATGGCATGCGCTGGTGCCCGGCAAGGTCGACATGGGTGGCCACGGCTTCAACGCCACGCTGCGTGACTGGGGCCGCTTTGGCCAGTTCGTGCTGAGCGGCGGTCAGTTGCCTGGCGGTGAAAAGCTGCTGCCGGATGACTGGATTGCACGCTCGACGCACTGGACCACAGCCAAGGGCTCGGTTACTGCAGCAGCGCCCAATGGGCAGTACGGTTACCAATGGTGGTACAACGCACCGGCGCCGGATGCTGACAGCGAACCGAAGCAGACGGCGAACAGCGACAAGACGTTCTGGGCGCTGGGGATCTTTGGGCAGACGATCGCGATCAACCAGGCCGAAGGTTTGGTCGTGGTGCAGTGGTCGACGTGAAAGCATGCAGAGACGCCGAGTTCGCTGTATGACGAACAGGCGGTGTTTGTGAATGCGGTTAGCCAGGCGCTGGAGCGGTAAAAAGGCCTGGAGCGTGGCTTCGGTTCTGAGGGGAACCGGGGCCATGGCGCAATGTGAATCTGCGCATAATGTATATTATGTTAAATGCTATGTAGCCGATGGTTAACCCGCGTGTCACCACCCCCAGAGAACCAGGCTCTAACTGAATTGACATACGCCACTCGAATCAACCCGGCCTCATTCAGCAGCTAGAGATTGCAACTCAAACCCCAGCGTCTGATTCACCCATTGCTCTCGGCCTACGATTGAAACTGAAGCTTCACCGAACTGGGCAAACGGCAGCTTTCAACCAGTCCGTGCCACGTAAACTTGGGAGCCTCATTTCGGATTGCGCCCCCCCTTGAACAACCTATGATCGTCTGGCAGGCCCAGTGTGGCTGCTTTTTAGGAGTTCCGGTTTGACCAATCCCATCGACACCAACATTCTTACTTCGTACCCATCACTACTGATCAGAGCAATCTGTGCCGCGGTGCTGCCTGTACTGCTGTATGCGGCAAGCACGCAGTCAACGCTGCCGCTTGATCTGCTCAACTCATTGGGTATCCGCGAATTCACTGGCCAAGCGCTTTACGCCTGTGCCATGAATGCCTATGCATTCGGATTGATGCGCATCAACTGGTTCGACCAGCGAATACACCGCAAACACCACCATGAAATTTGCCGGTTCGAGTGGATGGTTGAAGTTGAACGTTTGGCGGGAGAGCATTATCCGCTTGCGGCTCAGCACGCGCGTGAGGAACAGCGTTTGCTCCGAAAACGCTATGGGAGCTTGCTTGACTCTCGCACTGGCAGCACGATGACATCCATTGGAACAGCCATCAGGTTGGCGACCCGCCTAATCCATAGATTTCAGCTATTCAAAAAATCAGACTTACCACCTTCCTTGTAGTCCATTTCCCAAACATACTCCCCCAGCCATTTTTCCATTGCGGCCGCGCTGGCACCGCTCTAGTCTCGCCGAGTCGTTGCAAACCAACGACGCGGCTTTGACAGGCCGTAAGGAACTCTCACCGCAGCTTCACCTTTATGGTGGCTGTGCGTGGGGCACGCTTGCGTGCGCCGGTTTTCCTGAGTTCCGCCGGTCTGTCAACCCATGCACAGCTGCCACCCACCTGTTTGACAGCAGACGGGTGACGGTCCTCATAAGAACTCAGGAGTTTTTTATGCTAAAGATCGTCCCCGACCCACCCCACCTCTACCCCCCTACCCTCGAAGACACTCTCATCCAGGCCTCCGAGTACGCGCGCTGCGCCTTGGCCGTTTCGCACCAGGCGATCCAGCTACAGCCCAGATCGCCCGCCTCGACCTTGATGCTGGCGTCTACCCACGAGCTCGAATCACTGCGCGTGCTGTTGGAGTCAGCCTTGATCCAGGTGCAGATGCCGGCTGAGCCGGGTGCACGGCATTAACCCATAGGTTTTTTGTGTTGCCTGGGCTGGCGTCATTGCCGGCAAGTCGGTGCCTGCATGGGCGCTGGCAGCGGCACAGGGGATTGTGTGAGGCCAGTCCTTTCTCGGCGCCAGCCTGGGCCCTTGATGTTCAGGGAGTAGAACCATGAGTCACGAGCAAACGACTGAAAACACCACAGTGGGTAAGACGCGGTTCTTCCAGGGTGAAGGCCATACCGCTGCACTGTTTCGCATCGAGCCGGGCATACCCTGCCGGCATGCGCGGGAGCAGGCTTCGGAGTTGATGGGCTATGTGCGGGAAATGACCATCAGCGGGCTGATGGATGAAAAGCCAGAGTTGATTTGGGCTTCGCATTACCTGAGCGCGCTGGCCAAGGCGTTAATGGATGATGCGGAGCTGGGGATGCGGGGTTGAGAGGCTGGTCGGGGGCTGCTTTGCAGCCCATCGCGACACAAGGCCGCTTCCCACAGGGATCGCACCCGCTTTTAGAAATTGAGCAAGACAGTTGCTCTCACAAGTGCAGTGCCACGTCCGGCTTCACACGATCCTGTGGGAGCGGGCTTGCCCGCGAAGCAGGCGGCGCGGGGGCTGGCACCGGCTGCGCCGGTGATCGCTGGAATGCCGGCTCCTGCAGGAGCCGGTCGCGCTATTGATCGGTCAGTTTCTTCGGCACCTGATACTGGTTTGCGCCATACGCGAAGTTGAACACTTTCCTTTGGCGCTTCTCGGTGTCGTCACAGGTTTCCTCACCCGTGGCGACGCTAACCGTTACCCTCGACACCTCGGTCACCCGCAGGTCGGCAAACCCCTCCTTGCCAGGCTTGCCAACAGCCACTGTCCGTAGTGTCTCGCTGTACTTGCCGGCGCAATAACCTTGCCACTCGGCATAGCTTTCGCTGACCACCAGATGCCCCACCAGCCGCCGCAACTGCGCGCCGTCTTGCAGGTACAGGCTCAGCGTCTCGTCAACGCCCGGATTGGCCCGTGACATCACCGTGCGGTGGACGCGCACACCAAATGCCCTGCGCCCGGGCGCGAGCTGATAAGGCGCGGTGTCCAGTTTCAGGTCGTCGAAGGCCATCGCGTCGGAAACGATTGCTGCAGGCTCGTAGCTGTGCGCAAGGATCTTGCCACTGGCGGCATCGGCCAGCACAACAGCCAGCCCGTATTCACCTTGCCCGTATTCATCGACCCTTTCCTTTATAGGTAACGCCGCCAGCACCTGGCTCGTATCTGCCGGGTTGGCCTTGCACACCGCATGTTCACGATCCAGTGCCAGCGTTGGGTGCAGGGTTTGCGCCCAGCTTTGCAGGTGCTGCGTGCAATCGCCCCAGGCGACCACGGGCAGCGATAACAGCAGTAGTACGGTGATGCCGCGCATGTTGATGCCTCAGTCCCTTGAAAGCCGGCAATGGTATTACAAACCTGGTTGAAATGGCCGGGGGGCAATCCGCTCCTCGGCCCCTGCCCCGCCGAGCTCGGGCTTGCCGGCGCAATCGCGGGGCAAGCCCGCTCCCACGTGACGGTGGGTCGCGAGGTTTTTTGACGTCATATTATGGGCGCGGGGTTGCGCCACACCGATCCGCCATTAAAATAGTGGCACTTTTGACCCCGAGCCAGGCACTTCACCCCGGCCGGGGCCTCAAGCCGCACGGATCGCGGCCCCTCGTCACACTACCAAGCTCGATTGCCGATCCCTGCGCACCTCCACTTCATCGCAAACCAGGGATCCTTCCATTGAAAGCCTTCGCCGCACTGCCGCTGGCACTGTGCACCATGCTCGCAGCATGCTCACCAACAGCCCCGCAACCCGTCCCGCTCAACGACACGCTGCCCAAGCTCGACTTGCAGACGCTGTTGCCGGCGGTTGAAGAAAATGCCCACTGCAAGCGTGCGATGGACGCAGAAATGCTCCATGGCATCGGGGTCGCGCTGCAGAGCGAGCAAAACTACAGCGAAGCCAAGGCGTGCCTGGCCATGGCCGCACCCAGCTACCCGCGTGCGCTGTGCTTCCTGGCCACCAACGTCTCGCTCGAAGAAGGCGACGACCCCGAGGTGGAGCGCAAGGCCTTCCATTACCAGGCCTACGCCGCCAGCCAGAATGACTCGTGCGCCGAGTTTGGGCTGTACTTCGTTTACCGCCGTGGCGACGAAGCCACCCCTGCAGACCCGGCGCTGGCCCAGCGCTGGCTGGAGCGCTCTGCGCTGCACGGTAACGCCAACGCGCAAAGGACCCTGATTCAGAATTATCAGCAGCATGGCCAGCCCGGCGCCAGTTACGCGTGGCTGAAGATTCTCGATGAACGCGGCGGCGCCCCGGAGCTGCCTGCGCTCAAGGCAAAGCTCAGCGCCGAACAACTGAGCGAGGGCGAAGCGCTGTACGGGGCGCTGAATCCGCAGGTTCCCAACCGCCAGCAGCTCAAGGATGAAGAGCGGCATCTGCTGGTGGCTATCTACACCGGCTCGGTACAGCTTGAGCACCCGACCCTCTTTGCCGGCATAGCGCCACAGCAGCGGCACGATACGGTGAAGCGTGCAGTCGATGTCGCCCTCGACCAACTCGAGCTACCAACCGTGGGCAAGGTCGAGGCCTATATCGTGGTCAGCCAGCTTGCGCAGCGCAAAGACGCCAACGCCGACCTGCTGCAGAACGCACAGATTGTTGCAGTGTTTCGCGATGACAAGCTCAAGTCAGCCGAGGTGCTGAGGCGCGCGCAAGCCATCGTTGAGCAGGCTTACAACTGACCGAGCCCGGCACGGCCGCACACAGGTGCGGCGCTTGGTTCGGGCTTCGCGCGATCCTGTAGGAGCCGGCTTGCCGGCGATCACCGGCACAGCCGGTGCCAGCATTCGCCTGTGCCGGCCCTATCGCCGGCAAGCCGGCTCCTACAGGTACAGCATATGCCTGCAAGTTCTGCGGGGTTTTCAGCGCCGCCCTGCCCGCACGCCGAGCACCAGCAGCACGAGGCCCGGCAGCAACAGACCAGCGGCGGTGTACCCGAATGCCGCTTGGCCTGACGCGCCGACAGCGGCGAACGCGGCGCCTACGGCGATCAGCGTGGTGCCGACAATAGTGAAGGGTTGAGTGGCGGTTTTACGCATGCCGATTTCCCTGTCTGGTCATTTGAGATTTCACCCACGCAACGCCCGGGCCGCCCAGAAGCATAACCAGGACATGAACAGCAAAAAACCCACGAACAGCAACGAGCAGGCCATGGATATCCAGTACAGGCCCGGCTGATCGGCCAGGGTGGCTACCGTAGAAGAGCCGCCCCGCAGGTAGATAAGGTGAACGCCACGGGCCAGGTCGTTGATCCATTTATAGGTCGATGCCAGCGCACAGAGTGCCATCAGGCAGCCGACCAAGGTGAAGCCCCAGGTGCCGGAGCGTTTTGCAGGCTGCGGCTTGGGGTGGTTGCGTTTTGGTTTTTTACTCAAGGTGGTTACCACATTCCCTGTGTTGTACCGGCGCAGTTGCTGCTTTCAGGTACCGTTCCTTCGTCATGCTTGAAACCGCTTGGTCGCCAGGTAGCGCTCAACCGCTCAACCGCGTTCGATGGTGATCAGATAGCCATCTTCGGCCGCCTGGACGTACACGTTTTGAGGTTTGAGCAGCTCGCGGAGCCCTCGCCATATGCCCTCTCCGATGACAGGCGAATCGTCACCATAGTCTTCCTCGCAAGCGACGAGGATACCGAAGGCGCTATGGGCGCTATCGTTGGCAAAATACTTGGCAGCCATCCCCTGAACAACGTCGATCATCCTGGTGATCTCTTCCTGCGTATCGTGATCCATCACATATCTCCAAGGTGGGAAGTGCGGATTGTGGCAGACCGTAGGGCTTGATCCAAGGCAAGGAGTCTTTGTGGATGGCACCGGCTGTGCCGGTGATCGCGGGCAAGCCCGCTCCTACAGGGTTACCGTTTGCCTGGCGGCCTTGGGTGTGGGAGCGGGCTGATCGGTTAGTTAAAACCGGTACTCAACGCCCGCCCCGGCATACCACGACCGCCCAGGCGCGGCCTCGTAATACCGGCCATTGCTATCCCCTACAATCACCGACCCCACGTACTGCTTGTCCAGCAGGTTATCCACCCGCACCATCTCATAAAGCGTGAAGCGCTCAAGCTTCTGCTCCACCCGCGCCCGCCAGTTGAACACCGTGTACGCCGGCGCAGCCTTCTGGTCGTTGCTGTCCTCCACATACACCTGGCTGCGGTACTGCCCTTCCAGCGCGGTACTGAGGCCGGCCACCGGCCGCCACACCAGCTCGCCGAACAGGCTGTCGCGGGGCACGCCTGGCAGGCGATTGCCCTTCTCGATCGTGGCGTTCACGTCATCCTGGTAGGTCGCATCCAGGTGGGTGTAGGCCAGGTTCAGTTGCCACTGCTCGGCAAGCGGCGCCTGCAAACCAACCTCCAGGCCACGGCGCAGCGTCTTGCCGCCGTTGTCGTAGCTGGTGCGGCCCGCGTTGGACCCAGCCACCACAATCTCATCCTCGGTGTGGATCTCGAATAGCGCCACGTTCAAGCGGGCCTGCTCGGCCAGGCGCATTTTCAAACCGACTTCGTACTGCGTGCTGGTAGCCGGCTTGAGACCGAAGTTGAAGGCTTCGCTCGCCCCCGGGGCATAGGCCATTTCGGCCTGGGTCGGGGTTTCGAAGGCCTTGCCGACGCTGAGGTAGCCATTCAGGTCCGGCGTAAAGGCGTACATGACCGACGCCGTCGGCGTGGTGCGCTGGTAGGTTTTCGAGCCGCTGGAATCGCCATTGGACAGGTAGTGGTCGTCCACTTCCATTTCCATACTGCTGTGGCGTAGCCCGGCCTCGAAGGTCCAGCGTTCCAGCTCCCAATGGGCCTGCACGTAAGGGTCCAGGCTGGTGGCGGTGTCGACTTCGTCGCGGCGCAGTTCGCCTTTTACGCCCAGCACATTGCCGCTGAAGTTCTGGTAACCGCGGCGGTCGTCACGGCTCTGGTCGTAGTCGACGCCGTAAGTCAGTGTCAGCAAGCCCGGCGCTGCGGTGATGGGCTGCACCCAGCGCACAGTGCCACCGTGGAACTCGCGGTCGAAGTCGACCACGCCGCCACCGCGGTTGTTGGGCGGCGTGCCCTTGGGGATGGACAGGTACTGGATAACGCTGCGCTGCCCGGCATACAGGTTGAACTGCAGCGTGGCCTCGCCGAAGTTGCGCTCGTAGTTCATGCCGACCTGCTGGTGGTGGATGCTCTTGCGCGTGTTGTACTCCTCGGCGCGGCTGCTCACCGAGCGCGGGTCGGCCTTGTAGGCGGCCCAGGTCTGGCCCAGCGGGTCCTGGGTGCCGTTCTGCTCCAGGGTGCTGAAGGTCAGCGCCAGCCGGCTGTCGTCGTCGGGGCGCACATGCACCTTGGCGAAGGTCTGGTCGCGGCGCGCGGCGCTGTGGTCGCGGTAGCCGTCGGTGTCCATGCGCGAGGCGTCCAGCACAAAGCCGGCCTTGTCGTTGCCGCCCTGGCCGTACAGGTGGTTTTTGACGAAGCCGTCGCTGCCGAACAAGGTGCCGGCGCCAAGGGTGGCGGGCCCGCTGCCGTCCTTGGTGAACATCTGGACCACGCCGCCGGCATTGCTGCCGTAAATGGCCGAGGCCGGGCCGCGCAGCACTTCGATGCGCTCGGCCACATCCAGGTTCAGCGACGCGGCCTGGCCCTGGCCGTCCGGGGTGCTGGCCGGGATGCCGTCGCTGAGCAGCTTGATGCCACGGATGCCGAACGCCGAGCGGGCGCCGTAGCCGCGGGTGGATACCTGCAGGTCCTGGGCGTAGTTCTGGCGGTTCTGCACCACCACCCCAGGCACCCGCGCCAGCGCTTCAGACAGGTTGACCCCGGCCTGGCCGTCAGTGATCTGCTCCTGGCTCACCACATCCAGCGAGGCCGGGGTGTCGAAGGTCGATGTGGGCACGTAAGTGCCGGTGACGGCCACCGGGTCAAGGGTGTAGGTCTGTTGCTCGGCGAAGGCCGGCGCGCTGGTGGCAAGGCAAACAAAATAAAAAGAAACGCGGGTACCGCATGTGAGGTAGCGGTAACGGGTCCTGGGTTGAATCGGCATTGAATAAATCTGCATTTACACGGTTGAAAGGCCCGTACAACACGACGGGCCGTGCAGTTTACTGCGCAGCGCCCGGGAGTGCGCGGGCAATGGCCTTTGATTGACAGATTCATCGATTGTGCACGGTCCCACAAACCTTAGGGGCCGCTGTAGGAGCCGGCTTGCGGGCGATGAGGCCAGAACAGGCAGCCCAAGCCAGTTCCGCCCACAACCGCACACCGTTATTGCGAAATAAATCTGTACAACCGCGTTGACTTGTACAGATTCACACATAGGCTTCAAGGTATACCTGTACAACATGCCAAGCGTGTACAAGATGACCTGGAGCCCCCCATGTCTGTCTACCTGCAGCAATTCGCCGAGCGTTTCGCCCAGCTGAACGCGGGCAACCTCGACTCGCTGGCCAGCCTGTACAGCGAAGACATCGTCTTTCGCGACCCTCTGCACCACATTCACGGCCTTGCCGCCCTGCAGGCCTACTTCGCCCAGTTGTACGCCAACGCGCACAACATCCGCTACAGCTTCAGCGGCGCCGACGAAGTGGCCCCGGGCCAAGGCTACCTGCGCTGGACCTTGCACTTTCGCCACCCGCGCCTGGCCGTCGGCCAGCCGATCGAGGTGCAGGGTTGCAGCCACCTGCAATGGCGCCAGCGGGTATACACCCACCGTGACTACTTCGACGCCGGCGCCCTGCTGTACGAGCATATCCCGCTGATGGGCGGCGCCATTCGCTGGCTCAAGGGCCGGCTGGCGTGAGCCGCTGCTGGCTGACCGGCGCCAGCAGCGGCATTGGCGCGGCACTGGCGCATTGCCTGCTGGAACAGGGCCACCAGGTGGCCTTGGGCGGGCGCCATGCCGAGCGGCTGATGCCCCTGGCCGAGCGCTACCCCGGGCAGGTGCTGCTGGCGGTCGGCGACCTCGACCAGCCGCAGCAGGTCGCCGACATCGTTGCGCACGTTCAGCAGGCCTGGGGCGCGCTGGACTGCGTGATCCTCAATGCCGGCACCTGCGAGTACCTGAAGCCCGGCCATTTCGACCCGGCCCTGGTCGAGCGGGTGCTGCGCACCAACGTGATTGCCCTGAGCCATTGCCTGGCAGCCGCCCTGCCCTTGCTGCGCGCCGGCCGCCAGCCGCACCTGGTGGTGATGGGCAGCTCGGTGAGCTGGCTGGCCCTGCCCCGGGCCGGCGCCTATGGCGCCTCCAAGGCGGCCGTGCGCTACCTGGTGGAGTCGCTGCGCATCGACCTGGCCCATGAGGGCATCGATGTCACCCTGGTCAGCCCGGGCTTTGTCGACACGCCGCTGACCCGGCGCAACGACTTCCCAATGCCGCAACTGTGGTCAGCGCAGCGCGCTGCCGAATACATCGCCCAGCGCCTGCCTCGGCGCCCGCTGGAAGTCACCTTCCCCGGGCTGTTCACCTTTGTGCTGCGCCTGCTCGGGGCCATGCCTGCGCGTCTACGCTTGGCCTTGGGCCAACGGATGGCACGCCGGAACAAGGACGGGTAAGCCCATGCACATCGCCATTATCGGCAGCGGCATCGCCGGCCTAACCTGCGCCTACCTGCTGTCACGCCAGCACCGGGTGACGCTGTTCGAGGCCGAACCCTGGATTGGAGGGCATACCCATACCGTGGATGTCGACTGGCACGACGAGCGCTATGCCATCGATACCGGGTTCATCGTGTTCAACGACTGGACCTACCCCAACTTCATCCGCCTGCTCGAGCTGCTGGGGGTGGCCACGCAGCCGACCGAGATGAGTTTTTCCGTGCATGCCCCGGCTAGCGGGCTGGAATACAACGGCCATGACCTGAACACACTCTTTGCCCAGCGCCGCAACCTGCTGTCGCCCGGGTTCTGGGGGATGCTGCGGGATATCCTGCGGTTCAACCGCCAGGCGGTGGCAGACCTGGACGCCGGGCGCATCAAGGCCGGGACCACCCTGGGTGGCTACCTCACCGACAACGGCTACGGCCAGCGCTGCATCGAGCATTACATCGTGCCCATGGGGGCGGCGATCTGGTCGATGTCGCGCGCCGACATGCTGGCCTTCCCATTGCATTTTTTCGTCACGTTCTGCCGCAACCATGGGCTGCTGTCGGTTAACCAGCGCCCGCAATGGCGAGTGATCCAGGGCGGCTCGCGCAGCTATGTAGCGCCGCTGTGCCGGCCTTTCGAAAGTGGCATCCGCCTTGGCTGCAAGGTGCAACGGGTAAGCCGCGACGAAGCCGGTGTCACCTTGCTCAGCAGTGCCGGCAGCGAGCGTTTCGACAAGGTGGTGCTGGCCTGCCACAGCGACCAGGCCCTGGCCCTGCTGGAGGCCCCCAGCCCCCTGGAGCACGCGGTGCTGGGGGCGATTCACTACGCAGCCAACGACGTGGTACTGCACACCGACACCCGCCTGCTGCCACGCCGCCGGCGTGCCTGGGCCAGCTGGAACTACCGCCTGGGCGACCCCGAGCAGGCCCCCGCAGCGGTGACCTACAACATGAACATCCTCCAGGGCCTGCAAGCGCCAGCCACCTTCTGCGTCAGCCTGAACCAGACCGCCCTGGTGGACCCGGCGCAGATCCTCGCCCGCTTCAGCTATGCCCACCCGCAGTACAGCCAGGGCGCACTTGCCGCACAGGCCCGGCAAGAACAATTGCAAGGCCAGCGGCACAGCTACTTCTGCGGCGCCTACTGGGGCAACGGCTTCCACGAAGACGGGGTCAACAGCGCCCTGGCCGTGGCCCGGCACTTTGGCGAGCAACTGTGAACAGCGCCCTGTGCCTGGGCTGGGTCAGCCACCGGCGCCAAGTGCCGCGGGCCCATGCCTTCCGTTACCGGGTGGGCATGTTCTACCTGGACCTCGACGAACAGGCCGCCTGGCTGGGGCTGTCGCGCTGGCTCGGGCGTTGGCGCCTGGCGCCGCTGTGCTGGCGTGCAACCGACTACCTGCCAGCCCTGACCAGCCAAGGCATGCCTCTGGCCCAGGCAGCCCGTACCCTGGTCGGCCAGGCCTGCGGCCACACACCCAGCGGCCCTGTGCACCTGCTGACGCAACTGCGCTGCTGGGGGCTGTCGTTCAACCCGGTGAGTTTCTACTTTTGCCATGAAGCAGGCGGGCAACTGGCGGCGATTCTGCTGGAGGTGCGCAACACCCCGTGGCGCGAGCGCTTTCATTACGTGTTGCCGGTGCAGCAAAACCAGGCGGGGTCCTTCAAGGTGGCCAAGGCCTTCCATGTGTCGCCGTTCATGCCGCTGAACATGCACTACCACCTGCGCTTCAAGCTGGATGCCGCGCGGCTGCGCATCCACATGCAGAACTGGCAAGGCGCCGAGCAGGTGTTTGCCGCCGACCTGGCCCTGCAGCGCCAGCCGCTGAGTCGCAAGGCACTGCACCGCTACATCCTGGCCTTCCCGTGGATGAGCCTGCGCACCGTCACGGCCATCTACTGGCAGGCCCTGCGCCTGCTGCTCAAGCGTACCCCCGTCCATGACCATGCCAAGGCCCGGGGCAACCTGGCGCTCGGCCAACCCAGCGAGGACTCCGACCATGCCCAACAGCACCCTGAGCGTTAGCAAGCCCGCGGGCCTGACGCTTTGGCTAGGCACTCTGGCGCGCAATGCCGTGCTCGCCCAGTTGGGCAAGCTGCGCCACGGCCACCTGCGCCTGCTCAGCCACGGCCGGCAGTGGAGCTTCGGCGATGCCGAGAGCCCGTTGCAGGCTGAGGTGGAAGTACTCGACGACGCGGCCTGGGGCCTGCTGGCCGGCAATGGCTCGATCGGTGCCGGCGAGGGCTATATCCATGGTTACTGGCGCAGCCCGGACCTGGCCCGGGTGGCACGCCTGTTCGTCGCCAACCTTACGGTGCTCGACGCCCTCGAAGGCGGCCTGGCACGCCTGGGGCGCCCGGCCCTGCGCCTTCTGCACCGGCTCAACCGCAACAGCCGGCGCGGCGCCCGGCGCAACATTCTGGCCCACTACGACCTGGGCAATGCGCTGTTCGAGCAGTTGCTCGACCCCACCATGATGTATTCCGCCGCACGCTTCGAGTACCCGGGCCAACCCCTGGAGCAGGCGCAGTTGCACAAGCTCGAATGCATCTGCCAAAAGCTTGAGCTAAGCCCAGCCGACCACCTGCTGGAAATCGGCAGCGGCTGGGGCAGCCTGGCCATCCATGCTGCCACCCGCTATGGCTGCAAGGTCACCACCACTACGCTTTCGCAGGCGCAATACGCCTACACCTTGCAGCGGGTGCAGGCCCTGGGCCTTGAGCAGCAGGTGACGGTGCGTTGCGATGACTACCGCGACCTCACCGGCCGCTACGACAAGCTGGTGTCCATCGAAATGATCGAGGCCGTGGGCCACCGTTACCTGCCGGCCTACTTTCGCCAGTGCGCCGCGCTGCTCAAGCCCGACGGGCTGATGCTGCTGCAGGCGATCACCATCCGCGACCAGCGCTACCAGCAGGCGCGCCGTTCGGTGGACTTCATCCAGCGCTATATCTTCCCCGGCGGCGCGCTGCCGTCGCTGAGCGTGATGCTGCACACCGCCAGCCGCCAGTCGGCGCTCAACCTGGTGCATATGGAAGACTTCGGCGCCGACTACGCGCGCACCCTGCAGCACTGGTGCGACAACCTGCGCCAGGCGCGGGCTGCGCTGACCGGCATGGGCTACGACGAGACCTTCCAGCGTTTGTGGGAGTTCTACCTGTGCTATTGCCAGGGCGGTTTCGAGGAGCGCGCCATCGGCGTGGCCCAGTTGTTGTGGGCCGGGCCCGCTGCACGGCGCGCGCCGTTGCCGTGACCGGCCAGGCCCGCTGGAGGGTCTTCAACGCCCTGTGGTTGCAGGCCGGCTGGTGGTTGTGCGTGCTGGGGGCGCAGCGGCCCTGGCTGTTGCTGCTGGTGGCGTTGGGGCTGACCTTGCACCTGCGCCTGAGCCCCGCCGGTGAAGCCAAGGTGTTGTGCCGGGTGGCGCTGCTTGGCTGGCTGCTGGACAGCCTGCTGGCGGCGCTGGGGGTGTTCGCTTTCGACGCCTGGCCGTTGCCGCTTTGGCTGGCATTGTTATGGCTGGTGCTGGCCAGCGGCATGCGCCACAGCCTGGCCTGGGCCGGGCGGCCGTTATGGCTGGGGGCGCTGGCCGGCGCCGTGGGCGGGCCGCTGGCATACCTGGGGGGTGCGAGGCTAGCCGATGTTGCGTTGCCCCTGGGGCCGCTGGCGACCGCGCTGCTGTTGGCCGGGTTGTGGGCGTTGGTGTTGCCGCTGCTGGTGCGCATTGCGGCCCGGTGCTGAAGGGTTGTGCCGCCTGTGCCGGCCTCATCGCCGGCAAGCCGGCTCCTACAGGTACCGCACAGGCTTGAAGCCTTCGCGGTCCCTGTGGGAGCGGGTTTACCCGCGAAGCAGGCCACGCGGTGAGTGCCACCGCCCAGGCCTGAAGACTCCGCGGTCCCTGTGGGAGCGGGTTTACCCGCGAAGCAGGCCACGCGGTGGGTGACACCGCGCAGGCCTGAAGGCTCCGCGATCCCTGTGGGAGCGGGTTTACCCGCGAAGCAGGCCACGCGGTGGGTGACACCGCGCAAGCTTGAAGGCTCCGCGGTCCCTGTGGGAGCGGGCTTGCCCGCGATCACCGGCTTGGCCGGTGCCATATTCATCGCGGGGCAAGCCCGCTCCCACGTTCTACAACAGCTTCAGGATCTCTTCCGACACCTGCTGCGTCGCGGCTTCGACCGTGCCTTCGTTGCGGCAAAGCATCCAGCCTTGCTCCAGCGCCGCGCGTTCGAACGCTTCGCTACTCGCCACCTGCTCCTGCAGCGTGAACATCACCGTACTGCCCAGCCCGCGGGTGCGTGCTGCGGCCCTGGCCCAGGAGGTTTGCGGCGCGGTGACCACCCCAACCATCAGGTCCGGCACCTGCACCTTGCGTTCAAGGTTCAGTTGCAGAATGTCGGCAAAGGGTACAAGGCGGCGGAACGCCGCGTCGGAGGGGTACCAGCGGTCGATCAGGACAAGGCTGCCGGCGGGCTGGTCGGGCAGCACTTGCCGGGAAATCCAGGCACGGCTGTCAGCCAGGCGCTCGCACACCTGCAGCTCCAGTTGCGCACAGGGGTTACGCGCCAGCTGGTTGACCAGGGCCATGGTTTCAGCGCGGTACGGGTCGTTGTTGCGTTCGCTCAGGCGGATGACCTTGTGGCCTTTTGCGCGCAGTGCCTGGGTGACGGTTTCGAGCAAGGTGGTCTTGCCGGTGCCCTTGGGGCCGTCGAGGGAGATGAACAGCGGGCGGGTCATGGTTCAGGGTCTGTGCGGGAGGTGCTTCATGATGCACTGAATGCAGTTTGAGGTCTTGGTTTTGCAGGAGGAGCACATTTGTACTCCTTTCGTTATTTGTGTATGCCTTGAGGCTGCCGGGGCTGCTTTGCAGCCCTTTCGCGGCACAAGGCCGCTCCTACAGGGGAATGCGGCCTTCTGTAGGAGCGGCCTGGTGCCGCGAAAGGGGCGCAAGGCGCCCCCGGCATTCTCGAAAACCACTCAGATCTGCGCCTGGCCGCCATCGACGAACAACTCGGCGCCATTGACGAAGCTTGCATCATCACTGGCCAGGAACACCGCCGCATTGGCGATTTCCACCGGCTCCCCTACCCGCCCCAGCGGCACCTGGGCTGCCAGGTAGTCCAGCAGGCCTTGCTGCTGCGCGGCATCGGGGCCGGCCAGGTCTACCAGGCCGGGTGTGCGGGTGGCACCGGGGCTCAGGGTGTTCACCCGTACGCCGCGGTCTTTCAGGTCGAGGATCCAGCTGCGGGCAAAGGCCCGCACAGCGGCCTTGGACGCCGAGTACACGCTGAACGCCGCGGTACCCGAGCTGCCGGCGGTGGAGCCGGTGAGGATGATCGAGGCATTCTTCGCCAGCAGCGGCAGCGCCTTCTGCACAGTGAACAGCACGCCCTTCACGTTGCGGTCAAAGGTGTCGTCGTAGTGCGCCTCGGTGATCTCGCCCAGGGGCAGCATCGAGCCACCGCCGGCATTGGCGAACAGCACGTCAAGGTGGCCGTGGGTTTGCTGGATACGGGCGTACAGCGCGTCCAGTTGCTCAAGGCGAGTGGAGTCGACTGCCACGCCGGTGGCGTTGCCTACCAGCTGCACCGCCTTGTCCAGCTCGGCCTGGCGGCGGCCGGTGATGTACACGTGGGCGCCTTCTTCGGCGAAACGCTTGGCAGTGGCCAGGCCGATGCCGGTGGTGCCGCCGGTAACCAGTGCGATCTTGCCTTCGAGTTTCTTGCTCATGGTGTTTCTCCCGTTTGGGGTAGCGATTGGGTGTGGGAGAAGCGTATCGACCTTGGCTTGTTTTCAAAATAGAATCATTTGAAACCCATCGTTGCAGATTTAAAATGTCAAAAATTCCCGATTTCGAAGGCCTGGCCATGTTCGCCAAAGTGGCCGAAGAAGGCTCCTACGCCGCCGCCTCGCGGGCCATGGGGGTCTCGGTGCCCACGGTCTCCCGCGCGGTGGCACGCCTGGAGGAGCGCCTCGGTGGACGCCTGTTCAACCGCACCTCGCGCCAGCTGTCGCTGACCGAGTTCGGCCAGCGCATGGTCGAGCAGGCCAGCGCGCTGTATCGCCAGGCCGAAGAGATGGAGAGCGAGGCCCAGGAATTGTCGGTGCAGCCACGCGGGCTGGTGCGCCTGGCAGTGCCGATGTCGTTCGGCCTGCGCTGGGTGGCGCCGCTGTTGCCTGAGCTGCTGGCACGCTACCCCGGGCTGGAGCTGGACCTGCACCTGTCGGACTCGACGGTGGACCTGGTGGCCGATGGCTTCGACGCGGCGCTGCGCATCGCTGCCCTGCCCGACTCCTCGCTGGTGGCGCGGCGCATCTGTTCGGTGACCCAGTACCTGGTGGCGGCGCCTTCCTACCTTGAGCGCCAAGGCCACCCCGAGCACCCGCGTGAGCTGGCCAGCCACATCTGCATGAGTTACGCCTACCGGGCGCGCAGCCAGGTGTGGCGCTTTACCCATGGCGATGGCGGCGAGTACGACGTGACCCCGCGCGGGCCGTTGCGGGTGACCAACTCGGATGCTCTGGTGGCGCCGTTGCTGGCCGGGGTGGCAATTGCCGAGCTGCCGGAGTTCATCGCCGCCGAATACCTGGCCGATGGGCGCCTGCAGCGGGTGTTGCCGGACTGGGGCATGACCCAGGGCGGTTTGTATTTCGTCACCCCGTCGGCACGGGCCAGGCCGAGGAAGGTGCAGGCGTTGGCGGATTTTTTTGTCGAATGCCTGTCGGCGCCGGGGTGGCGGTGAGGCCGGACTCGATGGATTGATGCGGTACCTGTGGGAGCAGCTGTCTTGTGCTGCCTGAACCGGCCTCATCGCCGGCAAGCCGGCTCCTACAGGTACAGCGCTTGATTCTGGCATCGCGCAATCTTGTGGGAAGCGGCCTTGTGTCGCGATGGGCTGCAGAGCAGCCCCGGCATTTTTGAAAGGAACAAAGATCCCGGGGCCGCTACGCGACCCAATCGCGACACAAGGCCGCTTCCCACAGGGAACGAAGATGCCTCGCACAAATCTGGCCTGCACATTCCCACGTTTGCCCAACCAATGCTGTACTGTACCTGAGCCATCACCCCGCCCCCCTCCAGCAGGCCTCCATGACCAACACCCCCCAAGTCAACCTGACCAACTGCGACCGCGAACCGATCCAGATCCCGGGCAGTATCCAACCCCACGGCTGCCTGTTGGCCTGCGATGCGTCGGCGGTCACGGTGTTGCGTCATTCGGCGAACGCGGCCGACATGCTCGGGGTACAGGGCGAGATCAACGGCCAGAAGCTGCACGCCCTGCTCGGCGCCGAGGTGGCCCATACCCTGCGCAATGCCTTGGCGCGTACCCGCGAAGCCGCCCGGCCAGCGCTGACCTTTGGCGTGCACTTGCCCAACGGCCGCGCCTTCGACATCAGCGCCCATCTGTTCAAGGGCACGGCCATCCTGGAATTCGAACCGGCCGGCGCCAGCATCGCCGAACCCATCGAGCTGGCCCGCACGCTGATCGCCCAGCTGCGCGAAGTCGACCAGACCACCAAGCTGTTCCGCGATGCCGCACGCTTCGTGCGGGCGGTGCTGGGCTACGACCGGGTGATGATCTACCAGCTGGGCGCGGACGGTGCCGGCAAGGTGGTGGCCGAGGCCAAGCGCGGCGACCTGGAAAGCTTCCTCGGCCAGTACTTCCCGGCTTCGGATATCCCCCAGCAGGCCCGCGCCCTGTACCTGCGCAACCCGATCCGCATCATCTCCGACGCCAAGTTCAAGACCGTGCCGATCGAGCCCGTGCGCGACCCGTCCGGTGAACCGCTGGACCTCTCCTACGCCCACCTGCGCAGCGTCTCGCCGATCCACTGCGAATACCTCACCAACATGGGCGTGGGCGCCTCGATGTCGATTTCGGTGATCGTCAACGGCGAGCTGTGGGGGCTGATCGCCTGCCACCACTACGCGCCACGCACCCTGGCCATGGGCCAGCGGGTGGCGGCAGAAATGTTCGGCGAGTTCTTCTCGCTGCACATCCAGACCCTGCGCACCCGGCAAAACCTCGAAGCCGCGGTGAAGGTGCACAAGGCCCTGGACGCCCTGCTGCGCGACGCCAACCATGCCCAGGACATCGAGGCGTTCTTCCATTCGCGCCTGGCGCAGTTCCAGTCGCTGATCCCCTGCGACGGTATCGGCATGTCGCTGCAGGGGCGCTGGTCGTCGGCCGGGCTGACCCCGCCCAAGGCGGCCATCCCTGACCTGCTGGGCCTGGCTGAAGGGGTCTGCGAAGGCCGCACCTGGGCCTCCAATCGCCTGTCCATGGCCCACCCGGCGGCCCAGGAGTATTTCGCCGAGGTGTCCGGGGTGCTGGTCATCCCCATGTCGCAGCAACCCCGCGACTACCTGATGCTGTTTCGCAAGGAAGTGGTCGAAACCCTGGACTGGGCGGGCGATCCGAACAAGACCTACGGCAGCGGCGCGTTGGGCGACCGCCTGACGCCGCGCAAGAGCTTCGCCATCTGGAAGGAGACCGTGCACCAGCAGTCGCTGCCCTGGAGCGAGCAGGACCGCCAGTTCGGCGAGGCCATCCGCACCGCCATCGTCGAGGTGGCGCTGCACAACAGCGAACTGCTGGCCAACGAGCGTTCCAAGGCCGAGGTGCGCCAGCGCATCCTCAACGAAGAGCTCAACCACCGGGTGAAGAACATCCTGTCGCTGATCGGCGCGCTGGTGGCCCACCCCACCACGGAAAGCCAGACCCTCAAGGACTACGTGGCCACGCTCAAGGGCCGCATCCACGCGCTGTCCCTGGCCCACGACCAAGTGGTGCGCGGCGACGGCGGCGGGCGCCTGGCCGTACTGCTGGAGGCCGAGCTGTCGCCCTACCGCACCTCGGCCGAGGCCATCGAGCTGTGCGGGCCCAACGTGATCCTCGACGCCCGTGCGTTTTCGGTGATGGCCCTGGTGCTGCATGAGCTTGCGACCAACGCCGCCAAATACGGCGCACTGTCCCAGGCCGGCGGCAAGTTGAGCGTGAGCTGGGCGCTGGATGCCGGCAATGCCTGCGACATCACCTGGCGCGAGAGCGGCGGCCCGACGGTGCGCGCGCCGAGTCGCAGCGGCTTTGGCACCGTGCTGATCGACCGCAGCATCCCGTTCGATCTGGGCGGCACCAGCAGCGTGCAGTACCTGCCCGAAGGGCTGCAGGGCTTTTTCAGAATCCCGGCCCGGCACCTGACGGTGATCGAGGCCACCGAAGCCGCCCGCCCGGTGGCAGCGCTGGCGCCTGTCGCCAGCGTGTTCGCCGCGCGCAGCGACACCTGCGTGCTGATTCTCGAGGACCAACTGGTGATTGCCGTGGGCCTGGAGCAGATTCTCAACGATGCGCAGATCAAGGACGTGATCACCGCCAGCTCCGAAGACGAAGCGCTGCGCCTGCTGGGTAGCCGCACGCCGCATGCCGCCATCCTGGACATCAACCTGGGCACCGGCACCTCGATCTGTGTAGCCGATGAGCTGGTGCGCCGGGGCATCCCGTTCTTGTTCGCCACTGGGTATGGCGACAGCGTGAGCATCCCTGGGCATTTGCAGCAGGTGCCGGTGATTCGCAAGCCCTACGATGCCGGGGCCATTCTGCAGAGTTTGCAAGGGTTGCTGTGAACAGCCTGTGCCGGCCCCTGTAGGAGCCGGCTTGCCGGCGATGAGGCCCTGGCAGGCCTATCAACCCTCTCGATAGTCACCATCGCCAACCATCGTTTCCGCCCACCCGGCAGCTCCAGCATGCTTAAGCCACACAAGCCACCGCCGGAGCCGCCAACATGGCCACTGCATTCAAACAAGGCGCCTACACCGCCATCCTCGGCTACATCCTGTTCATCGTCGCCATCACCGCCGCCAACGCCCAGGGCCTGGTGGCCTGAGCCAGGCAACGCATAGCGCCCTTGATATTGCCGGCCAACTGGGCTATCAACCCCGGCTTTGCCACCCTCTATCAAGGACGACACCCCATGCCCCACCTGCTAACCCGCGAGCAATTCCTGCGTGCCAGCGAATGCGCCGAACTCAACGGCATCGCCGACCGCGCCACCCTGCTGGGCATGCTCGAAGACGCCGACATGCGCGACACCCTCACCTACTGGAGCGAGCAGTTCTACAAGGCACCAGAAGACCTGGTATGCGTGGCCGACCTGCAAAGCAAGGAAGAGCTCCACTACCTGGCCGCCCACCTGAACTGGGACGACGGCCTGCTGGCGCCGCGGGCCATCCTTGCCCACCCGCTGTGTGACGCCGGTACTGCGCTGCTGCTGTACTGGTACGGCCAGGGCTGGTGGCAAGCCGGCGCCGAGTCCGACGCAACCGCCTTCTACGCAGGCCTTGTGCAGCGCTTCGCCGAGGGCGGTTTCAGCAGCTACAGCATCGCCTTCGACCCGTTCGCCGATAACTTCGTCCCGGACCTGGCCACCCTCCGCGAGCGCGGCCTGCAACTGCCCGGCGTGCTGTTTGCCACCTACGCAGGCCAAACAGTCGATACCGAAGAGGATGCCTACCTGGCCTACATCGATGAATGGAAGGCCGCCCATGGCGAGCAGTGAGGCGGGTGTGGTGCGTGGCGCACTGGCAGCGCTGGCCCTGATGATCGGCGCAGGTCATGCCAGCGCCGAGCCCTTCGGCCTGCCAGGGGTGTGGAAAGGCACGCTCGGCAAAAGTGCGATCACGGTCTGCTTCAACAAAGAGCCTGACTACTACGCCAGCTACTACTACCAGCGCTACCGCACACCGATTCGCCTGAGCCGGGAAACAGCCAGCCAGACATGGGTCGAGAACGGTAACACCGGGTTCTGGAGCCTGGACGAGGTACACACCGATACCTTGACAGGCACTTGGCGCAAGGCCTCGGGCGCGCCCCCTCTGCCGGTGGTGCTGACACGCTCGAGCCTCGAAGGGTGTGACGGCGATGACTACAACCTGCCCGTCGAGGCTGCGCTGCCGCCGGCCAAGGTGGAGCGGGTCACCCTCGACGGTCATGGCTACCGGGTCAAGACCCAAGCCGCCCAGGTGCTGGCCCTCGAGCTCGAGGGCAATGGCGCGGCCATCGCCAGGATCAACCGGGAGCTGGCACGCCTGGCGGCAGGCGAGCAAAACACAGAGACCATCAACCAGGAACGGCGCCGGTTCATGGTCCAGTATGGTCAAGCCGAAAGCAGTGAGGTCATCATTGAGCCTGTGTACCGGTCATCCCGCTGGCTCACCGTGCGTTTCTACCGCTGGCCTGCCGGCTACGGCGCCAACAGCATCAGCTGGGGCTTTCATAGCTGGGACTTGCAAACCGGTGAAAGCGTCGACCCCTGGGCCTGGCTTGATACGCACTTTGGCTGGTACGACAGCTTTACCGGCGGCGTCAAGCTGCCAAAGCCTTTTGCCGATTGGCTACGCACCCAGGTCCCTGCGGACGGGGACTGCCCTGACGTGGCAGGTTACGAAACCTACGATCTGACCTTCGACACCCAAGGTATGCGTTTGGCCAACCAGGCCAGGGGCGATGGTTGTGAGGTGGACGCGGCCTTCAGTTGGCAACAGCTGGAGCCGTTTCTGTCGCCACAAGGGCGCCAGGCCCTGGGTAGCCTGCAGGAGCCTTGAGCAAAGGGCAGGTTTTTCAGGGCAGTTCGCCGGCCCAGGGTTTGCCGCAATCCTGTGGGAGCGGGTTTACCCGCGAAGCAGGCGACGCGGCGCATGGCACCGGCTGCGCCGGTGTTCGCGGCTAAAGCCGCTCCTACAGGTACAGCGCCTGATTCAGGCCCTGCGCAATCCTGTGGGAGCGGGCTTGCCCGCGAAGCAGACGACGCGATGCATGGCACCGGCTGCGCCGGTGTTCGCGGCTAAAGCCGCTCCTACAGGTACAGCGCCTGATTCAGGCCCTGCGCAATCCTGTGGGAGCGGGCTTGCCCGCGAAGCAGACGACGCGATGCATGGCACCGGCTGCGCCGGTGTTCGCGGCTAAAGCCGCTCCTACAGGTACAGCGCCTGATTCAGGTCCTGCGCAATCCTGTGGGAGCGGGTTTACCCGCGAAGCAGGCGACGCGGTGTATGGCACCGGCTGAGCCGGTGATCGCAGGCAAGCCTGCTCCTACAGGTACAGCGCAAGCACTGGATTCGGCGCGAGCCTGTAGGAGCCGGCTTGCCGGCGATTGCGTCGGGCCTGCTATTGAGCCCCTTCGCCAGCAAGCCGGCTACCGGCGGCCATGTGCTGCTCCAGCCGCCCCCGCAGCCAACGTTCGGCAGGGTCATTGTCGGTGGTGCTCAACCACACCATGGCCAGCTCCAGCGGCAACGTCTCGAACGGCAGCGGCTCGGCACGCAGGTTGCTCCAGCGCTCCATGGCATGGGCTGCGTAGTCCGGGCAGCAGGCCAGCAGGTCGGAGTCGGCGAGCAACGCCGGCAGCGAGCTGAAATGCGGCACCGACAGCATCACGCTGCGCGAGCGGTCGATCTCCTTTAACCAGTCATCGACGATGCCGTGGGTGTTGGCCGTCGGCGACACCTGCACATGCGGGCGCTGGCAAAACTCGTCCAGGGTCAGCGGCGTATCCGCCTTGTCGGCCCGCAATACCCGTGCCTGCAGGGTACGCAGCACCTTGCGCTTGGCATTGGCCGGCAGGCCGCGGGTCTGGCTGATACCCACCGTTACCTCGCCCGAGGCCAGCAGGTCGGGGATGCGCCAGTAGTCCACATGCTGCACCACCACGACCACATGCGGCGCCTCCTCACGCAGGGCACGCAGCAACGGCGGCAACAAGCCAGATTCGACATCGTCGGACAAGCCGATGCGAAAGGTCATGTTGCTGGTTGGCGGGTCGAAGTCGTGGGTCAGGCTCAGGGCGGTGGACAGCGCATCCAGCGCCGGGGTGAGGTGCTTGATCACCTCTGCCGCCCGGGCCGACGGCTCCATGCGGTTGCCCACGCGGATCAGCAGCGGGTCGTTGAACATCACCCGCAACCTGGCCAGCGCGGCGCTGATAGTGGGTTGGGCGACGAACAGCTTTTCTGCGGCGCGGGTCAGGTTGCGCTCTTGCATCAGTGCCTCGAACACCACCATCAGGTTGATGTCGGCCTTGCGCAGTTCGATTCGGTTCATCCGGCCTCTTTTGCAGCAAATGGATGGGGTGGCGCGAACCCTGTAGGAGCCGGCTTGCCGGCGATGAGGCCGGGCCTGCAACCTGTGTTGAAGCTTATGGCCCTATCGCCGGCAAGCCGGCTCCTACAGGGGGTATCGTCAGGCCTGCGCTTGCAACACCGCCAGCAGGCTCTGCGCATCGCTGGCCTCAAGCTTGCCCGGCGCATCCACAGCAACATGCCGCACCACACCGTCGTCCACCAGCAGCGCATAACGCTGCGAACGCCGGCCCATGCCGCGGGCCGAGGAATCCTGAGCCAGGCCCAGGGCATCGGTGAAGGCGCAGTTGCCATCGGAGATCATCTGCACCAGCCCTTGGGTGGGGAAGGTCTTGCCCCAGGCGTCCATGACGAAGGCATCGTTCACGGCCACGCAGAGAATCTCGTCGGCGCCGGCATCGAACAGCTCACGGGCTTGAGCGATGTAACCCGGCACATGGCGCTCCGAGCAGGTCGGCGTGAAGGCGCCAGGCAACGCAAAGATCACCACCTTGCGGCCCTTGCAGCGTTCGCTGACGGAAAACCCCTGCGGGCCGACCGGGCAACCGCCCTCCCCGCTGCTGTACTGGTAAAGCGTCACCTCGGGCAGGTGTTCGCCGACTTTGATCATGCTGCTCTCCAGGGTTGTGCCGTACATACTGGCCGCCGCAGGTTTAGCGCGAACAGGGCATTTACGCAACGTCCGCCTCGCAAGCGCGATGGCAATACGCTACCGTACCGCCTCTTTTGAGCAAGCCTTCACAAGGACGTCACCATGGGCAACCGTGCCTGGCTTTACCTGCAATCGGAGCAGGATGGCGATGCGCCGTCGCGCGAAATCGCCAGTTCCAACAATACCCTGCCAACCCTGTGGCAGATTCTGCTGGCCAGCAGTGAGATCACCCCGTCCGACACGACCCAGCGGGTGTTCGGCGATGCCGGCACCGATGGTTTGCGGGCCCCCGCTCGCGCCGCCCATGAACGCCTGTTCCAGGTAGCGGCATTTCTGATTGGCCGCGAAACCGACAAGGGCTTGCAGTACTGCCTGCAACTCGAAGGCGCGGCGCTTTGGCTGGAGCGGCTGCTCGACGAGGACTACGAAGGCTGCGAATGCTGGTTCAACGCCAACCTCGACGAACTGTGCTGGCTGGACGACAGCGACCCCGCCGGGTTTGCCGCTGCGGTGCGCCAGGAATGCAACGAACGCTGGCTGGCGTTGCGTGAGCGCATGGCCGCAGGCGATGTGCCGGGTGTGTTGAAGCTGCTGAATGTCAGCGATCTGCAGGATGCAAGCGATTGGGCCTGGCGCTTCGGCCTGGGCGGCCTCGACCACCCGTACTTTGCCGAGGCCGAGGAGCCGATCGAGGTGTGCTTCGATGAATACGAAGCCGAAACGGCCATCGATGACGCCTACCTCGGTGGCGGCCTGTATCGCTTTGAGGTGCAGGGCCTGTGGGGTATCCGTGCCGGGCGCGATGAGCGTGCGGCGCGGGTCACAGCGCCGCGTTATCAGGCGATCTGGCCGTTCGATGCAGGCGTGGCGGCGGTGTTGCTTGACGACAAGGTCGGGCTGATCGACCGCGCAGGCAATCAGGTTCTGGCTTGCGAGCTGGACGCTGTCTGTGATTTTGCCCAGGGCCTGGCGGCCGCGCAGGTGGGTGAGCTGTTCGGCTTCATCGACCCCAGTGGCAAATGGGTGATAACACCGCGCTTCGTCGATACCGGCGACTTCTCGCCAGCCAACCAAGCAGCGGCCCGCGAGGGCGATCACTGGGGGGTAATCGACCGGCAAGGCAACTGGGTGGTGGCGCCCACCTGGTATGACATCGACTGGAACGAGGGGCTGCATGCCTGGATTCCCAAACGCAACGGCCTGCGCGGCCTGATCAACACCCAGGGGCACCTGGTGGTCGATCCGCAATACGAGGCGTTGGAGGTGTTCGTCACTGAAGTCGACGCCACTGAACAGTGGGCCGACGGCAGCCTGCGCATGGTCGTTGGCGACTACGAGCAAAGCGGCATGCTCGACTGCAGCGGCAAGCTGCTGGTGCCGGTGGCCTATACCAGCATCGGCTACCTGTCGTGGTTGCCTTCGCGAGGCATAAGCGATGAAGACCTGGCACCGGCCGGGGAAGCAAACCGCTATGTCCAGGTTTCGAAGTGCGTCGAGTACAAGGGCGGCTGGGAGCAATGGTTCAAAAATGTCTATGACACCCGCGAAGGCCGTGAAGTACTGCCACTGGTGCATGAGGTGGTCGCCCTGAAATGGGGCACAGGCTACGGCTGGTTTTGCACAATAGCGCCCGATGAGCCCGGCGTTCATGCAAGCGAGGGGCTGCACACCGGCATCGCCAACAGCGACGGCAGCTGGCTGCATGAACCGATCTATGGCTGGGTCGTCAAGAAGGGTTTGAAGAGCTGGGAGAGGGACATGCTCGTCGAGCACTGGAACCGCAATGCCCCGGTAGCGGCCCAGCGCGCGGATGACGGGGCGCTGGTACTGCTGCATGGCGATGGCCGGGTGGAGCCTGCGCCGCTGCTGGCCGGTACGTTCGAGGCTTGACCGGCCGGCCCTGTCGCCGGCAAGCCGGCTGCCGCAGCGAACGCGTTACCGATGACGGCGCGGTCCACTGCAGCAGCCAGCTTGCGGGCGACGGGGCCTTCAATCAGCGCGCGTGAATCCCCGCCAGTGCCCATTGTGGCTGCATCATGCCTGGCAGCATCGGCTCAGCCTTGTTGCGCTGGCGCGCCCACTGGGTCAGCGCCACCATCGAGGCAAAGCCCAGCACGATCAACACCGGGTAGGCCATCAGCAGTTCGCTCAGCGAGTACTTCCAGGCCAGCGGCCGGCCGACACCAAGCATGGCGGCATACAGCCAGGACACACCGGAGAACGCACCGGCAAACAGGGCGAACAGGCGCATGCCGATGTTCAGGTCAAGCAACGAGCCGACTTTCTGCATTGCCGGCAATACATGCCGGTGCAACAACAGGCCATTGAAGGTCAGTAACAATACAATCAGCACTTTGGCCTGAAGTTTCGGGTTGGCAAAATACTGCATGCCCTTTTCAACATAATCGATACCGATCACCGCAGCCCCGGTCAGCCACAGGAAGATCAGCGCATTGCCCACCGATTTCTGCAAGCCGGCAAGGTGGTTGGCATCATGGCCGGCAGTACCACGGCCCTTGAACAAGGCCTTGACCATTGCCACGTCGCTGGCAAAGACCAAACCGATGGCCACGCAACAGGCCAGTAAATGAACATACACAACTGACAAACGTACCAGTTCCATGGATTCTTTTTGCCCGAACAGGCTAATAATTGTATTGAACTCCACGTCTACATCCTCACTTCATACCGTCTCGATTAACTTGCCGCAGGCAGGCGAATGCCTTGATCGCACTGTAATGATCAAACCTGCATGTACACGCTCAAATTATCGGTGGTTCTGTAATTTCGCAGCTCGCCAGGCGAGTGCTGATCGAAGGGGTGTTGCTGCTCCAGATCACTCAGTTAAAAAAAAACCCATGGGCATGATGAAATGCGCATGGGGGCGGGTGTTCAGCGTCCTTCGTCTTGCTGGGTGCACTGCGCGGTGCCGATCACTCGCGCCTGCTGGATCATGAGAGCGCTAACTATTGGGAATGTTCATTTTTTGAGCAGAACCCACGACGAATGGTAGCCAATCCAATACTTTAGTAGGGTTGACCATTTGATCAGCTATGAATGGGCAGGCTGAGCCAGAGCGGTTAGAAGTTGCTCACGGCAACTTTGGATCCGGTACACTGCCGGCCCTCCCGAACATGGACATCGGCAGCATACTCAATGGAACTGCACTACAGCATCACCCCGGCCCATACCGAAATCCGCGTGGCGATAAAACTCGCCAAGGAAATGGCCTGGGAGGACCGAATGTACGAGAGCGTGCGGCGCTGGCAACACAGGCAACTCAGGCATACAGCGGCCTTCCAGCTCCTGGCCCTGCCTTTGGCTGCAACGGCGGTGTACTTCTTCATGCCTTATGTTGGTAAGCCCGAAAAGGTGATCGCCATCGTGATCGCCACGCTGCTGTTCATTCCGTACTGGTGGCGCTTTTGTCGTCGTCGCCCCCCGCCTGCCCTGGCAAAGGCTAAACCCATGCGATTTCGCCGGATCCACGAACGCCTTGCCGAAAGCGCCATACGGCGAATGCTGGTGTTGCACGAGGGCCGCTATCGCCTGACATTCGACGATCAGGGGTTCACCCTCACGCCCCCTCCCAAGGTCAGGGCGGGTGGGCTGCGCTGGGATGAAATCACCCACATACGTGAATGCGCTGACTTCTACGCCATCAGCTCTGCCGCGCTCGAGCGCAAGAAACTTGCCTACAGCATCCCGCGCCACTCTGACTTGATGCCGGCGGAACAATACCAGCAAGGCCTTGCGACTTTTCTGAGCAAATGCCCGGTAAAGCCTGAAGTAAACTGAGCCCCCCTTGCATCACTGACGGATCATTCATGCACCCTCGCGCGTCATCCCCCCGCCCTGCCCGTTCGCTGGCTATCCTCGGCACCGGCCACAGCCTGCCGCAACAGGTGCTGACCAGCGCCGAGCTGGACCACAGGCTGGGCCTGGCGCCAGGCAGCGTCGAACGTATAAGCGGGGTGCAGCAGCGGCATGTCGCAGGCCACGAAGACAACGCCGCAACCCTCGGCGCCCAGGCGGCGCACAAGGCCTTGCAGGCAGCGGGTGTGACGCTGCAGCAGTTGGACCTGATCGTCTGCGCCAACGGCACCCAAGACCAAGGCATGCCGTGCAACGCTGCCCTGCTGCAGCGCGAGCTGGGCCTGGGGCAGTCCGGCATCCCGGCGATGGACATCAATGCCAGTTGCCTGGGCTTCATCGCAGCGCTGGACACCCTGTCCTGGGCGATCCAGGCCGGGCAGTACCGCCGTGTGCTGGTGGTGTGCGCCGATATCGCCTCGTGCGGGCTCAACTGGCAGCAGGTCGAGGTCAGCGGCATTTTCGGTGACGGCGCGGCAGCCGTGGTGCTCGGCCCGGGCGGCGGCAGCATCCTCGCCTCACGGCTCAGAACCTACGCCGAGGGCGCCGAGTTGTGCCAGATCCCGGCCGGCGGCTCGCGCTTTCACCCCCGGCGCATCGACCAGCCCTTCGCCCCGCTGACCAGCTTTGCCATGCACGGCAAAGGCGTGTTTCGCCTGGCCGCCAAACACCTGCCTGCGCTGCTCAACGACTTGCTCGCCCAAGCCGGGCTCAGCCTGGCCGAGATCGACTGGGTTATCCCGCACCAGGCCAGCCAGCAGGCCATGGCCCATGCCGCCAGGCGCCTGAGCATGAGCCCCGGCAAGGTCATCGACATCTTCGCCCGCCACGGTAACCAGGTGGCGGCGTCGCTGCCCACGGCCCTGGACATCGCCGTGCACGACGGGCGCATCCGGCGCGGGCAGCGGCTGCTATTGATCGGCACCGGTGCCGGCCTGTCCCTCGGCGGCCTGGTGCTGGAGTTCTGATGAAGGTTCTGATCACCGGCGGTACCGGCTTCATCGGCCGGCATCTGGTCTGGCACCTGGCGGCACAGGGCTGCCAGGTACTGTTCAGCGGGCGCAACGCCACGGCGGCTGCCGAGGTCATTGCGCAAAGCCCGGCGCCTGCACAGTGGCTGGCCCTGGAGCATGGCAGCGCGCAGGCGGCCGAGCGCCTGGCCGAGGCCAGCCAGGGCTGCGCGGCCATCGTGCATTGCGCAGCACTGTCATCGCCCTGGGGGGCGGCGCAGGCGTTCCGCCAGGCCAACCTCGACGCCACCGCCGAGGTGGTTCACGCCTGCAAGGCCAATGCCGTGCCCCGGCTGGTGCACCTGTCGACCCCCAGCCTGTATTTCGACTTCACTGACCGCCTGGGCATCCGCGAAAACCAGCCGCTGCCCACCCCGGTCAATGAATACGCGCGCACCAAGGCCCAGGCCGAAGCGCTGCTGGCCAAGGCGCAACTACCCGAATGCGTGATTCTGCGGCCCCGCGCCGTGTTCGGCCCTTGGGACCAGACCCTGATGCCGCGCCTGCTGCGGGTGATGCGCCGCGGCGCGATACCGCTGATGCGCGGTGGCCAGGCGCAACTGGACCTGACCTGCGTGGAGAACCTGGTGCACGCGGTATGGCTGGCGCTGACCCGCCCGCTGCCGCGCCCTTTGTGCCTGTACAACCTGAGCAATGCCACGCCCATGGCCTTCGCCGAACTGCTGCAGCAACTGGCCACGCACCTGCACTTGCCGCTGCGCACCCGCCGGCTGCCCTGGCGCCTGGTGCATGGCGTGGCGCACCTGCTGGAGCTCAAGGCCCGCCTGGGCAACGGCGCAGAACCCCTGATTACCCGCTACGGCGCCGGGGTGCTGGCCTTCAGCCAAACCCTGGACACCCGCGCCATCTGCCGCGAGCTGGGTTATGCCCCGGTCATCAGCCAGGCCGAAGGCATTGCCCGGTATGCGCAGTGGTGGCAGGCCCACCAGGAGGCAACCGATGCGCCGTAGCGTGCAACTGCACATTTTGCGTGCCGGCTGGTGCCGGCACCTGGAGTGCATGGCCGACCGTGGCGGGCGCCTGGCAACGGTACAGTTCCCGGCCCTGTGCGGGCTGATCCGCCACCCCGAGCATGGCTGGATCCTCTACGACACCGGCTATGCCGAGCACTTTTTCCACGCCACCCGCCAGTTGCCCGAGCGCCTGTACCGCAGCGCCGTGCCGGTGCAGTTGCCGGCTGCCGAGCAACTGACAGCGCAGCTGCACGCCTTGGGCATCCGCCCGGCGGACATCCGCTATGTGATCATTTCGCACTTTCACGCCGACCACATCGCCGGCCTGCGCACCTTCAGCCAGGCGCGCTTCATCGCCCTGCAGGCCGACTGCGAGCACCTTGAGCAACTGCGCGGCAAACGCTGGCGGGCCACCCTGGGCGGGCATCTGCCGGCCTTGCTGCCGGAGGATTTCGCCGCCCGCCTGCAACTGGCCGATGCCAGCCCGCGCTGCGACCTGCCGCGCTGGATGGCGCCGTTCGAGCACGGCCTGGACCTGTTCGGCGATGCCAGCCTGGTCGGCGTGCCGCTGCCCGGGCACAGCGCTGGCCAGTTGGGGCTGTTCATCCCCGATGCCCAGGACCGGCCGGCGTTTCTGGTGGCCGATGCCTGCTGGTCGGCGCCGGCCTGCCGTGCCGGGCGCCTGCCGGCAGCCCCGGCGCTGTGGTTTGCCAGCGCCGATCGCCGGCAGTATCAACAGACCTTTGCCGGGGTCGGCGAACTGCTGCGCCGGGAGCCCGCCGTGGCGGTGCTGCCGTCCCATTGCAACCAGGCCTGGGAGGCGTTCAGCCGTGAACAGTGAGCGTTTGATCGGCACCCTGCGCAGCATCGGCGCGTTCCTGTTCAGCCGCTATGCCCTGCGCTTTCGCAGCCGGCAACGGCTCGAAGCCTGGCAGGCCCGGCGCCTGGCGCATTTCATGGCGCAGGTGCTGCCCCGCGGCCAGCGCTTCAAAGGTGCGCAGCCTGCGGGCTTGCAGAGCTTGCCGTTAATGGACAAGCAGACGCTGATGGGTGACTTCGCCGGGTTCAATACCCGCGGGCTGAGCCTTGAACAGGTATTGCCGATTGCCCTGACGGCAGAACACTCGCGGGATTTCAGCCCGACCCTGGGCGATATCACCGTGGGGTTGTCCAGCGGTACCTCGGGTGCGCAAGGCGTGTTTCTGGTCAGCAGCGAAGAGCGCCAACGCTGGGCCGGTATCCTTTTGGCCCGCACCCTGCCCCGGGCCTTGCTGCCAAGGCTGGTGTGCCCCTGGCTGGCGCCGCTGCGCATCGCCTTTTACCTGCGCGCCAACAGCCGCCTGTACACCACCCTGGCCAGCCGACGCATCGACTTCGCCTTCCACGACCTCACGCTAGGCCTGGCGGCGTCGCTGCAAAGCCTTGAGCGGCAACGCCCCGACGTACTGGTGGCGCCGGCCACCGTGTTGCGCGGGCTGGCCGAGGCGGCGCTGGCCGGGCAACTGAATATTCGCCCGCTGCACATCCTGTCAGTGGCCGAGGTGCTGGAGCGCACCGATGCCGAACGGGTGCAGCAGGCTTTCGGGCGCAGGCCGCAGCAGATCTACCAGGCCAGCGAAGGCTTTCTCGGCTACACCTGCGAGGCCGGCACCCTGCACCTGAACGAAAGCCACCTGCATATCGAGCCGCAGTGGTTGGATGCCGGGCGCACGCGCTTTCAGCCGATCATCACCGACTTTTCCCGGCGCACCCAGTTGATCGTGCGCTACCGCCTCAATGACATCCTGCGGGTGGCCGAGGCGCCCTGCCCCTGTGGCAGCGCCGAGCGGGCAATCGCCGCCGTCGAGGGCCGCGCCGACGAGGTGCTGTGGCTGCCGCGCCTGCACTGCCAGCAACTGGCGCCGCTGTACCCCGATGTGCTGCGCCGCGCCCTGTTGCTGTTGGGGCCAACGCTTGAGGAGTACCAGGTACGCCAGCACGGCATGCACTGGCAAATCGACCTGCGCACCAGCGACACCCCTGAAAACCTGGCCCAACGCGTGAGCGCTGCGCTGAACGAACTGTGCCATGAGCTACAACTGCAGGCGCCGCGCCTGAGTTTTGGCCGCTGGCAGGCACCGCCGCCGCAAAGCAAACGCCGCCGCCTGCTGATGCTGCAACTGCCCGAAGGAATGCCATGCGTGTATTGATTCTCGGCGCCCGCGCCCCGGCCTGCCTGGAGTGGGCCCGCGCCTTTGCCGAAGCCGGCTGGGCGGTCACTGTCGGCGACTCGCTGGGCCAGCCCTTGAGCCGCTTCAGCCGGGCGGCCGAGTGTTTCGTGCGCCTGCCCGAGCCCCGACACAACCCCGATGCCTGGGTCGACGCCCTGGCTCAGGTCATTCAAAAGCAGCGCATCGACCTGCTGCTGCCCACCTGTGAAGAGGTGTTCTACCTGGCTCACGGCCTGGAACGTCTGCGCCCGCTGTGCCGGGTATTCACCAGCGACTTCGCGCTGCTGCACCGGCTGCACCACAAGGGCGATTTCGCGGTCATGACCCGGGGTTGGGCCGTGGCCGCGCCGCCGACACAAGTGCTGCATGACCTCGGCGCCTTGCAGGCGCGGGCCAGTGAGCATGATGCCCTGGTGTTCAAGCCGGCCTATTCGCGCTTTGCCTCGCAGACCCTGGTACGGCCAAGCCCTGCGCAGTTGGCCAAGGTTCGCCCCAGCGCTGCGGCGCCATGGGTGGCGCAACGCTTCGTCGCCGGGCAGGAGTACTGCAGCTTCAGCGTGCTGGTGGGCGGCCAACTGCGTGCCCATGCCAGCTACCGGCCGCGCTACCGGGTCGGGCGTGGCTCGGGCATCTACTTCGACAGTTGCGCACCCGCGCCGGTGCGCGCCTTCGTCGAGCAGTTCGGCAACGCCACCGGCTACACCGGCCAGGTGGGCTTCGATTTCATCGAAGACGCCGAGGGCCGCTTCCATGTGCTCGAATGCAACCCCAGGGCCACCAGTGGCGTGCACCTGTTCGACGACCAGCGCAGGCAACTGGTGGCCGCGCTGAGTGACGATGGATTGGGCGTACTGCAGGCCAGCCTGCAGCCACGCATGATCGCCCTGGCCATGTGGCTGCTGGCCGCGCCGCAACAGGCCCTGCAAGCGGGCTTCTGGCACGACTACCGCGCAGCCCGGGATGTGATCGTGCAGGGTGGCGACCGTGGGCCACTGCTTGCCCAGGTGTTGAGCCTGGCCGAGATCATCGCCCGTGCGGCGACCCGCCGCTGCGGCTTGCTGGCAGCCTCCACCGCCGACATCGAATGGAACGGCCAACCGCTGCAAGGGCCGCGCCCATGAAGCTGCTGATGCCCGAGGAGCTGGCCGGCCAGGCACCCCAGCCAGGCGACAGCCTGGCTCGGCACTACGTCAGCAGCTGCGCCGGCGGTGCGCTGATCGGCAATGTCAGCACCGCACTGGCCCTGCTCGATATCGGTGAGCACCAGTTCCCGGTCAGTATCAACCAGGGCACCGAACCTGCCGGCAATTGCTACGTGGTGTCGCCGCAGACGGCCTACAGCGGCTACGCCCGCGAAGAGCTGCAACGCCTGCGCCGCCCCTGGCTGGCCTGGCCGCTCAAGTGCCTGACCCTGGCCGTCGACCGCCTGCTCGGTGCTGCCAAGGTCGACCGCCTGGTGCAGGTGAACAACTGGTTGCTGTCTACCAACCTGTACCCGGCAGAGTGGGCCGGTGCTGAGCTTGCGCAGATCACCGGGCTGCTGCGCAGCCGCTTCCCCGACCATGGCCTGGCGTTCCGTTCGCTCAACGACTTCAGCAATGCCGCGCTGCGCCAACGCCTGCAAGCCTTGGGTTACCTGGCCATCCCCAGCCGCCAGGTGTACCTGTTCGACGCACGCCTTGGTGAGCAGTCGGCTTTTTTGCGCCGCCACAACACCTGCCTGGATGCCACCCTGCTGCGCCGCAGCCCTTATAGCGTGGTGCCCGGCGAGGCACTGGCCGAGGCCGATTTTCAGCGTATCGAGCAGCTTTACAACCTGCTTTACCTCGACAAATACAGCCCCCTCAACCCCCATTACAGCGCTGCCTGGCTACAACGCGGGCAACGCGAGGGCTGGTTGCAGTTGCGCGCCCTGCGCAACGCCGAGGGCCGCATCGACGGGGCGCTGGGCTGGTTTGCCAACGACACGCTGCTGAGCACGCCGATCGTCGGCTACGACACCGCCCTGCCCCAGCGCGCCGGCCTGTACCGGCAACTGACCCGCCTGTGCCTGCAAGAGGCGGTGGAGCGCCGCCAGGTGCTCAACTTCAGCTCCGGCGCCGCAGCCTTCAAGCGCCTGCGCGGCGGCCAGCCGCAGATCGAGTACAGCATGGTGTACGTGGCACACCTGCCCCTGGGGCGGCGCCTGGTCTGGCAGGTACTGGCCAGCTTGCTGCAACGCATCGGCGTGCCTTTGATGAGGAAGCTCAAACTGTGAAAAAACCTGCCGGCTGGTGGCCGGTCGCCCTGAGCCACGTACTGCGCCACCAGCCTTTGGCCTGCACCCTGCACGGTGAGCCGCTGGTGGTGTTTCGCGATGGCGCGGGCACACCTGCCGTGCTGCCCGACCGCTGCCCGCATCGACATGCGGCGTTGAGCGCGGGCAAGGTGCGTGATGGGCAGATCCAGTGCCCCTACCATGGCTGGCGCTTCGACGCCCAGGGCCGTTGCACCCAGCTGCCCGGCCGCCTGCAACAACGCTGCAGCCAGCCGCTGCTGCAGGCGCTGCACAGCTGCGAAGCCCACGGGCTGGTGTGGGCCAGCCTTGACCCCGAGCCGCCGCAGGCGCCACCAATTGCGCCCGCCGGGCAAGCCCAGGCGCTGGATGTGTTCTGGATGAGCGACCAGGTGCGCTGCACCTTGCAGGATGCGGCGGAGAACTTCCTCGACGGCTTTCATACCCATTTCGTCCACGCCGGGTGGATACGCCATGACCGCAAGCGTCAGCAGATTCGGGCCTGGATGCATGCGCTGGAGGATGGCGTCGAGGCGCAGTACAGCGAAGAGCGCACGCAGTCGGGGTTGATCTCGCGCTTGTTCGAGGGTGAGCGCGGTTTGAGCATGGGGCGCTTTCGCTTGCCGGGGCTGGCCGAGATCGAGTACCGCGACAGCCAGGGCGGGCTCAACCTGCTGGTCAGTGCCTGGCTGGTGCCGGCAGGCGCCGGTGAGCTGCGCCTGTTCGCACGTATTGCCACGGCCCGTGGGCGCTTGCCGGGGTGGCTCAAGCGAGCGGTGTTGCAGCCGATGTTCGCGGTAATTCTCAGGCAGGACCGGCGGATTCTCGAGGGTGTTAGTGCCAACCGAGGGCGCTTTGCCCTGCTGCCAACGCCGCTGGACAGCCCGCAGGACTTGCTGGCGCCGTGGATTCGGCAGTTGTTGGCGCATGGGGAGATGAGGGGGTTTGAGGAACGGCGGGAGACGTTTTTGCTGTGAGGCGGGCGTGGCGCTCGACTTGGGCTTGCTGGGGCTGCTTCGCAGCCCTTTCGCGACACAAGGCCGCTCCTACAGGGATTCGCGGTCACCTGTAGGAGCGGCCTTGTGTCGCGAAAGGGCCGTGAAGCGGCCCCAGCAATCTTGAATAGAGCAGAAAACTGCGAAGATTTTGAAGGGATGGCCCTTAATCAAAACAAGCCGCGTAACAGCCCCTCAAAACCCACTCAAATGCAGAAACAGCCGATCAACCCAGAACACCTGATGCACCAGCACAATCCCCCAGAACACCAGCTGATACGACAACTTGCGAGTCTTGTGCCGAAACAGCTGCTGGGCCAGCAGAGCCCCCGGCCAGCCCCCCAGCAGCTCGCTGGCATGCAGCACCTTCTCTGGCGTGCGCCAGCCTTGCCCGCGGGCCTGCTGCTTGTCCTGCCAATACAGCATCACACTGACCAGGCTCACCAGCGGGTACAGCGCCAGCGCCAGCCAGGACTGCCCGCTCAGGCCCATCTGCAGCCCGCCCAAAAGCGGTAACAGGCACAGTGCAGCCAGCACCAGCAGCTTCAGGCGTACATTGCGCACGCCTGGCTCTGCGCTTTGCGCCCGGGCCATCAAGCGTGCGCCGTCGACCAGTCGACCCAACCGAACTCCCAGGTGGCCAGGATCAGCAGGCCAAAGGCGATGCGGTACCAGGCGAATACCGCATAGCTGTGGTTGGCAATGAACTTGAGCAAGGCGCGCACGGCGATCATGGCGAAGATGAACGACACCACGAAGCCCAGGGCGAATACCGGCAGGTCACCCGGCTGGAACAGATCGCGGTACTTGTAGCCCGAATACACCGCTGCACCGACCATGGTCGGCATGGCCAGAAAGAACGAAAACTCGGTGGCCGCCTTGCGCGACAGGCCGAACAGCAGGCCGCCGATAATGGTCGAGCCCGAGCGCGAAGTGCCCGGAATCATCGCCAGGCACTGCACGAAACCGATTTTCAGCGCATGCTGCCAGCTCATCTGGTCGACATGGTCGACCTCCACCCGATGCTGGCGGCGTTCGGCCCACAGCATGATCACCCCGCCCACCACCAGCGCCGCCGCCACGGTGATCGGGTTGAACAGGTATTCGTGGATCAGGTCGGCGAACAACACCCCCAGCACCACCGCCGGCATGAAGGCGATCAGCAGGTTGGCGGTGAAACGCCGGGCCGGCGCCTGGGTCGGCAGGCCAATGACCACGTCGAGGATCTTGCGGCGAAACTCCCACACCACCGCAAGGATGGCGCCCAACTGGATGATGATGTTGAACGCCATGGCGCGTTCGCCACCGAAACCGATCAGGTCGGCGACGATGATCTGGTGCCCGGTACTTGAAATCGGCAAAAACTCCGTCAGGCCTTCGACCACACCCAGGATGATTGCCTGCAAGGCACTCCAAAAATCCATCATTCCCCCATGGAGGCGCAGCCGGTGGCTGGCCTCTCTGTTTTGATTTGCAAATGTATACCGCACGCGGCGACGCCGTTTTACAGCGACCCTTGGGTGCAATGCCAGCGGAAAAGTTCAGTGCGTTAAAGGTTTCATCTGGCGCGGCCGAGATCCTATCAGAGGGACCATTACGACACCTGTGTTACCTGCAACATCACATGTCATATACGCCAGATTAGCCGTTGGTCGAGTGGGGGCCAGCGGCAAAGCGTGCTTGGATGCCTTCGATAAAAAGAACAACACCGGAGTAACGCATCATGAAGACCCTGAGATCGATGTCGATCAGCCGCCGCCTGTGGCTGATCCTGCTGGTCGCCGTGGCCATGCTGGTAGTACTGGGCCTGCTGATGCTGCGCCAGATCCATGGCGACCTGTACCAGGCCAAGGCCGAGAAAACCCGCCACGTGGTGCAGACCGCCGCCGGCGTGCTGGCCTACTACCAGGGCCTGGAAGCTGCCGGCACCCTCAGCCGCGAAGCCGCCCAGCAGCAGGCGCTGCAGGTGGTGCGCGGGCTGCGCTACGAGCAGAACGACTATTTCTGGATCAATGACCTGCAACCGAAGATGGTCATGCACCCGACCAACCCCAAGCTCGACGGCCAGGACCTGTCGGCCATCCGCGACCCTGACGGCTTTGCCGTGTTCAACGAAATGGTCGCCCTGGCCCGCAGCCAGGGCGCAGGCCCGGTGGACTACCGCTGGCCCAAGCCCGGCGCCAGCGAGCCGGTGCCCAAGACCTCGTATATCCAGCTGTTCAAGCCCTGGGGCTGGATCATCGGCTCGGGCGTCTACGTCGACGACGTGCAGGCCGAGTTCGCCCGGCAACTGCGCGACGCCTCGCTGGTGGGCCTGGGCATCGCCCTGCTGATGGCCCTGGTGGTGATGCTGATTGCCCGCAGCATCGCCCGCCCGCTGCAGGAGGCGGTGCAGGCCATGGGCAACATCGCCAGCGGCGAGAGCGACCTGACCCGGCGCCTGGACACCCACGGCCGCGACGAGATCAGCCACCTGGGCGAGCATTTCAACCGCTTCAACGGCAAGCTGCAGGGCGTGGTCGGCCAGTTGCAGGGCGCCGCCCATGCCCTGGCCGAGTCGGCCGGGCATGTCGGCGACAACGCAGGCGCAGCCCAGGCCCGCAGCGCCCAGCAGTCGTTGCAGATGGACCAGGTGGCCACCGCCATCAACGAGGTCACCTATGCCGTGCACGATGTGGCCAAGCACGCCGAGCAGGCCGCAGGCGAAATGCGCAATGCCCAGCAGCAGGTGGACCACGGTCAGCAAGCCATCCATGGCAGCCTGCAGCAGATCGACCGGCTCTCGGCGACCATCGAACAGGCGGTGCAGGTGATTCGCGAACTGGCCAGCCACAGCACCAAGATCGGTGGCGTGCTTGAGGTGATCCGCGCCATTGCCGAGCAAACCAACCTGTTGGCACTGAACGCCGCCATCGAGGCAGCCCGGGCCGGTGAGCAGGGCCGCGGTTTTGCGGTGGTGGCAGATGAAGTACGCCTGCTGGCCCAGCGCACCGCCCAGTCCACTGCCGAGATCCAGACCATGATCGAGCACCTGCAGGGGCAGTCGGAGGCAGCGGTCAGGGCCATCGACACCAGCAGCGAGGCTTCGCGCCAGACCGTCGCCCAGGCCCGCGAGGCCGGCACCAGCCTGGATGCCATCAGCCAGGCACTGAACACCCTGGGTGCACTCAACGCCTCGATCGCCAGCGCAACGTTGCAGCAATCCCACGTGGTGGAAGAGATCAACCGCAATGTCACCGAAACCGCCGGGCTGTCCCAGGACACCGCCGAGGCAGCGCGCCAGTCCAGCGATGCCGGTAGCGCACTGGCGCGCTTGAGCGAGGACCTGGAGGGTTTGCTGCGCCAGTTCCGCGTGTAAGGACACATTGGGCCAAGGCCGACTGTAACCTGGAGCCGTATCGGCCGACGATGAGCAAGGCCCAAGCGAAGGCACAGGGCTGCAATTCGATCTGAGGCTGCCTGCCGGTACTGCGGACCGCCACCGGCAGGCAGCTGCTGCGCTTCAGTAGGGGTTGCACCCTTCAGCAATAGCCGCCTCATTGGAAACGTAGGGACGTGCCGGCTCAAGGTTGTAGGCCGGTTTGTCACGCACGGCCGCACCATCGACGGTGGCGGTCAGGTGACAGACCAGTTGGCGGCGCATGCTGCCACCGTATCCGTACTTGCTCCATTGCGGGTCGCGCGAGTACTTGTTGAACAGCTCGGCGTACATGGCATCGGTTTGTTCCGGGCCGATCTTGCGCCCGCAGTCAGTCGGGGTCACCGCCAGCGTCAGGGTATCCTTGCCAAGGAACGGGTCATCGCGCGTGACCCACTTGGCACTCTCTATATAGGACGGGCAACTGCCCTTCTCCAGCGCTGGCGGCGCGGCCTGCGCCTGGGTATTGGCCGCACAGGAAAACTTCGCCTGGCTTTGCGCGGTTTGTGGGAAGTCCATGCGGATCACCGGTACCCATTTTCCGGTCTTTTTGAAATAGTCCCGCTGGTTGTCTTGCGCTTCCTTAAGCCCGCTTGCATCGCTGTAGAAAAACGCAGCGATTGGCACCGGGGCATCTTTCTTCCAAGTTTCCAGACGCACTTCAGTCTGGGTCTCCATCGCCTCGTCGGTCGTGGCGATGGATTGACGGGCGCGAATGAACTGCAGGAATGCGTCACGTCGGTATTGGGTTTTCATGTCGAAGTAACACTGTTGCTTGTGCTTGTCCGTCCAACTGGTTTTCAACTTGTCGTAATGTTGGGTTTTCCAATCGGTCCCCGGTTTGATGCCACTGTCAAAGCACGAGCGCTCGACATTACGGTCCCAACTCTGGCGGTTGGCTGCGACCGGCTCGGTGAAGTCGCCGCAACCGGCTTGGGTGCGGTGGTCGGTCCATGCGTCCAGCGGGTAGGCGCAGAGGATGTTGATCTTCTCGTTTTCGGCCTGGAAGTCCCGCGGTTTGAAGATGATGCCGTTGCTGGTCTTCATCCCCGGGTCCTTGTATTCGATACCGTCACGTCGCATCCAGGATGCCGAAATACCACCGGACTTCTCCGAAGGAGGGCTGGGGTTCCACACATCATATTCGCCGTTTGCCGCACGGTGAGTGCCGCGCAACAACACCCCTGAACAATCGGACGCCGGGTCGTCCCCACAACCGTCGACCGTATTGTTGTACCAATAGGTAATGTTTTGCGCGACATCTTCGCAGGCACCGCCGCTGGCCAGCGAGGCGTAGGATAACAACGGGATCAAGAACGCGGGCAACACTTTTCCTGCCAAAGTATTCATGAGTTTGGCCTCAATAGGGAAACATGCGTTATTGCCCAAAAAGTCTAAAAGCCAACCTTCGCCGGCACTACTGGCAAAAATATCAGGTGGCAAAGTGCAACTTGCGTGTCTGCATCGAGGCCCTGTGGCTGGCTTGCCGTTCAGGTTACAATCCGCGCCCCACACCCTTTCAAGGATCGCCGATGTCCGGCCTCGAACTCTTCGCCGCCGCGCTCGGCGTCATCGCCGTCTGGCTCACCGTGCGCCAGAACCCCTGGTGCTGGCCTATCGGCCTGGTGATGGTGGTGCTGTACAGCTGGATCTTCTACGAGGTGAAGCTGTATTCGGACATGCTGCTGCAACTGGTCTACGCCGTGCTGCAACTGTACGGCTGGTGGCAATGGACCCGCCCTGACCGGGCCGAGGACGCGCGCCAGGTGACCAGCCTGGCCCCGGCAGCGCTGTTCAAGGGCCTGGCCGCCGGCCTGCTGGCAAGCGTGGCACTGGGCGCAGCTATGGCGCACTTCACCGATGCTGCCCAGCCGTGGCTGGATGCCGCGCTGACCGGCTTCAGCCTGGTGGCGCAGCTGTGGATGGCGCAAAAGCGCCTGCAATGCTGGGCGCTGTGGGTGGTGGTGGATGTGATCTTCGTCGGCCTGTTCCTGTACAAGGGCTTGTACCTCACCGCCGCCCTGTACGCCCTGTTCACCCTGATTGCCGTGCGTGGCTGGCTGGAGTGGCGCCGCGACCCGGCGCTGGCCGGCGCATGAAGACCTTGGTGCTGTGCGGCCCCGAGTCCAGCGGCAAAAGCTGGCTGAGCGGCGAGATCCAGGCCCATTTCGGCGGCGTGGTGGTGGGTGAGTACGTGCGCCATTTCATGGAGCGCGAGCAGCGCGATACCTGTTACGCCGACATTTCCAGCATTGCCCGCGGGCAGCTGCAGTGGGAAGACCAGGGGCGCCTGCAGGCCCCACCGCTGCTGATTCTCGACACCCACCTGCTGAGCAACATCCTGTGGAGCCGCGCGCTGTTCGGCGACTGCCCAGCCTGGGTCGAACAGGCCCTCGACGCACGCAGCTACGACCTGCACCTGCTGCTGCGCCCCGAGGGCGTGGACTGGGTTGGCGACGGCCTGCGCTGCCAGCCCCGGCTGGAAGAACGCCAGCAGTTCTTCCAGGACAGCCTTGACTGGCTGCAGAGCCGCCAGCGGCCGTTCCAGGTCATCGAAGGCGATTGGCCTCAGCGCAGCGCGGCAGCCTTGGCCGCGGTGGCCCACCTGCTTAATGGCCAGCTGCCAGCTTGCGCCACCGAGTGTTAACCGGCTGAGACAGCCGCTTTTCGCAAAACCCCCATTCCTTGGGGGCTACGCCAGAAATGGGGAACCTGTCTCAGCCCTGAGACAGGTTTTCACGAACCGTTCACAACCGCCGTATTACGGGGCTTGCAGCCAGGTTCACGCGTAGATCGTCTCAGCGCTGATACACCTGGCCCACCCCAGCGCCCGCCCTTTCCCACAAGTTGTTGATTCCCTGAATAAAAACAAAACTGGCACGGCTTCTGCCCTGTATCCGGCAACGCTGACATTTGACAGCGCCCGGAAGAAGGAATGGCCACCGTGGGAACACTCGACAAAGCCACCCGCTTCACCCACCTGCTGCTGGCAGGTTGCGCCCTGGGCTCGGCCCTGAGCCTGCCCGCTCATGCCGGCGACGGGCGCATCATCGTCCTGCGTGATGTGCAGCCCCGCATGGCCACCCGCGCCCCGCTGATCCCCGACCCCAACCCGCTTGCCATCAACGCCAACCCCTCGGCAGCCATCGTGCGCCAGACCGGGGAACTGAGCGACGGCGACTTCGCCGGCATCAGCAGCGGCGCCGGGATCAACGCGATGGTGCTGCAGCAGACCAACAACCTGGGCGGCAATCTGAACAACCAGACCCAACTGCCGAACATGGCCAGCGGCCGCGGCAGTGGCAGCGGCGCCAGCATCGCCAACATGGTCAATTCCAGCGTGCAGCGCGGCATGAGCGGGCTGAACGTTTTGACGGGGGGCAAATGACATGAAGCCTGTGCTGATTCTCGCCACCGCCTTCGCCCTGCCCGCCTTCGCCCAGCCACCGGTGGTCAATACCTCCACCATCGACGCCTCCGGTGCCCGCTACCAGGGCGTGCTGTCGGTCAACCAGGCCGCCGGCGACCAGCAACAGCAGGCCAATGCCCGGGCCATCGCCCTGGGCCATGCCGCCAGCGCCAACACCCAGGTACGCCAGCAGGTGCAGGCCACAGTCGACCCGTCGATGGCCGCCGGGGCGAGTATCCAGGGCAACGCCTTCAGCGGCGGCAACGGCATCCTCGGCGTCAACCAGAGCGCCGGCGCCGCCAACCAGCAAGCCAACGCGGTGCGCCTGAGTGTCAGCGCGCAACCGCTCAGTCTCGATGACAGCGTCCTCATGCAGCAGAACGTGACGCTGGTCAACAACTCCGGGGCAACCGACACCTCAACCGGCTATCGCCAGGTCAGCACCAGCGACCAGGCCTTCACCGGTAGCCGTGGGGTGATCCAGTTGAACCAGAGCGCAGGGGTGGGCAACCGAACGGCCAACACCCTGAGCGTGCGGGTCGCCAACTGACCCTGGCAGTCACCAACAACACTTGACCTACACATAGCACGGAGAGTCACCATGAAACCTTCGATGGCAATCAAGCCTCTGGTTTTCGCAATTGCTGCGATCATGGCTGTAGCTGCACAGGCGGGGCAGAACGACCGGCGCGACCGGCATGGCCCCCCCGTCGTTCCGGTAAGTGCAACGGCTAAGGCCACGGATGTGCAAAACAGCACAGGCAACCGCATCCTCAACGAAGGCACCATCAACCGCGCCGAAATGAGCGGCTCGGCCACCGGCGCCAGCGGCAACGTCGGCGTCAACGTGGCGGCCGGTAGCGGCAACCAGCAGGACAACGCCGCCGCCATCGCCAACGCCAGCGCCGCCGACATCGACGGGGCCTTCGTGTTCGGCAGCGCCAATGCCACCTCCACGGTCAAGCAGTACAGCAACGACAACAAGGTCACCAACTACAACACCACCTCGTCGGCGATCATGAGCGGCTCGGGCAATGGTGGTTCAGGCAACATGGGCATCAACGTCGCCGGCGGCGACCTGAACCAGCAGAAAAACACCATGGCCATCGCCAACGCCAGCTCGCCACGCGGCGGCAACTCCACCGCCACTGCCAGCGCCGACCAGAACAGCCCGGGCCTGACGGTCAACAACTACGCCGACCGCAACATGACCGTGCAGACCGTGACCTTGACCAACACCAAGAGTGGCTCGGCCTCGTTCACCCACAACTCCGACTTGAAGGTCGACAAGACCGATTCGGCCAACTGGAGCAATGGCGGCACCTCGCACTTCGACGCCAACGGCAGCAAGTCGGGTGAGTCCAACTCCACCAGCAGCGCCACCCTCACCGCCAGCGCCGACGGCTCGCTCAACACCGGCCATGCCGTCACCTTCAACAATGGCAACGGCGACCGCACCCGTAGCGTAAGCACCAGCGACGGTTTCAACGCCACGCTCAACGGCAACGTCGAAACCACCAAGGGCCACACCTACGACTCGTCGTTCGAGAAAGCCTACGACTCCAACTACGCCAACTCTGGCGAAAGTGGCTCGACCTCCAGCAAGGATGTGGTGAAGAGCTACAGCGAGTCCACCACTTGGGACCTGAGCAATACCATTTCGTACCAGAAGCTGACGCCTAACGGCTGGTCGAACGTGGTCAACAACACCGCCACCCTGAACAATTCGGTCAGTGGTAGCTCGGGCAACCTGGGCGTGAACGTGGCCTCCGGTGTGGGCAACCAGCAAAGCAACTCGCTGGCCATCTCCAACACCTCGTTCTGACCGTAGTGCAGCAAGGGGCCGCCTGGCGGCCCCCATCGCCGGCAAGGCGGCTTCCGATGCATTCGGCAGCCGCCTTGCCGGCGATGCCCTGCCGCAACCAGAAGGCGTTAGCACATGCGCATTCCTGCACTGGCAATGCTGTTTTGCCTGGCCAGCCTGAGTACCACCAGCGAAGCGGCGCAGATGCCGCTTTCGGTGCTTCCGGGTGGCGCGGTGGTGTTCAAGCCGATCCAGAGCGTACGCGAGCGCAAGTTCGCCGACCTGGTGCAGCAGAAGACCGATTTCAGCTGTGGCGCCGCCGCACTGGCGACCATCCTGCGCCAGGCCTACTGGCTGGATGTCAGCGAGCACGACATCATCGAAGGCATGCTGGCCCACGCCGACCAGGACCTGGTGCGGACCCAGGGCTTCTCGATGCTGGACATGAAGCGTTACGTGGAAAGCATCGGCATGCGTGCCCGCGGCTACCGGGTGGCGCCGGAAACCCTGCACGACGTGCGCATTCCGGTGGTGGTGCTGATGGACATCCGCGGCTACAAGCACTTCGTGGTGCTGCAGAAGGTCGACCGCGGCTGGGTGTACATCGGTGACCCGGTGCTGGGCCACAAGCGCTTCAAGGTGGATGACTTCGTCAAGGGCTGGAACGGCATCATCTTCGCCGTCATCGGCCAGGGCTATGACAAGGCCAACGCCCTGCTCGACCCGCCACAGCCACTGACCGCCAAGAACCGCATCAACAACTTTGCACCGGTCAAGGATTCCGAACTGATGGACTTCGGCTTCATTCGCAGCGATTTCTTCTAACTAAAAGGGGGCATGAGGCTCCGGGAGCATCCCATGAAGACTCCAACCTGGCTGACCCTGATGTGCCTGGCGGTCAGCCTGCCGATCCAGGCACAGACGTTCCAGCCGATCGAGCTCAAAGACCAGGAACTGGCCAACCTGCGCGGGCGTTACGTGATGCCTGGGCGCATCGTCAGTTTTGGCATCGTCATGACCAGCACCTGGCAGAACGCCAACGGCGAGGTGATCGGCGCCACGTCGACGATGCAGATCCAGCAATCGACGATCAAGCCGCAGTTCTACGTGACCATGATCGACGAAAAAGGCACCGGCACCTCGACAAACCAAGGTACCGGCACCGTCACCGGCGGTGGCGGCCTGAACAACACCACAGGCGTGACCCAGGTGGTCCGCGCCGCAGGTGACAACAACTCGGCGTGGAACAACGTCGACATCAAGGTCAGCAAGGGCAGCCAGGGCAGCGGCGATACGCCACAGGGCCAGGTACTGGCCCCGGGCTCGACGCTGGTAGGCGCCAATGGCGCAGGTTCCATGAGCGTTTCCGCCACCAGCGGCGGCGTGCAGTTGAACATCGTCGCCGGCAACAACCAGGGCAGCACCGCGCAGCGCCTGGCCCAGGGCGGGCTGATGCAGAACACCACGCTGCTGGGCAATGGCAACCAGGTCAGCAACATCACCTCGCTCAACGTGGTGCTGCGCGACAATATTCCGTCGGGTGGCGCACTGACCAACAACCTTGACCAGCTCAAGGGGCTACGCGCCCTGGGTTACTGATCTACGCTCTGTTGCATTCTCTGAAGCCTGAAGGGACGGCTCCCCCATGCATCGATCGTTTACGTTCAGAGCTGTAGTCTGCCTGGCCACCTTGGCGCCTGCCACATTGTTGCAGGCCGCCGCCGACCCTCAGGTCGAGGCGCTCAAGCAGGAATTGCTGGCATTGAAGCAACGTTACGAAGCGCAGCAGAACGCGTTGATGGTGCTGGAGCAGCGCCTGCGCCAGGTCGAAGAGGCGCCGCCGGCGCCGCAGCCCAAGCGCCTGGTCAAGTCCCCGGCCGAGCCCACCAGGGGTGGCCAGGTGGCTGCGGCAGGGTCGGGCAGCTCGTATGGGCAGTCGCTCAAGGACGACTCGGAACCTGCGCAAAGCGTGTCCAACCTGTACGACGAGGCCAGCGGCTTCTTTGGCGGCGGCAAGTTCAGTGTCGAGACCGGCCTCACCTACACCCACTACGACACCCGCGCCCTGGTGCTCAACGGTTTTCTGGCGCTGGATTCGATCTTCCTGGGTGATATCAACATCGACCGGATCAAGGCCGACAACTGGACCCTGGACCTGACCGCCCGCTACAACGTGGCGCAGCGTTGGCAGTTCGATATAAACGTGCCGATCGTCTATCGCGATTCAACCTATTCATCCGGCGGGGCCGGTGGTTCCGGCCAGTCAGAGTCCGAGGCCAGCGTGACCCGCGACCCGACCTTGGGCGACATCAACGTCGGCGTGGCCTACAAGTTCCTCGACGAGTCCGAGAGCCTGCCGGATGCGGTGTTCACCTTGCGGGTCAAGGCGCCGACCGGCAAGGACCCGTACGGCATCAAGCTGCGCGAGGTGGCTGGCAACGACAACCTGGCGGTGCCGGAGAGCCTGCCTACCGGCAACGGCGTGTGGTCGGTGACCCCGGGCATTTCGCTGGTCAAGACCTTCGACCCGGCAGTGCTGTTCGGCAGCCTCTCTTACACCTACAACCTGCAGGACTCGTTTAACGACATCAGCTCTGCGGTCGATAGCAAAGTGCCAGGCGATGTGAAACTGGGGGATTCGTGGCAGATCGGTGGGGGGATTGCCTTTGCCCTGAACGAGAAGATGAGCATGTCGTTCTCGGTGACCGACCAGTTTGCCCGCAAGAGCAAGATCAGGCAGGACGGGGGGGATTGGCAGTCGATTACCAACAGCGATTACAACGCGGCCAACTTCAACATCGGGTTGACCTTTGCGGCGTCCGAGAACTTGACGATTGTGCCTAACCTGGCGATTGGGTTGACCGATGATGCGCCGGATTTTTCGTTTAGCTTGAAGTTCCCTTATTACTTCTGACTTGAGGGCTTGGGGGTTGGTGGCTTGCGCAGATGTATGCGCATTCGTTGACGATGGTGGCTTTTCGTCACCTTTCCGCCCTTACGGCGGGTTACTTTTTTTCTTGGAAAAAAGTAACCAAAAACCGCCTGCTCCCATCATCCGGCCCCCTGCGCTGCGCTCCGGGGGTTCCCTCGCTCCGGGCTTGCTCCGGAGGTACGCGCCGACGGGCCGTCCCTGGCCCGATCGGCGCTCGACCGGCATCCAT
>NZ_JBJDNC010000035.1:0-74065 GCF_044900265.1 Pseudomonas sp. NPDC089406 | reverse complement strand
CCCCCCCCCCCCCCCCCCCCCCCCCCCCCCCCCCCCCCCCCCCCCCCCCCCCCCCCCCCCCCCCCCCCCCCCCCCCCCCCCCCCCGCTCCTACACGAGATTGGCAGGCTACCTTCTATTCGCCCCGCCGCGTCCCCAGCCAATAGAACACCGCCGCCATCACCACCGACCCGATCAACAGGTAGAACACCCCCTGCGGCACCATCCACCCCAAGGCCGCGCCCATCAGCATCGGCCCCAGCCCCGCACCCAGGTTGGACAGGTTCTGCGCGCCATAGTAAACGCCGCGCAGCGGCTCCGGCGCGATCAGGTCGATAAACATGAACTCCGCCGGGATGACGATGATCTCGCCCAGGGTGAACACCAGCATGGCCAGGCACCAGGCCGGCACCGTATCGGCCACGGAAAACCCCAGCAGCCCCGCGATGAACAGCGCCATCCCGGCCATCAGCCAGGGCATCAGGTGCTGGCGGGCAATGCGCCGGCCGATCAGGTACTGCAGGGCAATCACCGTGACCGCGTTGGTGGTCACCAGGTAGCCGGCCAGGCGCGCCACCTGCGCCGGGTCCTGGGTGGTCACCACCAGGTACTGCGACAGGTAGGCGGTGAACTGGCCGAACACCACCGCGCTGAGCACCCCGCCCAGGGTGAAGTACACCAGCCGCCGGTCACGCAGCAGGCCCACCGCCACCTGAGCGAAGCCTGCCGCCGGCTCATCGGCGGCCGGGGCCGACAGGCCGCGTTGGCCCAGCCGCTGGTAGGCCAGGCCCAGGGCCAGGCCGATCAGCGCCGATACGATGAAGGGCAGGTGGTCATCCAGTTCGATCAGCAGCACCCCGAGCATCGGCCCGCTGGCCCAGGCAATGTTGTTGAAGGTGTACTTGATGGCGAACACCTCGCCGCGCTGCGCCTCTGGCAGCAGGGCACAGAAGCCGGCCTTGGCGGCGATGTCCACCACCGTCTGTGCAAGGTAGGCCAGCACCAGGCAGGCAAAGAACGGCAGCGCCGAGGGGCTGGCCAGAATGCCGACGAACGCCAGGGCGAACAACAGCGTGCAGGTGACGATCAGGGTGTGGTTGCGCAGGGTGTCGACCAGGTGCCCGCCGTACAGCGACAACGCCGAGGCCAGAAACATCGCGCCACCCACCAGCAGGCCGACCTGGGCGATTGCCAGGCCCATGTGCGCCGACAGGTAGACCACCAGGTAGGGCAGGGTGATCGCCCGGGCCATGGTCAGGGTGAAGGTGGTGAACAACAGCAGGCGTACCGGGTTGGGGTAGCCCTTGAGTGCGGCAAGCATTGCGCGTCCTTGTGAGCAGAAAGCCGGCTCAAGCATATGCCAGCCCCTGTGCTTCGCGCTATATATACAAAACCGATAATGGTTAGAGAAAATACCCGTTATATGGATATTCTTTCCAGGCATAAGATGAATCCACCTTACACAAGGCCCGGAGACACACCATGCCCTGCACCCAGCCCAACGCCGCCACCTGGCGCCCGTTCAGCCAACTGGCCCACCCCCGCGAAGTGATTCGCCAGTTCACCCCCAACTGGTTCGCCGCGACCATGGGTACCGGCGTATTGGCGCTGGCCTTCCACCCACTGAACATCCCGCTGCTGGACAGCCTGGCCGAAGGCCTGTGGTGGCTGACCATTAGCTTGTTCAGCCTGTTCTGCGTGCTGTACGGCGCACGCTGGGTGCTGTTCTTCGACGAGGCGCGGCGCATCTTTGCCCACTCCACCGTGTCGATGTTCTTCGGCACCATCCCCATGGGCCTGGCCACCATTCTCAATGGCGCACTGGTGTTCGGCCTGGGGCGCTGGGGCGAGGCGGTGGTGCCCTGGGTGCATGCCCTGTGGTGGCTGGACGTGGGCCTGGCGCTGCTGTGCGGCGTGGCCATCCCGTACCTGATGTTCACCCGCCAGGAGCACAGCATCGACCAGATGACCGCCGTATGGTTGCTGCCGGTGGTGGCAGCGGAAGTGGCTGCCGCCAGTGGCGGCCTGCTGGCGCCGCACCTGGCCGATGCGCACCAACAGTTTCAGGTGGTCATCACCAGCTACGTGATGTGGGCCGTGTCGCTGCCGGTGGCGTTCAGCATCCTGACCATCCTCATGCTGCGCATGGCCCTGCACAAGCTGCCGCCGGCCAACATGGCCGCCTCCAGCTGGCTGGCCCTGGGGCCGATCGGCACCGGTGCGCTGGGCATGCTGGTGCTCGGCGCCGATGCGCCGGCGGTATTCGCCGCCAATGGCCTGGGCGGCCTCGGCGAGGTGGCCCGCGGCCTGGGCCTGGTGGCCGGTATCGTGCTGTGGGGGGCGGGGCTGTGGTGGTTGCTTACCGCCGTGCTGATCACTCTGCGCTACATGCGCCAGGGCATGCCGTTCAACCTCGGTTGGTGGGGCTTTACCTTCCCGTTGGGAGTGTACTGCTTGGCTACCCTGAAGCTGGCTGCCTGGCTGGGCCTGGGTTTCTTCACCGTGTTCGGCCAGGTGCTGGTGGTGGCGCTGGCCATGCTCTGGGTGGTGGTGGCCAGCCGTACCCTACGCGGGGCGTGGCGCGGGGAGTTGTTTGTGTCGCCGTGTATAGCTCAGCGCTGAGCGGCCTCAGCGGTTGGGTGTGTATACATTGGGCCACAACCTTGCGGCGCTTGGCTAAGCCGACGAGAGAAATTGATCAACTACATGACAGGAAACCTAATATCGAGATAGATTCTCATTTGTCGAATCCACGGACTGGACCTCTGATGACGCGCTTCTTCGCCTTCTTTCTCATGTGCGCTGCTGGAGCGGCACAGGCAATTGACCTGTCTCCCGAACGATGCCAGGCCAAGGATCCTGACGGCCTGGCATACATTGCGCTTGGCAGCACAGTCTTGAAGTTACCCATACGCCATCTGAACGTGACCAGTGCCCCAGCGTCGAGCGCTCCGCCGTTGATGGCGCCTGACCCGAATGAGCCCGTGGGTTGTCGCAACAATCCGTTGCGGCAACAAAGCCTGATGATCAATTTTGGTTTTGATGCCTGGCTGAAGGCGCGAGACAAACCATCAGGGGCATTGCTCAAGGAAATGACCCTGATTGCTTCTTCAACCGATTATTGGGGGATACCTTTGGATGAAAGGCATGCGACCCGATGCAAGCTGTATCCCCGTACCAGGACACTCACTAATGGCTTGGTCGGATGCTTACCTGCGCTAGCGCCTCGCCATCCTGATCGCGATGAAGTGGGGTCCTACAGAGCACGCCCCGAAGTCTACAAGGCCCCGTTCGACAAGCCGTTCGTCGTAGCCTGTCGCCCAAGTATCCCCAAGGGCACTGAGTGTCATGTGTCGTATAAAATTCTGCCAACCGTAAACATCACGTATGTATTCGTGACGTCCAGGCTCGCTTTGGACGATGTTATTGAGTTTGACAAGCGCTTCAGAGAGGACGTGCAGCGTGCAGTGGTGCCTGAATATAAATGGAATTAGCGATTTAGGGTGCAATGATGTCTGTTTTGCAAAATTATGAATATGGAAGCGTTGGTGTAACCCTGTCATCATCGCAATTGGCGGTGTTAGAAGCAGTCGAGGGGCAAGCGTCTGTGCTGTTTGAACAAGCCCCTGAAACACAGGGGCTTGCCTACTCGATATACAATACGCTTCTTTCGTTCCTGCCTGAGCCAGAAGCGAGTTCGCAGCCGGGTGAGGCAGGGTGGGCCTACAAACAAGTCTACACTTGGATTGAGGGTGCTCGTGGGGTCAATAGCAATCAAGGTGTATTTGCCGAATATATTCGTGCCTACACCGGTCATCAGTATACCCAGCGCTTTGGTAGCATCAGTGATAGTGATCTGACAGACCTCGTCAACAAAGCGTCCAATGCCATTGGCCTGACGCTGGCAGAGCGAATTATTTCCAACGATGGGCGGCTTCCTTCAATTGAGGGTTTGGGCGCGGTTGATGCTGGCGAGTCGGCAAGAAATATTTTCCTTGATAGCGTTCATTATCCCCAAGGTGATTACACCGGGTGGGCGGGAACCTTGTTGTTTTCGTTTCTGGGCTATCACCGGTTCTTCAATGAATGGCTTCTGGAACAGGACAGCGTTGTTTCGACCATCGACGTCGGTGTCGGCGATGATCTGGTGCGCATCACCAAAAATGTGCCAGGTAGCTATGACTTCTTTTCCGCGCTGCAGGCGCACGTTGCTTCGGTTGAGGATTTCTCTCTCTGGGAGAAGATACAGGTTGCACTCAAGGAGCGTCTTGATGTCGAGCACAGTGAACTGCTGATCAACGCCCGGCAATTTATGGACCGTGTTTACGGTGCAAGTGCTTCGCTTTTCAATGTTGAAGACCTGTTGCCTTTTGCTACACCGCTGAATTTTCAGTACGCAGGCCTGACGGTCAACGTCGGCACACTAGGAAGTGATCATATAAACGGTTACCCCGGATGGCAGGGGGAGAACTTGATCATTCATGCAGGCCAAGGTTCCGATTTGGTCTCATTGCCTAATTACCTGGCCAGTGGTGCCTTCGTGTTGCTCGATGGTGGTGAAGGATTTGATGTGCTGGACGCCTATCAAGTGTTATTGGCTCAGCGCGTGGTACTCAAGATTAGCGACTCCCCTCTGTATTCAAGCCAGTTCACACTTAATGACCTGACGCAACCCGCCACTGGAGGGCCGCAGTCTTATGCGTTTTCATTTGAGACAGTCAATCTTGGCGCTGCATCTGACTTGTTTAGCATCAATCCAATACACAGTGCCGACGCCGACCTTGTAGTAGACATGGGCGGTGGAGGCATTTTCGGCAACACTATTGATTTTTCCAGATATGATCGCGGTGTCGATTTGGATCTGACTAAGGGGGATCACCTCTATTTCGGTTTGTCGACGGGGCAGCAGCTGCCCAGCATCGATATTGTGGAGACGCAGGAGGACGGTTTTACACTCACTGTGATGAATGTGTCGAACATCATAGGTACAGCGGGTAGCGACACGCTGACTGGCAACGTCCACGATAATATTCTCGACGCGGGCACTGGAGAAAATACCTTGTGGGGGGGCATGGGGGCCGATACGTTCATTGTGGATCAAGGCAACAATACGATCATGGATGCGTCGGCGGAAGATCGGTTGGTCATTCGTTTGCCGATGGCGACGACAGGCGTGATGCTGGAGTTGGCGGGCGGCACGGTGCTCAAGGCTCGCGTTGATAACTTCAACGGTGCCCCGGTGGCACTGACGGATGATTACGCAGCCTATTTTCACCCGGTCGAACCCTATGTCACTGCTTATACACCGGCTCTGGATGGTTACTCACTCCTCAATCAGAGCTTGGGTAGTGAGTTTCTGGTCAAGTACGTATTGGGTGGGGGAGACCTCACCATTAATGTGCGTATGCGTGATGCCGACGGTGGGATCCTCAGTGCTACGACGGTGGTCAAGGATTATGAGGATGGGGATCTGGGACTGTCCTTCAAGGAGATAGTGGTTCCAAACATCAACAATGCCGCCGCAGGGCAGGGTTCCATTACCCAGATAGCAGAGACGTTCATGGACGCTCAATTTGATCTGATCAAAGAGTGGCAGGCTCCGCCCGGATACAGTGATATCTGGTACGCCTGATCACCCAACGCGAGTCGTGAAGTTGATTCACCATCCAATTGAACGTTGTGGCGCCATGCCAAGGCATGCCGTTCGGCCTTGGTTGGTGGGGGCTTTACCTTCCCGCTGGGGGGGACTGCCTGGCTACCCTCAAGTTGGCGGCCTGGCTAGGCCTGGGCTTCTTCACGGTGTTCGGCCAGGTGCTGGTGGTGGCGTTGGCCATGCTCTGGGTGGTGGTGGCCACCCGTACCCTGCGTGGGGCGTGGCGTGGAGAGTTGTTTGTGTCGCCGTGTATTGCACAGCGTTGAGGCGCTACTCGGAGGTTGAGCCTGCAAGCGAAGGTGGCGTTAATCGTCCGTAGTCAAAAACGGGCCTATCGAGCCAAACGGATAGCTGCTCATGCCGATGCGCAAAGGCACGACCGGAGCGATAGGGGCGCCTACCACCATGACGCTACTCATGATCACGTTTTCCCCGGGCGAGCGATTGTCCGCAGCGACGATCAGGTAATAGGTGCCGGTGTCTTTTACCGTGCCGGTCAAAGCCTGGTTGATGACTCCGACCGTTCCGGTGGCCTTGCCAAAGCCTTCGGCCAGGACGCTGCCCTGGTCGTCCATCAAGATCAAATAAGGGTTCAGTACGTATTTGCTGAACCCCAGGCACGCGTTGACGCACCAGGAATTCACGTTGATGTGAAAAGCTTTGTCTTTGACCAATGTGGTGCTGAATACCCGATAATTCGACGGTTTGCCGTTGATCAGCAGGCGTGGTTCGGCGGCGGTGATGGCCCAGTGGGGTGGCCGCCAACCCGGGTCGACAGGCATTGGAACGGGCGTTGAACTGCGCAAGGCTTCGAGTGGTGTCTGCGCAAGCGGCGTCTTGCTGTTTTTGACTTGCTCTTCATACAGCGTTGCCGGGTTTGTTGCACACGCGGTGAGCAACAGACTGCACAACGCTAAATACACAGCCCGCATGATGACTTCCTTGTTGGCGCTTTTTCGATGATGCCGCCGCGACGTGCAAGTGGGTGGCATGCTGCGTTTGGCGTCGCGAGTGATGGCTAAATAGTGGCCCGCATCTTAGCGAGGCCACTCCCATGGCGTCAAAAAACATTTAAAGGCGAGCGCTGGTCCATGCGGGTCGTCCTGCGTTACCTGCCGACATCAGCTGATCAACGGAGGATTGACACTGCTTCTGCCAGCGGGAATACTCCTGAAAAATTCATATATATGTCTACATGACACCTCAAGAGAGCCGCCCATGAACGCCCTGTCAGCCGATGCGCGCCTGCCCCGTTACCAACAGCTGCGCGACCACCTGGTCGAGCAGATCGCCAACAACCGCTGGCGCCCGGGTGAGGCGATCCCCACCGAGGCGGCGCTGGCCACCGAGTTCGATCTGTCTGTAGGTACCGTGCGCAAGGCGGTCGACGCGCTGGTGGCCGAGGGCGTGCTGGAGCGTCAGCAGGGGCGCGGCACCTTCATTCGCCGCCCGCAGTTCCAGTCTTCGCTGTTCCGCTTCTTCCGCTTCGAGGCCGCCAATGGCGAGCGCGCGGTGCCGGAAAGCCGGATTCTTTCCATCGAGCCGCAACTGGCGCCGTCAGCGGTGGCCGAGGCCCTGGGCCTGGCCATGGATGCCGAGGTGATCCACATCGTGCGGGTGCGTCTGCTCGGTGCCCAGCCGGTGCTGGCCGAAGACATCTGGCTGCCGCGCCAGACCTTCCAGCCGCTGCTGGAGGTGGCGCTGAACAGCAAGGGCCCGCTGCTCTACCCGATCTACGAAGAACTGTGCGGCCAGGTGGTGGCCAGTGCCGAAGAAACCCTCACCGCCGAGGCGGTGGACGAGGTGCACGGGCGCCTGCTGCAACTGCCGCCGGCAAGCCCGGTGGTGGTGATCGAACGCCTGGCCCGTGACTACGCCGGCAAGCCGCTGGAATGGCGGCGCTCGCGCGGCCACGCGCAGCACTTCCGCTACCGCATCGACATTCGCTGAAAAAAACGCTGCACCCCTTTGACGTTCGGCGCCGTGCCTGCACGGCGCCGTGGTTCTGCCTGCCCGGCCGACGCGTGCCATGAGCTTCGGCGCGCCCGGCCGCTACACAACACGACTAAAAGGATAACAACCATGTTCAGCTGGTATCGCCAAATCACCTCACGGGAACGCAAGACGTTCTGGGCCTGTTTCGGTGGCTGGTCGCTGGATGCACTGGAAGTGCAGATGTTCGGCCTGGCCATCCCGGCGCTGATTGCCGCGTTCTCCCTCAGCAAGGGCGATGCCGGCCTGATCAGCGGCGTGACGCTGGTTACCTCGGCCATCGGCGGCTGGCTCGGCGGCACCCTGTCCGACCGTTACGGCCGGGTGCGCACCCTGCAGTGGATGATCCTGTGGTTCTCCACCTTCACCTTCCTGTCGGCCTTCGTCACCGGCTTCTACCCGCTGCTGTTCGTCAAGGCCATGCAGGGCTTCGGCATCGGTGGCGAGTGGGCGGCCGGTGCGGTGCTGATGGCCGAGACCATCAACCCGAAATACCGCGGCAAGGTGATGGGCACGGTGCAGAGCGCCTGGGCCGTGGGCTGGGGCCTGGCGGTGGCGCTGTTCACCCTGATCTACTCGCTGGTACCGCAGGAATTCGCCTGGCGGGTGATGTTCTTCGTCGGCCTGCTGCCGTCGCTGCTGATCATCTGGGTACGGCGTAACGTGCCGGAGCCGGACAGCTTCCAGCGCCTGCAAAAAGACAAGGCCATCCCCACCAGCTTCGCCAAGTCCATGGCCGGCATCTTCCGCCCGGAACTGCTGCGCGTGACCCTGCTCGGTGGCCTGCTGGGCCTGGGCGCCCACGGTGGTTACCACGCGGTGATGACCTGGCTGCCGACCTTCCTCAAGACCGAGCGCAACCTGTCGGTGCTCAACTCCGGCGGCTACCTTGCGGTGATCATCTTCGCCTTCTGGTGCGGCTGCGTGGTCAGCGGCCTGCTGATCGACCGCATCGGCCGGCGCAAGAACATTCTGCTGTTCGCCGTGTGTTGCGTACTGACTGTGCAGGCTTATGTGTTCTTCCCGCTGAGCAACACCCAGATGCTGTTCCTCGGCTTCCCGCTGGGCTTCTTCGCTGCGGGCATTCCGGCCAGCCTCGGGGCGTTCTTCAACGAGCTGTACCCGGCCGATGTGCGCGGCGCCGGGGTGGGCTTCTGCTACAACTTCGGCCGCGTGCTGTCGGCGGTGTTCCCGTTCCTGGTGGGCCATATGAGCGAGTCGATGTCGCTGGGCGCGGCGATCGGCATCGATGCCGGCATCGCCTATGGCGTGGCGGTGATCGCCGCGCTGTGCCTGCCGGAAACCCGTGGTCGCAGCCTTGAAGCCACGCCAGCGCCTGAAGTGGCGGGCGCGGTGGCCAAGTAGGCACTGCGCACCCTTGTAGGAGCGGCCTTGCCGGGGCGCCGTCCGGTCGAGATGGGCTGCGTAGCAGCCCCAGGATCTTTGATTCATACAAGATTGCCGGGGCTGCTATGCAGCCCATCTCGACCGGACGGCGCCCCGGCAAGGCCGCTCCTACAGGGGCGGCCCCGATTGATAACCCTGAACCCTGTTTTTCGAAGAGCCCCATGCCTGACGTCCCGGTTTCACCCTTCACCGCCATCGACAGCCACGCCCACGTGTTCAGCCGCGGGCTCAGCCTTGCGGCCGAGCGCCGCTATGCGCCGGCCTACGATGCCCCGCTGGGCGACTACCTCGCCCAGTTGCACGGCCATGGCTTCAGCCATGGCGTGCTGGTTCAGCCCAGCTTTTTGGGTACCGACAACCGCTACCTGCTCAGTGCCTTGCGCACGGCCCCCGAGCAACTGCGTGGCGTGGTGATGCTCGACCGGGACGTCGAGCGCGAAACCCTCATCGAGATGACCGGCCTGGGTGTGCGCGGCGTGCGCCTGAACCTGATGGGCCAGGCGCTGCCCGACCTCAGCGGCGCCGAGTGGCGCCCGCTGCTGGAGCGCATCGGCGAGCAGGGCTGGCACCTGGAGCTGCACCGCCAGGTGGCCGACCTGCCGGCGCTGGTGCGGGCGTTGCGCCCGTACGGGCTGGATATCGTCATCGATCACTTCGGCCGCCCGGATGCTCGTCGCGGCCTGGGCCAGCCGGGCTTTGCCGAGCTGCTGACCCTGGGCGGGGAGGGTAGGGTGTGGGTGAAGGTGTCCGGCATCTACCGCCTCGAAGGCACGCTGGACGAGAACCTGCGCTTCGCCCAGCAGGCGCTGGGGGCGCTGGAGGCCCACTATGGCGCCGAGCGGCTGATGTGGGGCAGTGACTGGCCGCACACCCAGCACGAGGCGGCGGTGAGCTTCAGCAAGGTGGTGGAGCAGTTCGAGGCGCTGGGCTGTTCGGCCGAATTGCGCCAGGCGTTGCTGGTGGATACAGCGCGGCAGTTGTTCCGTTTCGAATAAGGCAAAAACATTGCGGGGCAATCCCGCTCCCACGTGATCCGCGTGGGAGCGGGATTGCCCCGCGATGGTGTTTGCTGATCAGAAGCGGAAGCGGCTGATCATCTCCTGCAACTGCCCGCCCAAGCGCGCCAGCTCGACGCTGGACACCGAGGTCTGCTGGCTGGCTTCGGCGGTTTGCTCGGAAATATCCCTCACCGTCACCACGCTGCGGCTGATCTGCTCGGCCACCGCGCTCTGCTGCTCGGAGGCGGCGGCAATCTGCTGGTTCATCAGCTCGATGGCCGATACCCGGCGGGTGATGCCTTCCAGCGCCAGGCCCGCTTCACGCACCAGCGCCACGCTGCTGCTGGTCAGGCTCTGGCTCTCTTCCATCAGGTCGCTGACCGAACGGGTGCCTTGCTCCAGGCTGCTGATGGCCGACTCGATCTCGGCGGTGGAGGCCTGCGTGCGCTGGGCCAGCCCGCGCACCTCGTCGGCGACCACGGCAAAACCACGCCCGGCCTCACCGGCACGGGCCGCTTCGATGGCGGCGTTGAGTGCCAGCAGGTTGGTCTGTTCGGCCACCGCCTTGATCACATCCATCACCTTGCCGATGCGCTGGCTTTCGCTGCGCAGGGCGTCCATGGCCGAGTTGGTCGAGTCCACCTGTCTGGCCAGGCGGTCGATCTGTGCCACGGCGCGGGTCACCACGCTGTCGCCTTCACGGGCTTCCTGGTCGGTGGCGCTGGCGGCTACCGAGGCTTCGCCGGCATTGCGTGCCACTTCGTGCACGGTGGCAGCCATTTCCTGCATGGCAGTGGCCACCTGGTCGGTCTCGACCTTTTGGTTGTTGGCCCCGGCGCTGGTCTGGGTGGTGATTGCCGACAGCTCTTCGGTGGCGCTGGCAATCTGGCTGATGCCGTCGCGCACGCCGCTGATCAGCTGGCGCAGGTTGCCGGTCATGGCCCGCAGGCTGTTCTGCAACAGCCCCAGCTCGTCGCGACGCGCGCTGGCCGGCTGCTCGCCAAGGTTGCCGGCGGCCACTTGCTCCATGGCCTGCAGCACCCGCTGCAGCGGCTGGCTGATCTGCCGGGCGATGAGGATTGCGGCGACGATGCCCAGCAGCAAGGCGAGGGCGGTGGTGATGATCTGCAGGGTCTTGGCGAAGTGGCTGTCGTTGGCCACGGCCACCGCCTGGCTGTCGAGCAACTGGCCGATCAGGGTGTTCAGGCCCTCGACCTCGGTGCCCATGGCGGCGCGGTAGTCCACCAGCTTGCTGACTTCGCCACGGAACGCCTCGACCGCGCCGGCATAGGCGCGAACCTGGGCTTGCAGCTGGGTGAACTGCTCGGCGTAGCTGCCGTCGAAGCGTGCCACCAGCTGTGGCAGGTCGTTCACCGTGGTGGCGATCTGCGTGTTCATCAGCTTTTCGGTGTCGGCGTTGGTGTTACCGGTGTAGCCGCGCACGTGGTAGCGCAGCAGGATCAGGTTCTCCCGCACCTGGTTGATCGCCTCGCCGCGCACGTAGCGCTGTTCGGCGTCGGGCAGGGCGCGTACCTGCTTGCGGATCTGCTCGATGCTGGCAAAGGAGCTGGTGGCCAGGGTGCCCATGTCCTTCTGCGCAGCGCGCATCTTCTGGTAGGCCTCAAGGCTCAGCGCCTGGTTGCCGGCATACGCCTGAAGGTGCTGCTCGGCCTTGCCCAGGATCGCCTGGTTGGACGGCGTGCGGATCACCGCGCGCAGTTTCGCCAATGGCGCCTTGAACGCGTCCATGGCCGACTGCAGGGCCTTGCCTTCGTCTTCGCCGCCGTTGCTCATGGCGTGGCGCAGGCGCGCTTCGCGCAGGTCACCCAGGGCGTCGTTGAGCCCGGATACCGCGCTGACCACCTCGCTGCGCCGTACCAGGCTGGACAAGCCGTCCCAGCTGACCAGCGACTGCGCCAGGGCGAGGGTGAGGACCAGGCCGAAGCCAAGGGCGAGTTTGTGCGCGATCTTAAGATCGCCGAACCACCTGAACATGTGCTGCTGAGCTCCTTTTCTTATGCGTGTGGGGAGACCGGAGGTCTGTTCCTTCTGTTAGATACAGTCATCTATATGAATTGTCGGCAGGATACGCCAAATCTGAACGGAAGATTGTGAAAAGGTGATGTCATTGTGATATCGCGCAATGTCGGACCGTTCCGAGATCGCGCCTGCGGCTTGCCTGCGGTGGCCGAAAACGTGCAGATTTGTGGCTTCCCGCGCTGTGCGTGCCTCCAATGACAAAGCCCAACCAGGTACACGGACGATGAGTCACCCCTCGCAATTCACCCTGCTCGGCAAGCGGCGCTTCCTGCCGTTCTTCATCACCCAGTCGCTGGGTGCCTTCAACGACAACCTGTTCAAGCAGTCGCTGATCCTGGCGATCCTCTACAAGCTCAGCCTCGAGGGTGACCGCTCGATCTGGGTCAACCTGTGCGCGCTGCTGTTCATCCTGCCGTTCTTTTTGTTCTCGGCGTTGGCCGGGCAGTTTGGTGAAAAGTTCGCCAAGGACCGGCTGATCCGCGCCATCAAGCTGGCCGAAATTGCCATCATGGCCGTCGGTGCCGCCGGCTTCATCACCGGCCACCTGGAACTGATGCTGGTGGCGCTGTTCGCCATGGGCACCCACTCGGCGCTGTTCGGCCCGGTGAAGTATTCGATCCTGCCCCAGGCGCTGCGTGAAGAAGAGCTGGTGGGTGGCAACGGCCTGGTGGAAATGGGCACCTTCCTGGCGATCCTCGCCGGCACCATCGGCGCCGGGGTGATGATGTCCTCCAGCAGCTACGCCACGGTGGTGGCCGGCGGGGTGGTCGGTACCGCGGTGCTCGGCTACCTGGCCAGCCGCTGGATCCCGCGCGCTGCCGCCGCCGCGCCGCAAATGCAACTGGACTGGAACATCTTCAAGCAGTCCTGGGCCACCCTGCGCCTGGGCCTGGGGCAAACCCCGGCGGTGTCGCGCTCGATCGTCGGCAACTCGTGGTTCTGGTTCGTCGGCGCCATCTACCTCACGCAGATCCCGGCCTACGCCAAGGACTGGCTGCACGGCGACGAGACCGTGGTCACCCTGGTGCTGACCTTGTTCTCGGTAGGCATCGCCGTGGGTTCGCTGTTGTGCGAGCGCCTGAGCGGGCGCAAGGTCGAGATCGGCCTGGTGCCGTTCGGCTCGTTCGGCCTGACCCTGTTCGGGCTGCTGTGGTGGTGGCATTCGGGTGATGTGCCGGCCACCGAGGTGGCCCACGACTGGCTGGCCCTGCTGGGCATGCATCAGGCCTGGTGGATCATGCTGTCGATCGTCGGTTTGGGCGTGTTCGGCGGCTTCTACATCGTGCCGCTGTATGCGTTGATCCAGGCGCGCACGGCCGAGGGCGAGCGGGCCCGGGTGATTGCCGCCAACAACATTCTCAACGCGCTGTTCATGGTGGTGTCGGCGATCGTCACCATCGTGCTGTTGAGCCTGTTCAAGCTGAGCATCCCGCAGCTGTTCCTGGTGGTGTCGCTGTTGAACATCGCGGTCAACGCGTACATTTTCCGCATCGTGCCCGAGTTCACCATGCGCTTTCTCATCTGGTTGCTCAGCCACTCGATGTACCGGGTGCAGCACCGTGAGCTGGAGCGCATCCCGGACGAAGGCGCTGCACTGCTGGTGTGCAACCATGTCTCGTTCGTCGATGCGTTGCTGCTGGGCGGGGCCATCCGCCGGCCGATCCGCTTCGTCATGTATTACAAGATCTACAACCTGCCGGTGCTCAACTTCGTGTTCCGCACCGCTGGCGCCATCCCCATTGCCGGGCGTGGCGAGGACGAAGCTACCTACGAGCGTGCCTTCGCTCGCATCGCCCAATACCTGGCTGAGGGCGAGCTGGTGTGCATCTTCCCCGAGGGCAAGCTGAGTGCGGACGGTGAAATCGATGTGTTCAAGGGCGGGGTCAAGCGCATCCTCGAAGAAACCCCGGTGCCGGTGATTCCGCTGGCATTGCAGGGGCTGTGGGGCAGCTTCTTCAGCCGTGACCCGAACAAGGGCTTGTTCAAGCGTTTGTGGTCGCGGGTGACCATCGTTGCCGGCCCGGCCATTGCGGCCGAGGCGGCCAAGCCCGATGCGCTGCGTGAGCAAGTCAGCCAGTTGCGCGGTGACCTGCGCTGAGGCATAGCTGGGGATTTGTGCCGCCCCTGTAGGAGCCGGCTTGCCGGCGATGAGGCCCGTTCAGGCAGCGATGTTGTCTGCCAGGGCCCAATCGCCGGCAAGGGGGCAAGTCAGCTGGCGCTGACTTTCAGGCCGATCAGGCCGGTGACGATCAGCGCAACGCTGAGCAAGCGCACCAGCGCCATGGACTCGCCGAACAGAATGATCCCGGCGATCACCGTACCCACCGCACCCACACCGGTCCAGATGGCATAAGCGGTGCCCAGCGGCAGCTCCTTCATGGCCAGGCCCAACAGGCCCAGGCTCACGGCCATGGCGGCAACGGTCAGAACAGTGGGCAGTGGGCGGGTGAAGCCGTCGGTGTATTTCAGGCCAACGGCCCAGCCAACCTCGAACAGGCCGGCGAAGAACAGGATGATCCAGGACATGGTGAGTCTCCATCGTGTTGAAGGATGGGGCCGTCCCCTTGAATGTCACGCAATGCGTCGTGAGGCCGTCCTCACCGTGGCTGCCATGGTGCCCAACGTCAGCGCTGCGGGCAAGCCGCGCCTGGGTTCAGAACCGATACACGCCAATCTTGTGGATGTGCACCAGCAGTTCGCTGCCTGCACCTTTCAGGGCCTTGACGTCGTTGCCGCTGGCAGTCCAACGCCTGCCGCCCTTGGTCGAAATCGACACCGAGGCCTCGGGTGTGCCTCGTGGTACCAGCTCGCGACCATCAAGGTGATGAATGGCCCAGATCCTTTGTGCATCGGCATAGAAGCCCAGGTAGTCATTGTGGTTCAGGCTCAGGACACTGCCATTTTGGCTGCCCCCCTTGGTGTATTCCTTGATGATGTAGCCCTCGCCGTCCTCCAACTGATAGCAGCCGAACCAGAGGGTGGTGGGCAGTACCTGCCCCTGCATGACCTGCAGCCATCCGCTGTCGCTGATGCGTATCGGGCATCTTGTGCCATTTTTGATCAGGTAAAGGTCGGCGATGAAGCTTTTCGAGGTGTCGAGTCTGGATTCGTCCATTGGCTTGCTCCTGTGTCGAAGGGCCTGAGGTGTTCAGGCGAGGGCAAGTTATGGCGATGCGGGAAGAGGCGGCAGCAGGAGGGGCTTCCTGCTGCCGTTGCAGCCGGGTAGTGCCTTCAACGGGGCTGCGCCAGCTCCCCGTCAAGGATTTCAGGCTCTTTCATCCGCCGGAACCAGGTAGAAAGCAGCGCGCCGGAAATGTTGTGCCACACGCTGAACAGCGCACTGGGCACCGCCGCCAAAGGCGAGAAGTGCGCCGCCGCCAGCGCCGCGCCAAGCCCGGAGTTCTGCATGCCCACCTCCAGCGCCAGCGCCTTGCGCTGGGCCAGCGGCAGCTTGCAGAACTTGCCGGTCAGATACCCCAGCAGGTAGCCGAAGCTGTTGTGCAGCATCACCACCGCCATGATCAGAAGGCCGGATTCGGCGATCTTGGCCTGGCTGGCCGCCACCACCGCGCAGACGATCATCACGATGCTCACCACCGACACCAGCGGCAGTACCTGCACCGCCGCCTGCACCCGTGCGCCCAGCAGGCGCTGGGCCAGCACGCCAAGCACGATCGGCAGCATCACCAGCTGCAGGATCGACCAGAACATGTCCATGAACGAGACCGGCAGCCAGGCCGAGGCGAGGAACCAGATCAGCGCCGGGGTCAGCAGGGGCGCCAGCAGGGTGGTCACCGCCGCGATGGCCACTGCCAGTGCCAGGTCACCGCGGGACAGCCAGACCATCACGTTGGAGGCCGTGCCGCTCGGGCAGCAGCCCACCAGGATCACCCCCACGGCGATCTCGGCCGGCAGGTGGAACAGCTGGCACAGCAGCCAGGCCATGCCCGGCATGATCACGAAATGCGCCACCACCCCCAACGCCACCCGCCACGGTTGGCGGGCCAGAGCGGCGAAGTCGTCGAGCTTGAGGGTCAGGCCCATGCCGAACATCACCAGGCCCAGCAGTGGCACGATGGCCACCTTGAGCGCGATGAACCATTGCGGCATGAGGAAGGCCAGGATAGCGAACACCAGCACCCAGAGGGCGAAGGTGTTGCCGACGAAGCGGCTGAGGGCGGCGAGGGCGCGCATGGGGCAGAACCTCCGGTTCAGCTTCAAGCTGCAAGCTTCAAGCTGTAAGTGAAAGCGGCGCCTGATCAGGCGCCGCGGATGCTTTTGATTGCTCTTGCAGCTTTCAGCTCGAAGCTTGCCGCTGCTGTCAGACCCCCTGCGGGATCTCCTCGCCACCCAGCGCCTCGAACAGCGCCGGCAGGAACTCGCGGAGGGTCATCATCATCAGCTGGAAGCTGGCATCGAACTGCTGCGCGGCTTCATCGCCTGCGTCCTGCTCGGCCTGCTCCTGCAGCAGCTCCTCGAACTTCAGGCGCTTGATCACGGTCTTGTCGTCCAGCACGAACGACAGCTTGTCCTGCCAGGCCAGGGCCAGTTGGGTGACCACCTTGCCGGTGCTCAGGTGCAGCTGGATCTCTTCGCCGGTCAGGTCCTGGCGCTTGCAGCGCACGATGCCGCCGTCTTCGGCGGTGTCACGCAGTTCGCACTCGTCCAGTACGAAGAAGTCCGGCGCCGGGCTTTGCGACTTGACCCAGTCGGTCATGGTCGCCACCGGGGCGATCTTCACGCTGACCGGGCGCACCGGCAGCGAGCCCATCACTTCGCGCAGGGTCGACAGCAGGTCTTCGGCGCGCTTGGCGCTGGCCGAGTTGACCAGCACCAGGCCCTGGCGCGGGGCGATGGCGGCGAAGATCATCGAGCGGCGGATGAACGCGCGCGGCAGGAAGGCCTGGATGATCTCGTCCTTGATCTGGTCGCGCTCCTTCTTATAGACCTTGCGCATCTGCTCGGTCTCGATCTCCTCGACCTTCTCCTTCACCGCGTCGTTGACCACGCTGCTGGGCAGGATGCGCTCTTCCTTACGTGCAGCAATCAGCAGGAACTCGCCACTGACGTGTACCAGCGGCGCGTCTTCGCCCTTGCCGAACGGGGCGACGAAACCATAGGTGGTCAGTTCCTGGCTGGCGCAGGGGCGGGCCGGCTTGCTGGCCAGGGCGGCTTCCAGTGCTTCAGGCTCGAACGGGACATCCTGGGTCAGGCGGTAGGGCAGCAGGTTCTTGAACCACATGGGGGGGAATCTCTCCTTAATACATAAGGCGGGCATTATTCTCCGAGCAGTGCTTCCAGGCCAACCCTGTCAGAGGGCCAGCAGCGTACTAATAAGGAGGAAAACCGGGGGTGCGCTAGGTCTTTGAAAAATATTCAAAATAATTTGAAAAAAGTGCTTGCCAGGGTGGGGGCTCCTCCGTAGAATGCGCGCCACACCGAGACGAAGGGTGATTAGCTCAGCCGGGAGAGCATCTGCCTTACAAGCAGAGGGTCGGCGGTTCGATCCCGTCATCACCCACCACTCGATGTATAGCGCGGCGGTAGTTCAGTCGGTTAGAATACCGGCCTGTCACGCCGGGGGTCGCGGGTTCGAGTCCCGTCCGCCGCGCCATATTATGCTTCAAGGCCCACTGAACACCTTGAGGCAACAGAAAAAGCGACCTTAGGGTCGCTTTTTTTGTTTCCGGCATTGCGTCAGAATGCCCCTGTCCGCCGCCAAGGCCGCCAGGCCGGGCGTCGGGTCTTTCCGCAAGCAAGAGACCGACCATGCAGGATGCCAGCCTCTCTCCCCCCGCAACGCCTCCGCTCCTGGGTATCGACCTGGGCACCACCAACAGCCTGATCGCCGTTTGGCGTGATGGGCAGGCGCAACTGATCCCCAATGCCCTGGGCGACGTGCTGACCCCTTCGGTGGTCAGTGTCGACGACGACGGCAGCATTCTGGTCGGCCAGGCCGCCCGGGCCCGCCTGACCACCCACCCGCAGCTTACCGCCGCCGCCTTCAAGCGTTTCATGGGCAGCGACAAGCGCTATGCCCTGGGCGAACACCGCTTCACCCCTGAAGAGCTCTCGGCCCTGGTGCTGGGCGCGCTCAAGCAGGATGCCGAAGCCTATCTCGGCTGCCCGGTGAACGAGGCGGTGATTTCGGTGCCGGCCTATTTCAGCGACGAGCAACGCAAGCGCACGGTGTTCGCCGCAGAGCTTGCCGGGCTCAAGGTGCAGCGGCTGATCAACGAACCGACCGCCGCCGCCATGGCTTACGGCCTGCACGAGCAGAAGTTCGAGCGCACCCTGGTGTTCGACTTAGGCGGCGGCACCTTCGACGTCACCGTGCTGGAATACGCCCTGCCGCTGATCGAGGTGCATGCCTCCACCGGCGACAACTACCTGGGCGGTGAAGACTTCACCGAGGCACTGCTGCAGGCCTGCCTGCGCGATTGGGAGCTCAAGGCCGAAGCGCTGGAGCCCCAGGCCCTGGCCAGCCTGTACGACGCCGTCGAGCAGCTCAAGCGCCAGGCGGGCGAGGGCACTGGCAGCTTGCGCTGGAACGGCGATGGCCAGCCCCGTGAATGGCAGGTCGACGAACTCAAGCTGCAGTCCATCTGGGCGCCGCTGCTGGCGCGGGTGCGCGCGCCCATCGAGCAGGCCCTGCGCGATGCGCGGCTGAGCCCCAAAGAGCTGGACAGCCTGGTGCTGGTGGGCGGCGCCACGCGCATGCCGCAGGTGCAGCAACTGGTGGCCAAGCTGTTCGGCCGCCTGCCGTACCGCCATCTGGACCCAGACACCATCGTCGCCCTCGGCGCCGCCAGCCAGGCCGCCTGCAAGGCCCGCGACTCGGCCATCGACGAGTTGATCCTGACCGACGTCTGCCCCTACACCCTGGGCATCGCCTCCAGCCGCGGCGAAGAAGTCAGCGGGGCGTTTTCGCCGATCATCGAGCGCAACACGGTGATCCCGACGTCGCGGGTGCAGCGCTTCTACAGCGGCCATGCCGAGCAAAAGGTGGTGCGCATCGCCGTGTACCAGGGCGAGCGGCCCTGGGTGCGCGACAACATCCTGGTGGACAGCTTCGAGATCCCGTTGCAGCCCACCGGTGAAATCCAGTCGCTGGACGTGCGCTTCAGCTACGACATCAACGGCCTGCTGGAAGTGGACGTCACCTTCATCGAGAGCGGCCAGAAGCACAGCCACAGCATCGACCGCAGCCCCACCGGGCTGGATGCCGAGGCGCGCCAGGCCAGTCAGGAGCGCCTGGCCAAGCTCAAGATCCACCCCCGCGACACGCTGCCCAACCGCACCCTGCTGGCACGCCTCGAGCGGGCCTGGATGCAGAGCCTGGGCGATGAGCGCGAGCTGATCGCCAGTTGGCTGGATGCCTTCAACCAGGTGTTGTCCGGGCAGCAGGCCGCAGAGATCAGCCGCGAGCGCCAGGCCCTGAGCCAGGCGCTCGACGAACTGCGCTACTGACCGTTGAGGCGGCGCAAGGTGGCCTGCAGGCCACCTTGCAGCGGGGTGGCTTCGCCGGGTACCGGGCCATAGCGGTTGGGCAGCTTGTTGCCGGGCACTGCCAGCAGCACCAGCGCCAGCCCCGGGAACACCCGGCTGAGCACCAGCACCCCGAGCAGTGACGGCACGCCCTGGCCGCAGTCACGCAGGCGGCGCAGGGCGCCACTGATCACCAATATCACCGTCACCGCCATCATCGCCGGCAGCAGCTTCAGCAAAAAGCCGCTGAGGATCGCGGCCAGCAGGTGCAAGGCAAAGCCCGTGCGGTTCAGGCGGCTTTTGAGCTTCCAGAATTCCCACACCTTGGCCGGTGGCTCGCTCAGGTCGTTGGCCAGCATGCGCTCGGCCCAGCCAAGCACGGCCATGATCGCGCAGCGCAGGGCCGGGTTTTCCCGTGGCTCATCCTTGACTCGCTGCAGCGCAAGCAGCACACGGGTCTTGGGCGGGGTGCAATGAACCAGCAGCGACTCCAGTGCTTCCAGCAAATTACGCACCAATCGCTGCTCCATGCCCAGCTCGCGCAGGGCCTGAGCCGGGGGGCGGCGGATCTTGCCTTCGAGCAGCCCTTGGCGCCAAGGCTCGAACCAGTCGCCTGGCACTGATACCGCCATCAGGCGCTGGTGCAACGAGGCGTGCTGGGCTTCGTCCAGCGAGCGGTCGTGGTAAAGCACCGCGCACAGCAGTACGTAGCTCAGGGTGTTGCGCTCGCTCAGGCTGCCGTCATCGTTGTCCAGGCAGTCGAGCAACTGCGCCGCGCCGGGCAGCCGTGCGCTTTTCAAGGCCTGCTCAAGGGTCGCCAGGCGTGCCGCGATAATCGCCTGCACCGGGTCCTGGCGCTCCAGGCTACCCAGCAGGCCGCCGCCCTGGTGCTGCAGCAGGCGTGCGTGGGTGGCGGCGAACGGGTGGTCATCGGGGTACTGCAATTGGCAGGTAACGGCCGGGTCGATCAGCGCCAGCCAGCGTGTAGGCTGTTCGATCATCGCCAGCATGAACAGCTGCTGGCGGTGCCATTCCCACAGCTCCTCGCCCTTGGGCATCGTTGGCAGGATGATCCCGTCCTCGGCGATGCGGCCCTGCATGTGCATGGCGAAGGGCACGGTGAACATGCGCTGCATCTCGAAGTTGCAGTTGAGCTCGTAGATGGCCTGGGCGGTGTAGCGGCGCATGCGCCGCAGCCATTCGCGGCACAGCGGGCGGGTGGCGTCTTCGAGCAGGCCGGCGGGCAGTGGCGCCTCGGGGGTGACGCTCAGGCAGTAGTGCTGCAGCGCCTGGGCCACCGGGGATTGTTCCAGCCAGTGGATTTGCTGGGTGGCCTGGCGCTGCAGGCCTTCGACGATCAGTGCATCGAGCGGGTGCTCGCCCGGGCGGTGGGCGAGCACCAGGCGCAGCAGCCCGGTTTCACCGCGTTGCAAGGCCCAGGCATGCCAATACAACTGCTGCAGTTCGCGGTCGTCCTGTTCCTGCAGCAGCCAGGCCAGCAACGGCAGTTCGTCATCGCCGTCCAGGCGCCAGTCGATGAACAGCCCGGCGATGCCGTCCAGTTGCAGGCGTGCCGCCGCCGACCAGCGCATCAAGGTTTGCGGCGATTGCCCGGGGCTGCCCCAGGCCTGGGCCGGGTCAGCCAGGTCGGTTGGCCAGTTGGTCGGGGTTTGCTGGCGGTCCAGGGCCTGGATCAGCAGCGGCAGGCGCAGTGGCTGGTCGCGCGAGCAGATGTCGATCAGCCAGCGTTCGGCCTGCGGGTGCTGGTGCTCGCGGTACAGGCGCAGCCAGTAGCCCAGGGCATCCTGCTCGGCGCCCAGGGCGCTGGCCTGGCGGGCCAGCAGGTAGAGCAGGTCGGCGCTGTCTTCGCCCTGGGCCTGGCGCTCCAGCAACTGCTCGTAAAAGCTCGGGCTGGCCACGCCGGCGTGGCAGAACTGCTGCATCAGGCGCTGGATCAGCGCCGGGTCATCGGGCAGTGCCAGGCAGGTGTGCTCGTTGGCGAATTCTTCGTACTCGAACAGCGGCCGTTGCTGGTAGCAGAATTCGAGGCTGCGCAGGTACCACAGCGCTTCCATCTGCGCGGTGGCCGGCCAGTCGCGCATCAGCGCGGTGTCGAACGGGTCGGGCTGCTCCAGGCGGTCGAGCAGGGCTTCGGCGTGTTGCGGGTGGTCCAGGCGCAACAGCTGGTCGGCCCAGGCCAGGCGTCGGGCCAGCAGGCCGGCGCAGTGGTGGGACAACGGCCCGCAGTCGTACAGGGTGTGCAGCAACTGGCCGCTGAGCTGGTCGAGTTCGTCCAGCGGCAGGTCGTCCAGCGCGGCGATGTAGCTTTGCCAGGCCTGCGGGTCGAAGCGCTGGGCCGGGTCTTCGAGCAGGTCGTAGAAGCGCTGCAGGGCAGGGGGGGTGGCTTCTGGTTGCGACGTTGGCTGCGCTTCTTGCGCGGCATCAGGCTCGCGGGCCAGGCGCAGAGCCTGTTCGTAGGCTTCGCGCAGGGCCTGGAAGCCTTCCGGGTCGGTCTCGGGGTGGTGCGCCGGCAAGCGGCCGCGGTAGGCCAGGCGAATGGCATCGAGGTCCTGGGTCGGTTCGATGCCCAGGCGAATCCAGCAGCTCATGACCAGCAGTCCTCTTCCAGCGTGGCGGGGCGGGGTGGTTCGGGCAGCTCCATGTCCCATGGCAGCCCGGCCAGCAGGTCCTGGGCGCCGTGGCGCAGGTTGAGCACGATGCAGCGGTTCCAGTGGTCGCTGCCTTGGCGCTCCAGGCCTGCGGCCAGTTGCTCGTCGCTGCTGTCGTTGGCGATGTTCCACAGCGCCTTGCCGAACAGGTAGCCGGCCAGGTAGCGGTCCCAGCGGTTGTAGTAGTGGCGGGCGCGCAGGGCCAGGCGGTAATGCAGGTAGAGGCTTTCGTCGAGGCTGATGTAGCCTTTTTTCAGCCCGGCGCGCAGCAGGTAGCCCATGCGCGCCAGGTCCCAGGCGCGGGTGCCGCCGGGGCCGCAGTCGGGGAAGGTGTGGGCGGCGTACTGGTGCAGGATGCGCTGGCGCGGTTCGAGGCTGTCGAGCAGGGCTTGCCACTGGCTGGGCAGGCAGCGTTGGTATTGCCAGTAGGCGCCGGCCAGCTCGGTGGCGTGGCCGGTGTCGGCCATGCCCAGCATGCCGAGCAACTGGGCGCGGTTGCTGATGCCCCACCAGCGTTCGAGGTCGGCTTGCTCTTCGTCTTCGTAGTAGTCGGGGGCGGTGTAGCTGGCGCCGTTCAGGGCGGCCATGGGGGCTGACAGGGCATGCAGCCAGTTTTGTGCGGGTTCGTCCATGATGGGGTCCTTGCTGGGGCGCTGGGGATTGTAATGCAATGGGGTGTGGCGGGGTAATCGGGGGCGGGGCTGGTAGGTGTTCGGCGGGGGGGCGCGTCAGGGCTGACAGGTGCTCGCCACAGACCTTGCAGCGCCTATGAGATCGAGCGCCGCCCGCGCGGCGCTTCGCGGGTGAACCCGCTCCCACAGTTTGTTTCGGGCCAATTATTCCTGTGCAGGTACCAGCGCCTGCCCTGGCGCCTGTCTTGAGTCATGTGGGGCCCACCTTGAAACCGCGTCGTACAAACAAGGCGGCCCCGGTACCGGCACAGGAGAGACTGGCCCGAAACAAACTGTGGGAGCGGGTTTACCCGCGAAGCGCCGCGCGGGCGGCGCTCGATCTCATAGGCGCTGCAAAGGCTGTGGCGAGCACCTGTCAGCCCTGACGCGAACCTTCGCCGAACACCTGCCAGCCCTCACGCGAACACCTTGAAAGGGATGGCAAAGATAAACCCCAAACCCTACCCCCGCTCCTCCCCCCGCAAGGTCAAAACCTCATACCCGCTCTCGGTCACCGCCACCGTATGCTCCCACTGCGCCGACAAACTCCGGTCCCGGGTAATCACCGTCCACCCATCGCGCAACCCGCGGGTCCCGCGCCCGCCCTGGTTGATCATCGGCTCGATGGTAAACACCATCCCCGGCTGCAGCTTCAGCCCCATCCCGCGCTCACCGAAGTGCAGCACCTCGGGCGCCTCGTGCATCTGCTGGCCGATGCCATGCCCGCAGTACTCGCGCACCACGCTGTAGCCCGCCGCCTCGGCATGCACCTGAATGGCATGGCCGACGTCCCCGAGGGTCGCCCCCGGGCGTACCTGCTCGATGCCTTTCCACAGCGCCTGGTAGGTGGTGTCCACCAGCCGCTGCGCGTCCGCGCTGATCTGCCCGATGCAGTACATCTTCGACGAGTCGGCAATGTAGCCGCCCTGTTCCAGGGTGATATCCACATTGACGATCGAACCCTCGGCCAGCACCTCGTCAGCCCTCGGCATGCCATGGCACACCACATGGTCCACCGAGGTGTTCAGGGCGTAGGGGAAACCGTACTGCCCCTTGCTCGCCGGCCGTGCCTTGAGCTGCTCGACGATGAACGCCTCGGCGCAGTCGTTGATCTGCAGGGTGCTCACCCCGGGGCGGATAAAACCGTCCAGGTGGGCGAACACCTGGGCCAGCAGGTCGCCGGCACGGCGCATCAGGGCAAGCTCGGCGGGGCCCTTGAGAATCACCTTGCTCATTGCAGCAGTTCCTTGAGCTTGGCCTGCTCCTGACGCAGCAGCTGGCGCAGCAGTTCCTGGTAGGTGGCCTGGGGGTGCAGCTCGGCCAGCATGCCGATGCGGATCCAGTGTTCGGCCTGGGCGTTGATCGAGCGCGACAGGGCGGCGCTGGCGATGCGCAGGTCTTCGTGGAGGTCGTCGCAGATCTTGACGATGCCCATTGGGGGGTACCTTTGTATATGAAACGTATATGGATCATATCGTCTTGGGGTGAGCAAGTGCCACCTGTTGGTGCGTGATTCACCATTGAGGTGCATGAGGGCAGCCGTCCCCATCGCCGGCAAGCCGGCTCCTACAGGGGAATGGGGTTGGCCCGGGATTTGCTCTCGCTCAGGTATCCAGGCCATCAACGACGATGGCCGCTATTCATCACGACGAAGGCGCCGTGTTGCCCCGCTTGCCATCAGCAGGCGGGGCAGCCGGCGCCTTTGCCGTTTCTGCAGGAGATCGTCGATGAGCAGCAGCGAGGTACGCAGCGTTTGCCCGTATTGCGGGGTCGGGTGCGGCATCGTCATGAGCGTGCGCGACGGCAAGGTGGTCAAGGTCAGCGGCGACAAGCAGCACCCCAGCAACTTCGGCCGCCTGTGCACCAAGGGCCTTACCGCCCATGTGCCGCTGGACGCCGGGCGCATGGCCCAGGCCTTCGTGCGCCGCCAGCGCCAGCAGCAGCCGGTGCGCAGCGCCATGCCGGCGGCCATCGACGAGGCGGCCGCGCGCCTGCGCGCGATCATCGACCAGCACGGCCCTGACGCCGTGGCCCTGTACGTGTCCGGGCAGATGTCGCTCGAGGCCCAGTACCTGGCCAACAAGCTGGCCAAGGGGTTTATTCGCACCCGCCATATCGAGTCCAACTCGCGGCTGTGCATGGCCAGTGCCGGCAGCGGCTACAAGCAGTCGCTGGGCGCCGACGGCCCGCCCGGCAGCTACCAGGATTTCGAGCGCGCCGAGGTGTTTCTGGTGATCGGCGCGAACATGGCCGACTGTCACCCCATCCTCTTTCTGCGCCTGCTCGACCGGCTCAAGGCCGGGGCCAAGTTGATCGTCGTCGACCCCAGGCGCAGTGCCACCGCCGACAAGGCCGACCTGTTCCTGCAACTGCGCCCGGGCACCGACATGGCGCTGCTCAACGGCCTGCTGCACCTGCTGCACCTGAACGGCCATACCGACGCCGCGTTCATCGCCCGGCATACCGAAGGCTGGGATGACATGCCGGCGTTTCTTGCCGACTACACCCCCGAGCGCGTCGCGGCCATCACCGGCCTTGCGCCCGAAGCCATTGAACAGGCTGCCCGGCTGATCGGCGCGGCCGGCGAGTGGATGAGCTGCTGGACCATGGGCCTGAACCAGAGCATCCACGGCACCTGGCACAGCAACGCGCTGTGCAACCTGCACCTGGCCACCGGCGCCATCTGCCGCCCTGGCAGCGGGCCGTTTTCGCTTACCGGCCAGCCCAACGCCATGGGCGGGCGCGAGATGGGCTACATGGGGCCGGGTTTGCCGGGGCAGCGCTCGGCGCAGGTCGAGGCTGACCGGACGTTCGTCGAGCAGCAGTGGCAGTTGCCGGCTGGCAGCCTGCGCAGCGAAGGCGGCGAGGGCACCGTGGCGCTGTTCGAGCAGATGAAAGCCGGCGAGGTGAAGGCCTGCTGGATCATCTGCAGCAACCCGGTGGCCAGTGTCGCCAACCGCCAGCAGGTGATCGACGGCCTCACCCAGGCTGAACTGGTGATCTGCCAGGATGCCTTTCTCGACAGCGAGACCAACCGCTACGCCGACATTCTGCTGCCCGCCGCGCTGTGGGCCGAGGGCGAGGGGGTGATGATCAACAGCGAGCGCAACCTCACCCTGATGCCACGCGCCGTCGAGCCCCCCGGCGACAGCCTGGAGGACTGGCGCATCATCGCCCGCATCGCCTGCGCCATGGGCTACAGCGAGGCCTTCGACTACCCCGACGCCGAAGCGGTGTACGACGAAATCCGCCGCTTCTGGAACCCGGCCACCGGCTACGACCTGCGCGGCATCGGCTACCCCGAGCTGCGTCAGCAACCCCGGCAATGGCCGTGCGCCCCTGGGCGTGATGATGACCGCAGCCCGCAGCGTTACCACAACGATGGTGTCAGCCAGCAGTTGCTGCAGGAGGCCGATGGCACACAGCCGGCGCTGGCTTTCCCCACCCCCAGCGGCAAGGCGCGCTTCTTCGCCCGGCCCTGGCTGCCGCCAGCCGAGCTGCCGGACGAGGCCTTCCCCTTCGTGCTCAACACCGGGCGCGTGCAGCACCAGTGGCACACCCTGACCAAGACCGGCAAGGTGGCGAGCCTGAACAAGCTTGAGCCCGGCCCCTTCGTCGAGCTTCACCCCGATGATGCCCGCCGCCTGGGCGTGCGCGACAAAGACCAGGTGGCGATCCGCTCGCGCCGCGGCCAGGCCGTGTTGCCGGCCCGGCTCAGCGACCGTGTGCTGCCCGGCGGCTGCTTCGCGCCGTTTCACTGGAACGACCTGTACGGCGAGCAATGGGCGATCAACGCCGTGACCTGCGATGCCGTCGACCCCACCTCGCTGCAACCGGCCTTCAAGCACTGCGCCGTGGCCCTGGAGCGGGTGGCCGGCGAACGCATCGACACCCTCGACCTGACCACCGCCACCCCTTCGGAGCCCACCAGCATGCCGACCGCCACCCTGTCCCGCCTGCTCGGCCTGGACGCCTTGCCGGCCCCGGTGCTGGCCGAGGACGAGCGCCATTACCTGCAAGGCTTTCTGCTGGGCTTGGGCCAGGCCCGCGCCGAGGGCGTGCCGAGCCTGCCGGCCAGTGCGCCGCTGGTGCCCAGCCGGCGGTTGTTCGTCGATGGCCTGCTGGCCGGGCTGTTCGCCCAACCGGCGCCGGCGGTACAGGAGGTGTTGCAGCAGGCGCCGCCGCACCGGGTGCTGTGGGCTTCGCAAACCGGCAATGGCGAGGCCTTGGCCGAACGCTGCGCCGAGCGGCTGCGCGGTGCCGGCCTGGCCGTGGAACTGAGCTGCATGGAGGCAGTGAGCCCGTTGCAATTGCAGGGCGCCGCCAGCGTGCTGCTGATCGCCAGCACCTTCGGTGACGGTGAGGCCCCCGACAGCGGCGCGGCGTTCTGGCAGGCATTGCAGGGCGAGGAGGGCGGGCACTGCGCCACGCTGCCTTATGCCGTGCTGGCGCTGGGGGATTCGAGCTACGACCAGTTCTGCGGCTTTGGCCGCAAGCTCGACCAGCGCCTGGCCGACCTCGGCGCCAAGCGGTTGCTGGCGCGGGTCGATTGCGAACCGGATTTCGACGACGCCTTCAATGCCTGGCTGGAGGCACTGCTCGGGCAACTGGGCAGCACCGAGGCTGCGCCTGCGCAGCTTGAGCAAACCGTCAGCTACAGCAAGCAGCAGCCCTGGCTGGCGCCGCTGCTGGAAAACCGCCTGCTCAATGGCCCAGGGTCGAGCAAGGAAACCCGGCAGATGGTGTTCGACCTGCGCGACAGCGGGTTCACCTACCAGCCCGGTGATGCCCTGGGCGTGTGGCCGCGCAACTGCCCGGCGCTGGTGGCAGAGCTGCTCGAGCTGATGCAACTGGACGGCGAGGCCAGGGTCGAGCTCAAGGGCCAGGCAGCGACGCCGCTGGCCAGCGCCCTGGAGCGCCACCTGGAAATCACCCGGGTGAGCACCGCGCAGCTCGAACTGCTCAGCCAGGGCCACGAACAGTTGCAGCGCTTGCTGCAGCCCGAGCACAAGGCCGAACTCAAGGACTGGCTGTGGGGCCGGCAACTGGCTGATGTGCTGCGCGCCTTCCCCCAACAACTGCCGCTGGCCACCTGGCTGACCCTGCTCAAGCCATTGCAGCCGCGCCTGTACTCCATCAGCTCAAGCCCCGCCGCCCACCCAGGCCAGGTGCACCTGACCACCTCGACCGTGCGCTACGGCGAGCGCAAGGGCGTGTGCTCGGCGTTTCTCGCCGACCGCGCCGGGGCACTGGAGGTGGCGATTTTTCCGCAGCCATCCAAGCATTTTCACCTGCCCGAAGACGACAGCACGCCGATCATCATGATCGGCCCCGGCACCGGCATCGCGCCGTTCAAGGGGTTTTTGGAAGAGCGCGAAGTGCGTGGGGCCAGCGGCGGCAACTGGCTGTTCTTCGGCGAGCAGCAGGCTGCCTGCGACTTCTACTACCGCGAGCAGCTACAGGCCTGGGAAGCCAGCGGCCACCTGCGCCTGAGCACTGCGTTCTCCCGTGACCAGGCCGAGAAGATCTACGTGCAACATCGCCTGCTGGAGCACGGCGCCGAGTTGTGGAACTGGTTGCAAAAAGGCGCATACGTTTATGTGTGCGGCGATGCCCAGCGCATGGCCAAGGATGTCGACGCCGCGCTGCGCCAGGTGGTGGCCGAGCAAGGCGGCATGGATGCCGACGCGGCGGCGGCCTATGTCGAAGCCCTGGGGCGGGACAAGCGTTATCGGCGTGATGTGTATTGATACGTGCACCAGAGTGGGGAAGGTTGCACCGGGTTGGTTCGCCAGTGTTCATGCAGCAGCCCCTTTTGAATGAGTAGCAGGCCCCTGTGGGAGCGGGCTTGCCCGCGAACACCGGCACAGCCGGTGCCATCCACCGAGTCGCCTGTTTCGCGGGCAAGCCCGCTCCCACAGGGGTTGCGGTGAACCTGCGAGCTTCACCGATAGCCTTGTAGCTGCGACACCGGCAGCAACGGCAGGGGTGTTGGCACACTCCCTGCTTTGTTACCTGCACAACAGCCCCACCGATCAACGGCGATCGCCCAGGGGCCTCACACTGATGAGTACAGGCAAAGGCGCCTGGAGCTTCGGCTCCAGGCGCCTTTTTGTTTTCCGTGATCGAGGATCGGCTATGAACGCAACAGCGAGCGGTGCACCCAAAGGGCGACTGGTCATCGTCGGCAACGGCATGGTCGGCCACCACTGTGTCGAACAACTGGTGGCCCGCGGCGCGCTCGAGCGCTTCGAGCTGCATGTGTTCGGCGAAGAGCGCCAGCGCGCCTACGACCGCGTGCACCTGTCCGAGTACTTCACCGGCAGTTGCGCCGAAACCCTGGCCCTGTGCGACCAGGCGTTTTACCCCGGTAGCGGCGTGCACCTGCACCTGGGCGAGGCGGTGCTGGAGATCGACCGCGAACGCGCCGAGGTGGTCACCGCCGAGGGCCGCTACGGCTACGACCAGCTGGTACTGGCCACCGGTTCCTACCCCTTCGTGCCGCCAATCGAAGGCTCGGCCGGCGATGCCCGCCTGGTCTACCGCACCCTCGATGACCTCGACGCCATCCGCGCCGCCGCAGGTTCGGCCCGCCGCGGCGTGGTGGTGGGCGGTGGCCTGCTCGGGCTGGAGGCGGCCAACGCGCTCAAGTCCCTGGGCCTGGAAGCCCATGTGGTGGAGTTCGCCCCACGCTTGATGCCGGTGCAGCTGGACAGCGAAGGTGGCGCCGCGCTCAAGGCGCAGATCGAAGCCCTGGGCGTGGGCGTGCACCTGTCCCGCGCCACCCAGTCGATCAGCGCCGGTGCCGACTACCGCTACCGCATGAACTTCGACGGCGGCGAACACCTGGAAACCGACCTGGTGGTGTTCTCGGCGGGTATTCGCCCGCAGGACGCCCTGGCCCGCGCCTGCGGCCTGGACATCGCCGCCCGTGGCGGGGTGGTGATCGACAACCACTGCACCACCAGCGACCCACGCATCTTCGCCATCGGCGAGTGCGCCTCGTGGAACGGCAGCGTGTTCGGCCTGGTCGCCCCGGGCTATGCCATGGCCCGTAACCTGGCCGCCTTGCTGATGGGCGAGCAGGCCCAGGCCTTCACCGGCGCCGACATGTCGACCAAGCTCAAGCTGCTGGGCGTGGACGTGGGCTCCATCGGCGACGCCCACGGTGCCACCCCCGGCGCGCGCAGCTACCGCTTCATCGACGAGGCCAACGCCTCGTACCGCCGCCTGGTGGTGGATGCCAGCGGCAAGCACGTGCTCGGCGCGGTGCTGGTGGGCGACAACAGCTACTACGACACCCTGCTGCAGTACGCCCAGAACGGCATCAAGCTGCCCGCCGACCCGGCCGCACTGATTCTGCCGCAAGGCGGTGGCGCGCCGGCCCTGGGGGCCGATGCCTTGCCCGACAGCGCGACCATCTGCTCGTGCCACAACGTCAGCAAGGGCGCGGTGTGCGCGGCCATCGACAGCGGCTGCGGCGACCTTGCCTCGGTCAAGGCCTGCACCAAGGCCGCCAGCGGCTGCGGCGGTTGCGCGGCGCTGCTCAAGCAGGTGTTCGAACACGAGCTCACCGCCCGTGGCGTGACCGTGGACAAGAGCCTGTGCGAGCACTTCGCCTACACCCGCCAGGAGCTTTACGCCCTGGTGCGGGTGGAAGGCATCCGCACCTTCGCCGAGCTGCTCGAGCGCCATGGCAAGGGGCATGTGGGTTGTGACATCTGCAAGCCGGCGGTGGGCAACATCCTCGCCTCGTGCTGGAACCAGCCGATCATGGACCCGGCGCTGGTGCCGCTGCAGGACACCAACGACACCTTCATGGCCAACATGCAGAAAAACGGCACCTACTCGGTGGTGCCGCGCATCCCGGGTGGCGAAATCACCCCGGAAAAACTCATCGTCATCGGCCAGGTGGCGAAAAAATACGACCTCTACACCAAGATCACCGGCGGCCAGCGCATCGACCTGTTCGGCGCCCAGTTGCACGAGCTGCCGCTGATCTGGGGCGAGCTGATCGAGGCGGGCTTCGAAACCGGCCACGCCTACGGCAAGTCGACGCGCACGGTGAAATCCTGCGTGGGCAGCACCTGGTGCCGCTACGGCGTGCAGGACAGCGTGGCCATGGCCCTGCGCCTGGAAGACCGCTACAAGGGCCTGCGCAGCCCGCACAAGCTCAAGTTCGCGGTGTCGGGTTGCACCCGCGAGTGCGCCGAGGCGCAAAGCAAAGACATTGGCGTGATTGCCACCGACAAGGGCTGGAACCTCTACGTGTGCGGCAACGGCGGCATGCGCCCGCGTCACGCCGAGTTGTTTGCCACCGACCTTGACGACGAAACCTTGGTACGCCTGATCGACCGTGTGCTGATGTTTTACATCCGCACCGCCGACAAGCTGCAGCGCACCTCGGTATGGCGCGAGAACCTCGAAGGCGGCCTGGACTACCTCAAACAGGTGGTGCTGGACGACAGCCTGGGCCTGGCCGCCGAGCTTGAGGCGCAGATGCAGCACGTGGTTGAGCAGTACGAATGCGAATGGGCCAATGCCCTGAGCGACCCGGAAAAACTCAAGCGCTTCCGTACCTTCGTCAATGACAAGCGCGCCGACCCCGATGTGCACTTTGTCCGCGAACGCGGCCAGCGCCGCCCGGCGGCGGCGCTGCACCTGATCCCCACCCATGAGGAGGCTGTGTGATGAACCTGTCCAATGCTGCTGTGAAGGTTGAGACGAACTGGCTGGAAGTATGCGCCGCCGACGACCTGGTCGCCGACTCCGGCGTGGTGGTGTGGCACCAGGGCCAGCAGGTGGCGCTGTTCTACCTGCCAGGCCAGGGCCGCGAGCTGTACGCGGTGGGCAACCGCGACCCGCGCTCGGGCGCCAACATCATCGGCCGCGGGCTGGTGGGCAGCCTGGGCGGCGAGGTAGTGGTGGCCGCGCCGCTGTACAAGCAGCACTTCTGCCTGGCCAGCGGCCGCTGCCTGGAAGACCCGCAGCAGGCGCTGCCGGTGTGGCCGGCGCGGATCAGCGACGGGCAGGTTGAGATTGCCCGCGGGTAATCGGTAGCGCGCAAAGCCCGAACCCCGCGCCGCCTGCATCGCGGGGCTAGCCCGCTCCCACAGGACCGCGCGAAGCGCAAAGCAAACGCGGTCCCTGTAGGAGCCGGCTTGCCGGCGATCACCGGCACAGCCGGTGCCATCCACCGCGCCGCCTGCATCGCGGGCAAGCCCGCTCCCACAGGACCGCGCAAAGCCCGAACCAAACGCAGTCCTTGTAGGAGCCGGCTTGCCGGCGATAGGGCCGGCACAGGCGAATGCTGGCATCGGCTGTGCCGGTGATCGCCGGCAAGCCGGCTCCTACAGGATCGCGCGAAGCCTGAACCAAGCGCCGTTCCTGTGGGAGCGGCTTTAGCCGCGAAGCAGGCGACGCGGTGGATGGCACCGGCGCAGCCGGTGCCATCCACGCCATACAGGCTTATGCCTCAAACGGCAGGGCGATGGCGTTCCAGCGTGCACTGCGCTTTGTTTCCACGAACTTGGCCAGCTTGGCCGCTGTGGCGATGCTGCCGAGCTTGCTATCAGCCACCGGTACCAGCATCAGTAGTTTGACCGGGTCGCTGATCGCTTCACTGTCGGCGGCCCCCTGCGGGTTCCAGACGTAGTCGACCACCACCACGGCGCCGATGCCTTTGGGCCAAGCCAGGGTGCTGGCCAATTCGCTCTGCGTTGTCAGTACCAGCCCTTCTTCGATACTAGCGCCACCCACCACATGCCCGGCGAGGCTGAGCAGCAGCTTCATGGGAAACGACAGCGGTGCACCCGACTGCGCGGCGCTGGCGCTGACCGGCCAGTTGTCGGTGAGGCAGAAGAACAGTTCGGTGCGCGGCTCGAAGTCGGCCAGCCCCAGGGTGAACAGCAACTTGTAGCGCCATTTGTTTTCGACGTTGGCCAGGCGCAGTTGCACCGCGTGCCCCTGCACGTCGTGGCAGTAAGCGATGGGCAACACCGGGCCGGCCGTCTGGCTGACGTAATGGCCGATGGCACCCAGGTGCTGTGTGGACCAGTCGATGCTGTTGTCGAGCATTGCCTGGGCGCCGCTGCGTTGAAGCAGTTGCTGCAGCTCCACGTGCTTCCAGACCTTGGCCAGATCCAGCGGTGTCTGGTGCAGGTTGGCATGCAGGCGATTGACGTCCGCCCCGGCCTGCAGCAGCTGCTCGGCCACACTCAGGTGGCCGAAGCGCACCGCATTGAGCAGCGGGTTGGCCACCGCCTCCGGCGCGCCATCGACCCGGGCGCCTTGCTGCATAAGCCAGGTTACGGTGGCCAGCTGGCCGCTGGCGGCCGCTTCGCCCAGCGGGGTGGCGCGGGCTTCCCGGCGGGCCGCCGCGTCCACTGCAACGCCCAGCTCGCGCAGGTACAGGCAGGCCTCGAGGTTGCCGCTGGCGGCGGCGATGTGCATCAGGCTGCGGTAGCCGGGCTCGGTGTTGATCGACAGCGTGGCCAGTTCGGGCTGCGGAGCAAGGATCTGTTGCAGTTGACCCAGGTCGTGCTGTTCGATGGCGACTCTGGCGTTCCATACCGCTGTGGCAGCGTTGCTCATGTGGGGGCGTTTCCCGCGTGGATTGGTCAGTTGCGCCGTGCAAAGTGACGGGGTGATCAGGGCAGCTGCAGGCCGAAGTATTCCGGTTGGAAGGCGTGCTCGATCACGAAATCGAAAAAGCCCTGCCCGGTGTCCTGGGTTTCGCCGGTATCGGTATCGTGGTAGACCACCTGCTCGAGGCAGCGACCATTGTCGATTCGAAAGGCATAGTAGCCGCCTGTTCCATCGTCGCTGAACGCCACGATGTCATCCGGAAGATCAAACTCGGCGTTGCGGGCCACGATGTTCCAGTCGCTGTCCGGGGCGACGGAAAACAGGTTGATGAAGGCGAAATACCCGGCATTCAGACGGGTAGCAAACAGCACGTAGGGCGCAGGCAGTTTCACCCCAAGTGACTGCTCGGCGTCATGCACGGCCTGCAGGGTTGCGCAGTCAGGGTCTTGGGCCATGAACCAGGCAGGTTGTCGCTGCTTCACGAACGCGACTTTGGCGAGGAATTGTTCAGGTGTCATGGGTGGGCTCGAGTGATGAATGGGTGGCGTTGGTCATTGCATGGCCCCTTTTAGGGCGAAGTCGAAATCTTCATCTGGCAGGGTGTCAGGCAACTGCTGTACAGAGTTGAAGCGCAAGCCGTACCCGCGTGGATGCAGCGGCGCTTCGAGCCCGCTGTAGCCGCTGATGCTCACCAGATACTTGCCTGTGGGCACCTCGAGGTAATTGTTGTTGTTCAGGCGGTCTTCGTAGTTGGCCAGGTAATTGCCAAAGTACTGCGGGTCCCATTCCATCAGTGCCCCCAGGTCGGCGGTAATCAGTACCCCGGACGTGATGTGCAACGGCGCGCCGGTATAGGTGAAGTGTGGGCAGGCGCCTTTGGGCACGGTCTGGCCCGCTTCGCAAAACACCGCGTAGTCGTCTTCTGCAATCTCGTAGAGGGGGAAGATCACCCCCTGGCGGATAGCCTGGTTACCGATCGCCTGATCGTTGATGAACAACTCGAACACATTGCTGGGCTCGATACCCAGGCGTTGCAGGAAAGCCAGCAGGGTCTGCGGGTCGAACAGCACGATGCCGGGGGCGTAGAGGGTGAGGTTGGCGAATGTCTTCATGGGCTGTATTGAGCTTCAGATCTGTTGCCAGAAATCCGGGTGCCGTGATTGCACCAGGCGTTGAATAACCTCTGCATCCGCTGCGTGCAGAAACCCGCTGGCAATGCCTTGAACGAACAACTCGAAGTTGGCCGCGACCGGCAGGCCGTCTTGAGCAGTGGGTGTGTAGGTAATGGCGTAGACCTGCTGATCGTTGCAGTCGAGCACGATGGCGTAAGGGTCTGAGGTGGCGATCACCAACTGCTGCGCCGGGCGTTGTGGCGTGCTCCACCAGGGGCTTTCAGCCTGCTCGTGGTTCAGCGCGATCAGGTGTTCGAGATAGTCGCCGGCAATACCGAACGTGATCGGCCCCAAGGTGAAATCATCCAGATCGTACTGCTCAAGAAACGTTGTGAACGCAGGCGGCAGTTGCACGTTCAACCTTCGCTCCAGCTGGCCGACCGGGCAGGGCGCACAGCGTGGCTTGAGCAGGTAGACCTCCAGCTCAGGCATTTCCTCCAGCAATGGGGTAAAGCGTTGGTGCAGCGCCTGTTCGATCTGGCCGGTTGAAAGCAGCATGTCGTTTCCCGTTTGGTGCAGGTGAATGTGCCAGGTTCAGGCGAAGCATCCGGCGAACAGTTCGCCGATCTGTTTCTGATATTGCCTGGCTTTGGGCACGCGCAATTGCTCGAGGTAGTTGGCGATACCGTCGTCTTGCCCAAGCAGGGCGAACTCGATCAGGTGCCCGAGCGGCATTGTCGAAGGCAGGGGCTCGTCGACGATATTGTCCTCGCCACCTTCGGGCTCGGAAAAGGCGTCGAGCTTGGCGCAGATGTAGTTCTGGGTTGCCTGCGGCTGTTGCTGGATGAGCGCCAGCAGCGGACTGGCGTCGAGCCCTGCCAGTGCCAGGCAGTGGTCGTAGAAGTCGGTCAGGCCCTGCTCCAGCGGCGTTTTACCCACCGGCTGGCCGAGCCGCTGTTGCAGCGTGTCGAGAAAGTTTAGATAGGCCGGCTGGTTGATGAGGTTGCTGCTGATCATTGTCGGGTCGTCCTGAGTGTAACCAATGGTCATCCGTGTATTCGGTGCTCGATGTTGCAGTCCGTTGTGCGAATGAGCCCGCTCAGGGAAACGAGGACGTCAACAATGCTTCTAGCGAAGGTGCCAGCAGTTCGACTTCTCCTTCATCGTGCAGGTACAGGTAAAGCTGCCCCTGGCTGTTCATGAGGATCGGGTTGCCGCTGCCGTCGCCTGATATGACGAATGCTCCTTGCAGTTCCGGCAATCCGCAAGTGTCGTGTCTATCGCGAAAGTTCGCCGTCAGTTCGGTGACGGATTGCTTGCCGATCAGGCTGCCATTTTCGAATGCATGGATGTCGATGCCGGCGAACGAGCCGCCGAAGCGTTTGATGAATTCGACGTAGTCTGGATGAAAAGTAATGCCCAGCACGTGCTGCGCGTTGTTGATTTGTTCGTCGCTCGCGGGTTTTCCCAGCAGGCCGGGGTGGTCGTTGAACAACTGCTGAAGCTTTCCTTCAATTACCGGGTTCATAGTTCACATGCTCCACTGGAGGTTTTGCCAACTTTGCGATCAAGCGCCTTGCGGGCCTGATCTGCCCAGAACTCTTTTTTCCACAGGTTGAATTCTGCTCGGTTGTTGATACCTGCGCCTTTTTTGTTGCCATGGGGGTGCATGGCGGCACCGTGCTCTTTGCCGCGGTGATGGCGGGCCGGCATGCCGGTGATGGGGCCATGGGCCGCGATAAAAGGGCCAGGCTTTGTGTTGCAGTTCCGGCCTCATCGCCGGCAAGCCGGCTCCTACAGGATTGCGCCGGTCGGTGTGCGGGCTTGGCGGAGTGGCTCAGGGCCTCAGGCTCATGCCTGCGCAGGGGTCCTGTCCGGAGCCCACACGAACCGCTGCCATTTCAGGTCGGCTTGCGCCAGCAGCGCCTTGATGCGGTTTTCGAAGCTCAGCGTAAAGTGATCATCGCCATGGATGGCGACACGCAGGGTGTAGTGATCGTCGCTGAGGAACTCACCCAGGCGGTCCTCCTTGTCGATCACTTGCACCTCGAACTCGCCAAGCTGTGCGCTGGCCACATAGCGGCCTTCGTCATCCTTGCACTGCAAGGGTTGGCCGAACGCCTGTTGCGTGCGGCGCAGCAGCTGCTCGAACGGGCAGTCCTCAAGCAAAACGAAAATCAACCACCGGTCTTTTCCAGTCATGGGTATCAACAGCCTAGTCTGCGCTGGACGTCGCCTTTGCGGCGTAGGTCGTCCATTTCGTGGGTGTGGAATATCCTGAAGCCAAAGGGTTCGTCTCTCAAGCCCGGGAAGGCTTTTCTGAGTTTGGCGTCGATGGAGGCTTCGATCTCCTGCATGCCACCGATCATCTTGGCGTCGCGCCTGCGGTTGGTGAATGCGGGGTCCTGGGCCAGGTGGTCGGAAATGATGAACCCGTCCACATCGAAGTCCTTGAAGTTGATGGGCCTTGTCAGGGCGGGGTCGTGGACCTTGCTCATGCCGCTGGCCATGCTGCCGCGGTAGCCGATGCTGGCGTTAGGATCGATGGCCTGAATCGCCGGCAGGTGTTCCATCAGGATCGCATCTACCTGCTGCTGGGCCCCGTTGAGCGCCGTGAGCCCCAGTGGGTCGACCCACTGCAGAGGGTTGGGTGCGTAGCGATACAGGTTGATGCCGCCGGCCAGGCCGATCGGGTCAGGTTGCGTGTAGCGCCCGATATCCGGGTCATAGAAGCGGAACGTGTTGTAGTGCAGACCGGTTTCACGATCCAGGTACTGCCCCTGGAAACGCAGGTTCTGTTGCTGGCTGTGCCTCGGCGAATGCCATTCGTCGCGGTGCTTGCCAAGCACCTCGTAGTCGCTGCGCCAGACCGTCTGGCCATCGTGGTCAGTGAGTTGCTCGGGCAGGCCGGCGAGGTTGCCATGGAAGTAGAAGATCTGCGCCTGCCCTGGAGCCCCGTCGACCCGCGCCAGGGGCTCATGGTCAGTGGCACTGGCATACAGATACAGGCTTGGCTTGCCGTCCTGACACTCCTGCAGCAGGCGCAGGCCTTGCCAGCTGAAGTCGGTGCGGCTGAGCGGCTCGGCGTGGCCGTCGCGCCAGAGGCGTTTGGACGTACGCCGGCCCAGTGGGTCGTAAGTGAATTCGATGCGCTCACGCACAGGCCCCCGTTGTTGTTCGATACGGGTCAGGCGGTGCTCGGCGTCGTAATGGAAGCGCTGGATCAACTGCTGGGCACTGCGCTTTTCACTGAGCCTGCCGAAGCGGTCGTAGCGATAGCGCTTGTCCTGATACACCTTGACCCGGTTGTGGCGGACCGGGCCGCCACGCTGGCTGTCGAGCAGGTTACCGGCCTTGTCGTAGCCGAACTGCTCGGTACGCTGAGCCTGGCCCGACATCTCGCGGGTTGCCCCGTGAATGCGCTCGGTGGGGCCGTAGGCGTAGTGGACGGTGCTCTGATAACTACCGGTCTGGTGTGCGCCTGGGTGCAAGTGCCCCATCCGCTGTTCGCCACCGATGCCGTGGTCTTCGGCGCCATGCTGGGCCTGGGTCAGCACTTCACGGATCAGGTTGTCGCAGGGGTCGTAGTGGTAGTCCTTCTGCAGCAGGGGCAATTGCGCCAGTGAGGCACCGGCGGCACTCAGGTGCTTCTGCACCAGGCGGCCGTTGCCGTCATAGCGCCTGCGGGTAACCAGGCGGCCTTGGGTACGCAGGGTTTCGGCGTGCAGCTCGTCACGTTCGAAGTCGCAGATCAGCCGGCCGTCGAGGTTGAGTTGATGAAGGTGGCCACTTCCGTAGTACAGGTGGTTGATCTGACGCAGGTCGGGCAAGGTGCATGTCTGCAGGTTGCCCAAAGCGTCATAGCTGTAGTGCAAGGTGCCGGCAGCGCTGGTTTCGCTGTTCAGCCTGCCTGCAAGGTCATAGCCGAACGCCAGGGACTGCTGGCCGCCTGCGTGATCGGTCTGAATAATCGACACCAGGTTGTCTGCCAGATTGTAGGCGTACTCGGTGTTTCCATCGTCGTTGCGCTTGCGCAGCAGGCGGCCGACCGAGTCGTATTCGAAGTACCAGCTGTGCACCTGTGCCGGTGGTTCCGGCGGACTGTCGGGAAACGATGGCTCGGCTTCGCTTGCCGGGTGCAATTGGGTCTGCAGCAGGTTGCCGATGGCATCGTAGCGGTAACTGCGCGCCCCACCGTCAGGGTTTCTCTGGGCGCACAGGCGGTCAAGGGCGTCCCATTCGAAGCGGTAGGCTTCACCGTTTTCATTGACCAACCGAGACAGGCGGCCATAGGCGTCCCAGGCAAAACACAGGGTCAGCCCCAGCGTATCGGTCCGTTGCACCAGACGCCCATGGGCGTCGTAGGTCCATTGCGTCATCTGCCCGGCCGGATCGGTATGGCTTAGCAGGCGACCTTGCGAATCGACCTCGAAGCGATCGATGCTACCGTCGGCGCGCCGGCTTTGCTGCAGGTGACCCTTTGCATCGTGATGGAACTTGGTGCAAGCACCCCGGGCATCGAAGCGTGCACTCAGCTGGCCGTTTTCGTCATAGGTGTAGCGCGTCTGCTGGTTCGAGCAATCGCGGTAGCGAAGCAGTTGGTTACGGCCGTTCCACTGCAGGTACTTGTGTTTGCCCTGCGCGTCGGTGATCTGTTCGACCCGGCCATGCACATCATGGCGATAACGCGTGGTCTGTCCGAGCGGGTCGGTGGTGGACAGCAAGTTGCCATGCCGGTCGTAGGTATTGCGGCTGCACCGGCCATCGGCGTCGACGACCTGGGTCGGTAGTGCCCAATGAGGGGTATAGCGGATGAAGGTGGTCCGCCCGAGGGGGTCGCTGGCACTGATTTCACGGCCCAGTTCGTCATGCTGGTACTGCCACTGGTTGCCTTGCGGGTCGGAGGTGGCGACCAGTTGGCCTGCGCGGATGTGGTTCTGCCACACGCCGCCCGTTGGGTCGATGTAGCGATAGAGCTCGTAGTGATGCCCCCAGTAGTAACGACGTTGCCGCCCGAGGTTGTCGGTCACCTGGGTCTGCCCTTCGGCGATATCGTAAGCGAAGTGATAGTCCTCGGCCCCGTCGCACCAGTGCCGGATAACTCGCCACTCCTGGCTTGGGCGTTGTTCCAGCAGCGCGGGCAGGTCATCGGCGGCATGGATGCTGGTGCACGCAGGGCCGGCCTGCGGCACCTCGAAGCACTGCCACTGGTAGTGCATCACCGCACCGGTCGGCAGGGTATGGCTGGCCATCAGCCGTTGCTCGGTATAGGAAAAACGTCGCAGTACCTGGCCCTGACCGTCGCGTACCTCGCTGAGCTGACCGTTGGCCGTGTAGGTGTAGCAGGCCAGGCACTCCCGCCGTGCCACGGCCAAACCGTCCGCGCTGGCCAGGTACAGCCGCCGCACTTCAGTCACCTGGCGTGCCTGGGCATCCGGGTAGTACAGCTCGACCGCACTCAGGGCTACGGGGTCCACAAGGCTGGCGAGCCGACCCTGCTGGTCGTAGCGCACGTCCAGCCGGTTGAGGTTGCGGTCGCCCAACTGGATCAGTCGTGAACGGCAGGCGTCGTGCGGGTCGCTCTCGAACACCTGGTACTCACCGCTGAAGATATCCTCCACGACAGTGATGCCGTGATCCTGCAGATAGAAGGCCAGACCATCCAGGGTACTGACCAGCGCGTGGCCTGGACGTAGCTGCCCGAGTTCCAGACGCGCCCCTTCGTCGTCCACATAGATCCACAGCTCGCCCCCTTCGGGATGTCGCACCCGTCGCAGTTCGACTTCGTAGGGCAGGCTCCAGCCCTGGCCAAAGACGCCGTCGCTGCGCAGGTCGAGGCTGTGGTACTGGCGAGCCCAGTCGATGGGGATCAAACCGGGCAGGTTGAAATCGGTGTCCACTCCACCGGTCAGACGCTTGGCCCCGGTAGCCACCATCACCGGCGAACCGATATGGCAGGAAATGTACGGTTTGCGTGGCCCCTTGCCCGGCCGCGGAGCCTTGCGTGGGCGGGTGCGTGTCTTGACCCGGCGCGAAATGAGCATCCCGGAGATCAGGCCGATCCATTTCGACAGCGCGCTTTTGCCATCGCGGATGTCCTGGACCGTCAGGGTCCCGCCGCCGATGCGCACATTCGGCGAGAAGGTCACATCTATGGGCGCGTCGCAGGTGGTCTTGTCACCCACCCGTGCGGCCGGCTGGCCATTGATGAAGACTTTGTCGGAACCCTGCGCCAAAAAGGTCGGGGCCGGGTGCTTGTCGCACTTGACGGTATCTTTGGTCGCGGCCTGGGTGCCTGGATCAGCGGGCGTCGTGACCGGTGGGTTGATGATGTTACGCACTTCCTCGGCCAGGCCTATCACAGGGATGAAAAAGCTGGCGGCGGCCATTGCGTAGGACGCGACGTTTTCCGCGAAGGCAGGCTCTTGCGCAGTTGCAGGCTCGTCATCCGGGCGACCGAGGCTGATACCGGCGGCGCGGGCGGCGGCGATGCCGTTGATGCGGGTGTTGTGCGAGCCGCTGTCGATGCTGCCGCACGGAACCGGTGGCCACAGTGCATTGCCGACCGCATCGCTGAAATCGGAGATACGATCGCCGACCGATTTGTCCTCCCCTCCAGGCAACATGCTGGCTGCGCCAACGATGGCGCCGGCGATCACTGGCGTCAAAAAGGCTGCCGCGCCGCCTGTGCCGACGACCGCAACGACCGCGCCACCGATGGCTGCACCCACCGCGATGGCTGCGGCGCCATAGATGATGGCCTCGGTCAGGGCACTGGCCAGTTCGGCCGCCAGCGGGGGGTGCACGATCAAGTCGCCCAGGCGCGCAGCGTGCAGGTTCTGATCCATGAACTGCTTCCTGTATCGAGGGGTGAGGCGTTAGTTCAGGCGCAGGTTGGCTTTGATCGCTTGCCAGTGGGCAAGGTCGTCGTCGGCCAGCGGCGATGGCTTGCAGTAGCTCATGACCACGAAACGCGCTTGCCCGGGCGGGGTATAGGCCAGCTGGCGCTGGTAGGAGAGTACCTCGCCACGCTTGAACTGCAGGCTGACTTCAAGGCCCATGATGTCGCCGGCGGCGCCGGTTACCGTCGCGTGTGGCTCGCTGATGACCGCGCCCAGGCGTTCGCGCAACTGGGCCAGTTGCTGCTGGTAGAGGTCTTCGAGGGTTTGCCCTGGCGGCAGCGCGCTGCGGGCGATCACCAGGCTGGTGCCGCGCTCGCGGAAGGCGAGCATGTTCATGCTGGTGTCTTCGGGCGTTTCATCGCCCAGTTCCAGGGTCAGGTCGTGGGTGAGGTAGGCGGCCATGGCGCTGCTCCTTGCGTCGAAGCGGCACACGCTAAAGCTTCGCTGCACAGGCTGCAAGCGCCGGGCGACGCGGCGGTGACGGGGTTCACCGAATCGCCCGTGCTGGCATTTTGCCCTGGTTACTGCACCAGGCCCTGGGGTTTGCGCCCGGCGAAGATGTCCACCAGGCTGGCCACTACCATTTCGCCCATGCGCGTGCGGGTTTGCACCGTGGCGCTGGCGCGGTGCGGTTGCAGCACCACATCTTCACGTTCGAACAGCGCCTCGGGGGCGCGCGGTTCGTCGGCGAATACATCCAGGGCGGCGCCGGCGATTTCGCCGGCCTGCAGGGCGGCGAGCAGCGCCGGCTCGTCCACCAGCTTGCCGCGGGCGATGTTGATCAGGTAGCCGTCGCGGCCCAGGGCCTGGAGGATCTCGCGGGTAACCAGCGCCTCGCCCTTGTCGGCGGCGGCGGCGAGAATCAGCGCGTCGCTGTTTTTGGCCAGTTGCACAAGGTCGGCTTCAAAGTTGTAGGGCACATCCTGTGCCTGCAGGTCGGTGTAGCCAATCGGGCAACCGAAGGCGGCGGCGCGTTGCGCCACGGCGCGGCCGACCCGGCCCATGCCGACGATGCCCACGCGCATGCCCGACACCTGGCGCGCCAGCGGCAAGGGCGCCAGCGGGGTAGGGCTGGTGGCCCAGTGGCCGGCACGCACGAAACGGTCGCCCGTGCAGATGCCGCGGCACACGCCGATCAACAGGCCGATGGCAAGGTCGGCCACGTCTTCGGTGAGCGCGCCGATGGTGGCGCACACCGGGATGCCGCGATCGCGGGCGTAGGCCAGGTCTATCGCATCGGTGCCCACGCCGTTGACGGTGATGATTTCAATATTGGGCAGGCGCGCCATCAGGGCCTGGCTGATGCCGGTATGGCCGCCGGTGATGACGCCGCGGATGCTGGCAGCGTGGGCGTCGAGCCAGGCCTCCTTGTTGCTTTGTTCGTAGTAGCGGTGGACGGTGAACAGGGTTTCCAGGCGCTGGCGGATTTGTGGGATGAGGATCGGACTTAGTTGCAGGACTTCGGGTTTCATGGGGCACTCCACCTGTAGGGCGATGGGAAATAGGGCGTGGGAGCGGGCTTGCCCCGCGATGGATGGCACCGGCTGCGCCGGTATCGCGGGCAAGCCCGCTCCCACAGGGTTTCATGTGTGCACGGGCAGCTCAGCCACGCCCCACAAACGGCATGTTGCTGGCCATCACGGTCATGTTCAGCACGTTGGCCTCAAGCGGCAGGGCGGCGATGTAGCGCACCGCGTCGGCCACGTGGCGTACATCCACCATCGGTTCGGGGGCAATGTCGCCGTTGGCCTGGCGCACGCCGCGGGTCATGCGTTCGGACAGCTCGGTCAGGGCGTTGCCGATGTCCACCTGGCTGCAGACGATGCTGTACGGTCGGCCGTCCAGCGCCAGGGCCTTGGTCAGGCCCAGCACCGCGTGCTTGCTGGCGGTGTAGGGGCCGGTGAACGGGCGCGGGGTGTGCGCCGAGATCGAGCCGTTGTTGATGATTCGCCCGCCCTGGGGCTGCTGGCGGCGCATCAGGCCGAAGGCGGCGCGGGCACACAGGAATACGCCGTCGATGTTGGTGGCCACCACGTTGCGCCAGTTCTCCAGCGGCAGTTCGTCGATGGGTACCGCCGGGGCGTTGATGCCGGCGTTGTTGAATATCAGGTCAAGGCGCCCGTGCACCTCTTCGATGGCGGCGAACAGCGCCGCGACGCTGTGCTCGTCACGCACGTCGGTGGGCACCGCCATGGCCTCGCGGCCGGCGGCGCGGGCCTGTTCGGCCAGGGCCTCGAGCGGTTCGGCGCGGCGCCCGGCGAGCACCAGGCTGAAGCCGTCCTCGAGCAGGGCCAGGGCCACGGCGCGGCCGATGCCGCTGCCGGCGCCGGTGACCAATGCAACTTTCTTGTTCTGGGTTTGCGACATATTCGGCTCCGGGGTCAGGCAGCTTGGGAGGCGGGGCGCGGGCCCACCTGCAGGGTCAGTTCGGCGATGCCGTCGATGCCGGCGTGGATCACATCACCGGGTTCCAGTGGCGCCACGCCGGGCGGGCTACCGGTCATGATCAGGTCGCCCGGGCGCAGCGGCAGCAGGCGTGACAGGCGGGCGATGACCTCGTCCAGCGGCCAGGTTTGCTGCGACAGGTGGGCGCGCTGGCGCTCCTGGCCGTTGACCTTGAGCCACAGCTCGGCGTCCAGTGGCCAACTGGCCTGAACGATGGCGGTCATCGGCGCGGCGGCCTCGAACACCTTGGCGCCTTCCCAGGGCAGGCCCTGCTGCTTGGCTTGGCGCTGGCGGTCGCGGCGGGTCAGGTCAAGGCCTGCGGCGTAGCCGTACACGTGCTCCAGGGCATCGGCCGGGGCGATGTTGGCGCCGCCCTTGCCGATGGCTACCACCAGTTCGATTTCGTGGCAGAACTCTTCGGTGGCCGGGGCGTAGGGCAGCTCGCCGCTGGCCTCGACCACGTTGCAGGCGGGCTTCATGAAGAACACCGGCTCGCTGGGCGCCGGGTCGCTGGCCTGCGGCCAGGGGTAGTTGCGGCCCAGGCAGAACACCCGGCCGACGGGGAAGCGCGCGTCGCTGCCCTGGATCGGCAGGCTGACGATGGCCGGTGGGCTGAACAGGTACGTCATGGGGTGGATCCTCTGGTTGCGAGTGGCCAGCGTAATCAGCGCTGGCCGCTGGAAGTTGGACGAAAGCGGGGGGCTTTTGGACAAATCCGGCATCTGTGGTGGCTGTGCCGGCCCTTTCGCGGGTAAACCCGCTCCCACAGTGCCTGCGCATGGCTTGTGGGAGCGGGTTTACCCGCGAAGAGGCCATGGCAGGCAGCGCAGTTGCAGCGTCAGGCCGTGGTCTTCAGTTCGATCCGGTACAGCTTGCCCAGCAGCAGCGAGTAAGAAAGCGTGCCCATCAGTGCGACACCACCGATGAACCAGAACGCCATGGCGAACGAGCCGCTGGCATGCACGATGGCGCCGATCACGATGGGGGTGACGATGCCGCCGATGTTGGCCGCAAGGCTGGTAATGCCGCCGGTAAGGCCGATCAGCTCCTTGGGCGCCACCTCCGACACCGCCGCCCATGAAGACGAGGCGATGCCCTGGGCGAAGAACGCCAACGTCAGTACGGCGATGCACAGCACGTTGGAGTCGGTGAAGTTCACCAGCACGATCGACATGCCCAGCATCGAGCCCACCACCAGCGGCAGCTTGCGGGCGAACGACAGCGAGTAGCCCTTGCGGATCAGCAGGTCTGAAACGATGCCCGCCAGCAGGATGCCGACGGTGGCGCCAATGAACGGCATCACCGCGAAGATGCCGACCTTGATCAGGGTGAGCTGGCGCTCTTCGATCAGGTAGGTGGGGAACCAGGTGAGGAAGAAGTACAGCGCCGAGGTGCTGGCGAACTTGCCCAGGCAAATGGCCCACACCTGGCGGTAGCGGAACAGCTCGGCCACCTGGCGCCAGTCGAAGCGGGTGCGTTGCTGGCTGCTCTTGACCAGGCCGCCGCCCTGTTCGATGTAGGCCAGCTCTTCCTTGCTGACCTTCTTGCAACTGAGCGGGTCGCGGTACAGGAACAGCCACACCACGCCGAACACAATGCCGACAATGCCGGTGCTGTAGAACACGTGGCGCCAGTCGTAGGTGGTGGCCAGCCACAGCAGGGCGCCGGTGAACAGCGCGGTGCCCAGGTACTGGCCGCACACGTAGATGCTGCTGGCCATGCCGCGTTCGCGGGCAGGGAACCACACGGTGACCGCGCGGCTGTTGGCCGGGAAGGCCGGTGCCTCCATCGCGCCGACCGCCAGGCGCAGGCCGAACAGCGAGGCAAAGCCGCTGGCCAGGCCCTGGGCCACGGTAACCGCCGACCAGCTGATCAGCGACACGCCATAGGTCAGGCGCGAGCCGAAGCGGTCGGCGATGAAGCCGGCCGGCACCAGGGCCAGGGCGTAGGTCCAGGCGAAGGCCGAGAAGATCAGGCCCATCTCGACCTTGTCCAGGCCCAGGTCCTTGGCCATGAAGGGCGCGGCGATGGAGATGTTGACCCGGTCGACGTAGTTGATGATGGTCGCCACCAACAGCAGAGCGAGCATGAACCAGCGGCGGCGGGTGGGCAGGCGCTGTGCGGGAGCGGCGTCCAGCGCGAAAGGCGCAGACGCGGTGCGGGGAGTGGGCGTGCTCGACATTGAGTCGACCTCGTTTGTTGTTTTTGGAGAGGTTGGGCTGCAGTCCTTATTCAGAGTGGTCGTACAACTGGTTTGGATCAACGGGGTTTTTAGACCGTTTTTTTCAATGCAGGCGGGGTGCTGAAGGATTGTCCAAGAAATCTGCCAGGCGGGGTTTTGTCCGGGTTATTGGCTGTATGTCTTGAAAATAAAGGGCTGCGGCGGCTGTTGTACGGGGAGCTTTTTGAAAAGAAGAGGTTGGCTTAGAGTTTGGACGTCGTACAACTTATTGCCTTGCTTTGGATGGGTGGTCAGAATCGCGGGGCAAGCAACAAGAACAACAGGAGCCCCCACCATGCCGCCCAAGCGCCAGGTCCCCACCTATGTCATGCAGCAGCGCAGCGAGCTGATGGACTTCCATATCCGCGACGCCCGCGGCCGGCCGGCAGAAACCGCGCCGCACCGCCACGAGTACTTCCAGGTGCAGATCAACCTGGGTGGCGACACGGTGCAGCACATCGGCGCCGTTCAGCGCCCGTTCACCCGCCACACCCTGGCGTTCATCCTGCCGCACCGGGTGCATGTGATTCCGCACCCGCCCGAAAGCGACTTTGTGGTGATCAACTTCTCCCAGACCTTCTTGCTGCCGCACCTGGATTGCGACCCGATGGACCTGGAGGACGTGTCGATTGCGCTGGCCCCGGAGCTGTCGCCGTTCCGCTTCCAGGAGCACCTGGACTTCCACCTCGACGAGGCGCAATTCGCCAACGTGCTGCAGCTACTGGAGCAGATGCGTGCGTTGGATGCCAACCGCGGCTTCGGCAGCCGCGAAATCCTCAAGGGCTTGCTGCTGCAACTGATCGGCACGGTGTGCAGCCTGTACGCAGAACCCTTGCGTCAGCTGGCTGAGAGCAACGCCGCCGAGCAGAGCCGGCGCGCGGCCCTCGGGCGGATGAGCGACTACCTGCGCCGGCACATCGACGACCCTGACCTGAACCTGCCCAAGGTGGCGGCGGCCACGTATCTGGCCCCCAGCTACCTGACCCACTGGCTGCGCAAGGAAGTGGGCAAGACCTTCAGCGAGCTGGTGCTGGAGCGGCGCATGCACGCGGCGCGCAACTACCTGCTCAATGGCAGCCGCCCGGTGGGGGAGGTGGCGCGGCTGTGCGGCTTTGCCGACGAGGCCTATTTCAGCCGGCGCTTCCGGCAGATTCATGGCCTGCCGCCGGGCCAGTTCCGCCGCCAGCAGCGCGACCCGGACACGCCCCAGGCGATCACCCTGGACGACGCGGCTTGCAGGGTTGGCGCGCACGGATAAACTGCCGGGCATGAACCTCGATACCCGCATCAAGTACCGCCACCTGTTGTGCTTTCTGGAGATTGCCCGGCAGGGCAGCCTGGCCAGGGCTGCCGACGTGCTCGCCATCAGCCAGCCGGCCATTTCCAAGACCCTCAAGGAGCTGGAAGCGCTGCTGGAGGCGCGATTGTTCGAACGCACTCGCCAAGGCGTCGAGCTGACCCAAGCGGGCACGCGTTTCATGCGTTATGCCGGGCCCAGTGTGCAGGCCCTGCGCGATGGCGTGGGCAGCGTGCGCGGCGAGGCGCGGGCACCGTCGCAGGTGCGCATCGGTGTGCTGTCCACGGTCGAGGGGCTGTTGATGCCCGAAGTACTGTGCCGGCTGCACCAGCGCCATGAGGCGCTGGTGATCAGCGTGGTCACCGGGGTCAGTGCGCAGTTGCTCGGGCAGTTGCACCTGGGCGAGCTGGAACTGGTGGTCGGGCGCATGACCGACAGCCCGCAGATTCAGGGGCTTTCGTTCGAGCACCTGTACAGCGAATCGATGGCACTGGTGGTGCGGCCGGGGCACCCTCTGCTGGCGCGCCAGCCGGTGGACCGGGCGCAGGTGGGGCGCTACCCGCTGGTGTTACCGCCGGCGGGCACGACCATTCGCCAGCATGCCGACAGTCTGTTCGTGCAGGGCGGCATGCAGATGCCGGCGCAACGGTTGGAAACACTTTCTTTGGCGTTGAGTCGGCGCTATTTGCTGGGCAGTGATGCGGTGTGGGTGGCGCCGCGCGATGCGGTGCTGATCGACCTGGGGCGTGGGGAGTTGGCCGAGCTGGACCTTGGGGTTCGCGAACCTGGGGGCTCGGTGGGGATCTGCCGGAATGCCGCCTTGGCGCAGAGCTTGCCGGCGCAGTGGGTGTGCGAGGTGTTGCGCGAGGTGGCCGAGCTTTATCGGGCGGGGAGTTACCCTTGATGGGGATTGCGTGAGGGCTGGCAGGTGTTCGCCATGACCCTTGCAGCGCCTGTGGGGTGTTCGCCACAACCTTTGCAGCGCCTATGAGATCGAGCGCCGCCCGCGCGGCGCTTCGCGGGCAAGCCCGCTCCCACAGTTTGTTTCGGGCCAATTATTCCTGTGCAGGTACCGGCGCCTGCCCTGGTGCATGTCTTGAGTCATGTGGAGCGGCTGCGATGCCCACGCTGAAACCGCGGCGTACAAACAAGGGGGACCCGGTACCGGCACAGGAGAGACTGGCCCGAAATAAACTGTGGGAGCGGGCTTGCCCGCGAAGCGCCGCGCGGGCGGCGCTCGATCTCATAGGCGCTGCAAGGGTTGTGGCGAACACTTGGCAGCCTTGATGCAGCCTTCGCCGAACACCTGGCCGTAACCAAAGGGCCTTCCTTCTCCACCCCCCACCCCCACACCCCTCCATGAACAACCTTTCACCCAGGAACTTCCCGCCACAAACCTGCTCTCATGCCGGTAGCCATTGGTCCCGACCGCCTGCTAAGCTCGCGGCTTTACCCTGATTTGCCCTTATGGCGCATGAACAAGGAATCAGCATGAAACAACATCGTCTGGCGGCCGCGGTTGCCCTGGTAGGTCTGGTGCTGGCGGGCTGCGACGCCCAGACCAGCAGCGTCGAGCTGAAGACTCCGGCCCAGAAAGCCTCCTACGGTATCGGCCTGAACATGGGCAAGAGCCTGGCCCAAGAAGGCATGGACGACCTGGACTCCAAAGCCGTCGCCCAAGGTATCGAAGACGCCGTAGGCAAGAAAGAACAGCGCCTGAAGGATGAAGAGCTGGTAGAAGCCTTCACCGCCCTGCAAAAGCGTGCCGAAGAACGCCTGGCCAAGGCCAGCGAAGAAGCCGCTGCCGCTGGCAAGAAATTCCTCGAGGAAAACGCCAAGAAACCTGGCGTGGTCACCACCGCCTCGGGCCTGCAGTACGAAGTGGTCAAGAAGGCCGACGGCCCGCAGCCGAAAGCGACTGACGTGGTCACCGTCCACTACGAAGGCAAGCTCACCGACGGCAAGGTGTTCGACAGCTCCGTCGAGCGCGGCAGCCCGATCGACCTGCCGGTCAGCGGCGTGATCCCAGGCTGGGTCGAAGGCCTGCAACTGATGCACGTCGGCGAAAAATACAAGCTGTACATCCCGGCAGAACTGGCCTACGGCGCCCAGAGCCCGAGCCCGCTGATCCCGGCCAACTCGGTACTGGTGTTCGACCTTGAACTGCTGGGCATCAAGGACCCGAGCAAGCAGGACGTCGAGCCGGCTCCTGCCGAGTAAGGCAAACGCCTGAAGCACAACAACGCCCCGTTTCGACGGGGCGTTGTCGTTTCCGGGGTGGCTTGACGCGAACCGTGGGCGTCATTCACTGTCGCAAGCAATGCATGCAACGCACGGCCAAGCACTTCCCTGTCGCAAAACGTTTGCGACTCTGAAACGGTTGTGTAAAAAACGCCCGATCCGTGCCCGGCCCTTGCCCGGCGGGCGCCAAACGGCGCAAAGCCGGTCCTGTTCACAAGGTTATCCACAATTATTGTGGATAACCTGCCTGCTGCTCTGGAGGTTTCATGAGCGCTCCCTGGAATTTCACCCGCTTTTTGCCCCTGGCCGAACGCCTGCTAAGCCGCGGGCGCTTGCCGGCGCTGTTGTTCGCCGTTGCGCGCAAGGGCCCGAAACTCGGCCAGTTGCGCGAGGACGTGCGCTTGATGCAGGCGTTGTGCCTGGCATGGTGGCGCGGCGAATACCGTGCGGTCAGCCCCAAGGCGCTGGTGACCATCGTCGCCGGGCTGCTGTACTTCGTCAGCCCCCTGGACGCCATCCCTGACTGGTTGCTGGGGGTGGGCTTTCTCGACGACATCGCCGTGCTGGGTTGGGTGCTGAAGACCGTGGCCGACGAACTGGCCCGCTTCAAGGCCTGGCGCGCAAGCCAAGCGCCGGAAAAGCTGCGCGTGGTCGAGCGCCTGCCCGACACCCCCGAAGCGCTGCGCCTGGAACGCCCGGGGCAGTGATTCCCGGCGAACCCCCGAGGTTGGTAATATAATTGGCATAAGGGTTATGCCTACGGATTACATGCCGTAATCCTACGTTAAGGGGGTTGTAATGGGTATTCAGGTCATAAGCCGGGACGGTCAGCCCGAGTACGCAGTGGTTCCCTGGGAGCAATATCAGGCCTTGCTGGTTGCGGCAGGCCAGGCACCGGCCCCCGCGCCGGCCAGCGCGGCAGCCATCGAAGAAGACAGCAGCACCCGCCTGCACGCGCTGAGCGAGCTGGCAGCGCTGCGCCAGGCCAAGGGCGTGGAGCCGGCGGCGCTGGCGCGCAACGTGGGGATCAGCCCGGCGTACCTGGCGATGATCGAGTCCGGTGAGCGCCAGCCGGATGCCGCGATCCGCCGGGCGCTGGCCTGGCACCTGGGTGTGGCTGGCTGGAGCGAGCTGTCATGAGCCAGGTCAGGATCAGCCGCCAGCAATGGGAGAACCTGCTGACCGAGCTCGACCTGGCCCGCCGTCAACGCCACCTGCTCACTTACCGCGCTCTGCTGGAGCGCCTGCAACTGCCCAGCCCGGCCATGCAGACCCTCACCGCCGCCCTGGAGTACCTGGCGCTGCTCGACGCCCGCGCCGAGCAGCCACTGCGCAGCTCGCTGGTGATCAGCCAGGGCGCCAGCCGCCTGCCGCGTACCGGGTTCTTCGAGTGCGTGGAGCGCTTGGGGCGGTTTTCCGGGCCGGTGGACGGCATGGAGGCGGCGTCCTGGCATGCCTCGGAAGTGGTGCGGGTGTTCGAGTACCGGTACCCGGAGCAGGCCTGACATCGCCCCCTGTAGGAGCGGCCTTGTGTCGCGAAAGGGGCGCGTAGCGGCCCCGGGATATCGGCATCATGCAAGATCGGCGGGGGCTGCTGCGCAGCCCTTTCGCGACACGAGGCCGCTCCTACGCAGAGAGCGTCAATCAACGCGTCGTGATGTTCAAGCCGGTATGCGCGTATCGATCAGGCTCAGGCTCGACCCTTGCGTTTCCTTGGCCTGGCGCTTGGCCTGCGAGGCCAGGTCGGCAAGGCCCCCGGCATCCAGGTGTGCGGCGCTGTCCGGCTCCAGCCACACCACCCCGATCGACAGCGACAGCAGCGCGAAGGTTTCGCGCAGGCCCTGGCGGTTATGGGCAATGAAGCAACCGGCCTCGATATGCTCGCTGCGGTAGAAACGCAGGCACTCCTGGGCAAAGGCCTGCACCAGCGCCTGCAGGCGCTCGCGCCAGTCGCCCGAGCCCAGCACCAGCATGAAATCATCGCCACCGATATGCCCGACGAAGTCGCGGCTGGGGTCGACGCAGTCGTTCAGGCACTGCGCCAGGCACAGCAGCACCTCATCGCCCCGGGCATAGCCGTAGATATCGTTGAAGGGCTTGAAGCTGTCGATGTCGACGTAGCACACCGCTGCAGCGTGGCGTTGCTCCAGCAGCCGCGCCAGGCACTGTTGGATCGGCACGTTGCCAGGTAGCAGGGTGAGCGGGTTGGCGTGCCGGGCCTGCTGGATCTTCTGCTCGGTGATCAGCTTGAGCACGTCGATCACCCGCCCCAGCCCCAGGTAGCGGCCACCCTGGGTGATGATGAAATCTTCCTCGATACGCTGCCGGGCGCGGCTGGTGATCAGCCGGCTGACCTGTTGCAGCGACTGGCCGCGCTCCACGGCCAGAAAGTCCTGGCTCATCAGCCGGCTGATCGGCTTGCGCGCGAACAGGTCGGTACCGAATGGCTGCAGCAGCGCATCGGACAACGAATGGCGGTGGACGATGCCGCACGGCCGGCCGTCTTCATCCAGCACCGCCAGCGAGTTGAGGTTGGCCTGGCGGCGGAACGCTTCGAGCACCTGCTGGGTGGCGGTGGTCAGTGGCACTGCCGGCTGCTGGATCAGCAGGGCGCTGAGGTCGCCGCCGTCCTCGACCAGGGCCACGCTGGTGCTGCTGGCCTTGGGCAACAGGCCCAGGGCTTCACGGGCCGGGAACTCCTGGGGCCGGCCCAGCAGGTAGCCCTGTACCAGGTCGACACCCATTTCGCTGAGCACTGTCAGCTCGTCGTTCAGCTCGATACCCTCGGCGATCACCTGGGCGCGGGAGGCACGGGCGATTTGCAGGATGGAACCGACGAACTCGCGCTTGAGCGGGTCCAGGTGGATGCCGTCGATGAAGTGGCGGTCGATCTTCACGTAATCCGGGCGCAGCTCCGACCACAGGCGCAGGCTCGAATAACCCGCGCCCAGGTCGTCCAGGGCGATGGAAAAGCCCATGTCGCGGTAATGGTGCAGGGCGTTGAACAGCAGCTGGAAGTCTTCGGTGGGGGTCTGCTCGGTCAGCTCGATCACCACCTGGCTGGGCGACAGGCCAACCTGCTCGAGCATTTTCAAGGTGCGCCCGGAAGGGTGCTGCGGTTCGAGCAGCGACTCGGGTGACACGTTGAGGAACAGCTTGCCGGACAGCCCCTGCTCGCTGAAACGCCGGCAGGCGGTTTCCCGGCAGAGCACTTCCAGCTCGCTCAGGCGGCCGGCCTGGCGGGCGATGGCGAACAGGTTCAGGGGGGAGTGCAGCGGGCTGTTGGACGGGCCGCGGCTCAGGGCTTCATAGCCGAGAATGCGCCGTTCGGAAAGGCAGACGATGGGCTGGAACAGGCTGTGGACGCTACGTTGAGCCAGAATGGCGCTCAATGCGCTGAGCTGTTCGGTGACGGTCATGGACTGCTTTCCTGAATGAAAAAAGGCCGGGCATCTGCATGCCCGGCCCTTCTATTTCACGACAGTGCGATGACTGTTTGATGACAGGTCACATTATTCTGCCATCACTCGGTCGGATTACTTCTTGGCCATCTTGGCGCTTTCGCTGAGGTAGTCGATCAGGATACGACCGGTCTCGGCAAGATAAGCGTCGTCTTCCGGTTTAGTCTTGTCGTCTTCGTCCGGCAGGGCGTCCTCGTCGACCTTTTTCAGCTCCTTGAGTGGCTCCTCGCCCTTGGCCTTGCGACGGATGTTCTCCATGGCCAGTTGCTTGGCTTCGACGTCGTCGTGGCGGGCACGGCGCTCCTGTTCGTTGAGGCTGACGGTTTTCTCGTCCATCAGCTTCTGGGTCAGGGCCAGGCGGTCACGGATGTAGGTGAACTCGGCATCCTTGGCGCTGCGCGCGTCATGCTTGGCCTTGAGGTCGGCGAGGAACGGCTTGAACGGGTCTGCGGCTGGCTTGACCACCGGGCGGATGGTGTCCCACGGCATGGCTTCGGGCAGGGCGCTTTCGCCGATCTCTTTAGTGTCGATGATCGACGGGTAGTCGATGTCCGGCAGCACGCCCTGGTGCTGGGTGCTCTGCCCGGATACCCGGTAGAACTTGGCCAGGGTCAGCTTCAGCTCGCCATGGTTGAGTGGCTGGATGGTCTGCACGGTGCCCTTGCCGAAGGTCTGGCCACCGATGATCAGCGCGCGATGGTAGTCCTGCATGGCGCCGGCGAAAATCTCCGAAGCCGAGGCAGACAGGCGGTTGACCAGCAGCGCCAGCGGGCCTTTGTAGAAGGCGCCGGGGTTCTCGTCCTCGAGCACGTCTACGCGGCCGTCGCTGTTGCGTACCAGCACGGTCGGGCCTTTCTCGATGAACAGGCTGGTCAGCTCGGTGGCTTCCTGCAGCGAGCCGCCGCCGTTGTTGCGCAGGTCGATGACCACGCCGTCGACCTTCTCTTTTTGCAGTTCGGTCAGCAGCTTTTTAACATCGCGGGTGGTGCTCTTGTAGTCCGGATCACCGGCGCGATAGGCCTTGAAGTCCAGGTAGAAGGCCGGGATCTCGATGATGCCGAGCTTGTAGTCGCGGCCATCCTGCTTGAGCTTGAGCACCGACTTTTTCGCTGCCTGCTCTTCGAGCTTGACCGCTTCGCGGGTGATCGAGACGATCTTGCTGGTCTGGTCGTTCGGCGCATTGCTGGCCGGCACCACCTCCAGGCGCACCACCGAGCCTTTCGGGCCGCGGATCAGCTTGACCACTTCGTCCAGGCGCCAGCCGACCACGTCGACCATTTCCTTGTTGCCCTGGGCCACGCCGATGATCTTGTCGGCCGGGGCCACTTGCTTGGTTTTGGCGGCAGGGCCGGCCGGTACCAGGCGCACGATCTTGACCTGGTCGTTGTCGCTTTGCAGCACCGCACCGATGCCTTCGAGCGACAGGCTCATGTTGATGTCGAAGTTTTCTGCGTTGTCCGGCGACAGGTAGTTGGTGTGCGGGTCGTAGGACTGGGCGAAGGTGTTGATGTAGGCCTGGAAGATGTCTTCGGCACGGGTCTGGTCCAGGCGCGCCAGCTGGTTCTTGTAGCGCTTGATCAGGGTTTCCTGGATCTGCTTGGGGTCCTTGCCGGCGATCTTCTGGCGCAGCACCTCGTCCTTGACGCGTTTGCGCCACAGCTCGTCGAGGGCGGCCTGGTCCTTCACCCACGGGGCGTCCTTGCGGTCGACCAGCAGGTCTTCCTTGACGCTGAAGTCGATCTTGTCGACGCCTTTGTTCAACTCGCCCAAGGCGTAGTCCAGGCGCTGCTTCACGCGGTCAAGGTAGCGTTTGTAGATGGTGAAGCCGGGGTCGAGGTTGCCGCTTTTGAGAAAATCGTCGAACTGGGTCTTCCACTTGTCGAACTCGGCGATGTCGGCTGCGGTGAAGTAGCTGCGCGAGGGGTCGAGCAGCTTGATGTAGCTGTCGTAGATGATGATCGAACGGGCGTCGTCCAACGGCGGCTTGCTGTAGTGGTGGCGCTTGAGCAACTCGACCACGTTCAGGCTGGCGACGATCTCGTCACGGTCTGGCTGCAGGCTGTCCCACTTGTTGGCGGCGGCCGCATTGCCACCGAGCGTGAGGCTGCCGAGCCCGATGACGAGGGCGAGGGCGGTGCTGCTAGTGAAATGCTTCATGCTGATTCGACGTGGGGGCAATTGATCACGCATAGTAGGCCGTCTTTTCCGTTCGCCGGTTCCATGGAGCCGGGCAAATACTGCAAAAAGCCTGGGACATGGGATCCCAGGCTCAGTCATGTGAATCACTATGGAGGCACTGTGAAGGCATTGCAAGGCGTTGACGGACATGTGGCCTGGGTCGAAGCCGAACGCCCGGCCTGCGACGCAGGGCAGGTACGCATTCGAGTGGCCGCCGCGGGGCTGAACCGTGCGGACCTGCTGCAAATGAAGGGTTTGTACCCGCCACCGCCGGGTGCCAGCCCGTACATGGGCCTGGAGTGCGCAGGCATAGTCGAGGAGGTGGGCGCAGGCGCCGACTGGCGCGTTGGCGACCGGGTTTGCGCGCTGCTGGCCAGCGGCGCCATGGCCGAACAGGTGGTGGTCGATGCCCGCCATGTGCTGCCGGTGCCCGAGGGCCTGAGCCTGCACGAGGCGGCGGCGCTGCCCGAGGTGTATGCCACGGCCTGGCTGAACATCTTCCAGCTGGGTGGGGTGAAGGCCGGCGAGAAGGTGCTGGTGCATGCCGGTGCCAGCGGCGTTGGCTCGGCGGCCATCCAGCTGTGCAAGGCGTTCGGCAGCCCGGTGTGGGTCAGCGTCGGTTCGCAGGAGCGCCTGGCTTACTGTGAGGCGCTGGGTGCGGCCGGTGGCGTGGTGCGCAACGAGAACCTCGATGCGCTCAAGGCGCTGGGGCCGTTCGATGTGATCCTCGACCCGGTGGGCGCCGGTTACGGCCCGCTGAACCTTGAACTGCTGGCCCGTGACGGGCGCTGGGTGATCATCGGCCTGATGGGCGGGCGCAAGTTCGAGCTGGACCTGGCGGTGGTGATGGGCAAGCGCCTGCAGATTACCGGCTCCACCCTGCGCAACCGTGACGATGGCTTCAAGGCTGAACTTTTGCGTGACCTGAAGCAGCAGGTATGGCCGCTGTTCAGTGAAGGGCGGTTGTCGGCGCAACTGGTCGACACTTACCCCGTCGAGTTTGCCCAGGCGGCGTATGCCGAGCTTGAGAGCAACCAGGTGTCGGGCAAGCTGGTGATGGTGATCGATTCGAGCCTGGTGTAAGCAGGCCTGGCCTCATCGCCGGCAAGCCGGCTCCTACAGGGATACCTGCCCACCCTGTAGGAGCCGGCTTGCCGGCGATGAGGCCCTCAGCTCCAGCTCAGCTCCAGTTCAAAACGGGCCAGCCATTGGTCTGGGCATGTTCACGCAACACCGCATCCGGGTTCACCGCAAACGGGCGATCCACCTTCAGCAGCAACGGCAAGTCATTGCGCGAGTCGGAATAGAAACTCGCCCCCTCCAGGTTTTCCTGCTCCTGATCCAGCCATTCCAGCAGCCGGGTGATCTTGCCTTCGCGGTAGGTCAGCACCCCGTGGGTCCTGCCGGTGTACACCCCGTTCACTGCCTCCAGCTCGATGGCCAGGTACTCGTCCACCCCCAGCCGCGCCGCGATCGGCCCCACCAGGTGGGTGCCGCTGGCCGAGATGATCAGGATGCGGTCGCCTTGCTTGCGGTGCTCGGCGATGCAGCGGCAGGCGTCGCCGAAGATGATCGGCTCGATCACGTCCTCAACCCAAGGCTCCACCAGGTGCTCGACCTCCTCGAGCGTGCGCCCGGCGATCGGTTCCAGGCTGAAAGCCATGTAGTCCTCCATCTGCAGGTGGCCCTTGCCGTAGGCCTCCATCAGCTCGTGGTCGCGCTTGAGGAAGCTTTTGCCATCGACCCAGCCCAGCCGGGCCATCTGCTCGCTCCACAGCGACGCGCAGTCGCCGTGGATCAGGGTTTCGTCCAGATCGAAAATTGCCAGTGCCATGTGTTGCTTCTCCTTAGGCCACTTCCCGTAGCGCCGTGGGGTCGATCGACAAGGATACCCGCTGGCCGTCGGCGTGCAGGTCGGCCGCCGAGCGGTTGAGCACGTCCACCACCAGTTCCACGTCGCGCACCTGCACCCGGTAGCGGATCACGTTGCCGAGCAGGCTGTGGCTGCGCACCTCGGCGTCCAGTTCGCCGTTCAGCCCCAGGGTGATCGACTCCGGGCGGATCGCCAGGCGGCTGGCCACCGGGCGTTGCAGCAGGCGGCTGGCGCTGTCGGCGTCGAGCAGGTTGTAGTTGCCGATAAAACCCGCGGCGAACAGGTCGACCGGGGCGGTGTAGAGGGTTTCGGCATCGCCACTTTGCACGATGCGCCCCTGGTTCATCAGGACGATGCGATCCGACATGGTCAGCGCCTCTTCCTGGTCGTGGGTGACGAAGATGGTGGTCAGCCCCAGCTCGCGCTGGATGGCGCGGATCTGTTCGCGCAGGTGCTTGCGAATGCGCGCATCCAGCGCCGACAGCGGCTCGTCGAGCAGCAGCAGGCGCGGGCGGGTGACCAGCGAGCGGGCCAGGGCCACGCGCTGGCACTGGCCACCGGACAACTGGTGCGGGTAGCGTGCGGCGAAGCTGGCCAGCTCTACCAGCTCCAGCACTTCACGCACCCGTGCTTGGCTTTCATCACTCTTGACCTTCTGCATGCGCAGGCCGAAGGCGACGTTCTGCTCCACGGTCATGTTGGGGAACAGCGCGTAGCTTTGGAACACCATGCCGATGCCGCGTTTTTGCGGGCTTACCGGCACGATGTCCTGGCCATCCAGCAGGATCTGCCCGGCGTCCACCGGGGTCAGCCCGGCGATGCAGCGCAGCAGGGTGGACTTGCCGCAGCCCGAAGGGCCGAGCAGGGTGACGAACTCGCCGCGTTCGATCTGGCAGTCGATGTTCTCGAACACCGGGCTGCCGGCGTAGCTTTTTTGCAGGTTCTGTACGCTGACGAAGCTCATGTCAGGTTTTGTCCTTGTTCAGGCGGTTGGCGACCCAGGTCAGTACCAGCACGAAGGCGAAGTAGGAGATCACCAGTGCGCTGTTGAAGTGGCCGCTGCTGTTGCGCATGTTGTTCAGGTACACCTGCAGGGTTTCGTAGCGGGTGCCCACCAGCAGGTTGGCAAAGACGAACTCGCCGAACAGGAACGAGAACGACAGCAGCAGCGCCACCAGCAAGCCCTTGCGCAGGTTGGGCAGCACCACCAGCAACGCCGCCTGCCAGGTGCTGGCACCGAGCAGTTGGGCGGCGTCCATCAGGTCGCGCAGGTTGATCGCCTGCAGGTTGTTGGTGATCGCCCGGTACATGAACGGCAGGGCGATGGTGAAGTAGCAGCCGATGAGGATCCACGGCGTGCCGACCATGGCCATCGGCCCGCTGCCGTACAGTTGCAGCAGCCCCACCGACGACACCACCGGCGGCACTGCGAACGGCAGCAGAATCAGCACGTTCATCAGCGCGTCGAGCTTGGGGAAGTGGTAGTGCACCACGAACAAAAGCGGCAGGATCAGCACTACTGAAAGCACCAGCGCGCCCACGCACACCAGCAGCGACTGGCCGAAGGCGGCCAGAAAGCGCGGCTCGCTCCACAGCGCGACGTACCACTTGAAGGTCAGGCCGCTGGGCAGCAGGGTCGCCGACCAACTGGTGGCAAACGAGTACAGCAGGGTGCCGGCCAGCGGCAGCAGCAGGATGAGAAACAGCAGGTACACCACCACCCGGTGGTAGAGGCTGGCCGAGGTTTTTTCAGCGCGCATGGTAGCTCCTCTTGAGCAGCCATTGATGGACCACCGTGACCACCGTCATCAGCCCCACCAGCACCATGGCCAGGGCGCTGGCCAGGTTCGGGTCGAGGGTGATGTCGCCGGCCACCAGCGCGGCAATGCGGATCGGCAGCACGTTGAAGTTGCCGGTGGTCAGGGCGTAGACCGTGGCGTAGGCGCCCAGGGCGTTGGCCAGCAGAATGACGAAGGTGCCGAGCAGGGCAGGGGTGAGCACCGGCAGGCCGATATGCCGCCAGAACTGCCAGTGGCTGGCCCCAAGCAATGCGGCGGACTCGCGCCAGTCTTCGCGCAGGGCATCGAAGGCCGGGTACAGCAGCAGCACGCCAAGGGGGATCTGGAAGTAGGTGTACACCAGGATCAACCCGGTCTTGGAGTAGATGCTGAAATCCCCCAGCAGGCCCATTTGCTTGAGCAGCAGGGTCAGCGCGCCGTTGAAGCCCAGCAGGATGATGAAGGCGAAGGCCAGGGGCACACCTGCGAAGTTGCTGGTCATGTTGGCAAAGGCGCTGACGAAGTCGCGCAGCCTCGAGTCCACCTGGCGCAGCGAGTAGGCGCCCAGGGTTGCGATGACGATGCCGAACAGGCTCGACCAGAAGCTGATCTCAAGGCTGCGTTCCAGCGCTTGCAGGTAGAACTTGGAGGCGAACACCTTGGCGAAGTTGGCCAGGCCCCAGCCGCCGTCACTCTGCAGGCTGTTGAGGGCAACCCAGGCCAGCGGGGCGATCTGGAAGATGATGAAGAACACGGCGAACGGCAGCAGGCAGAGCAGGGCCAGGTAGCGGCCACGGGGTTTCGAACTCACTTGAGCAGCTCCCGGCAAACCGCCTTGTCGTGGGCCGCGCCGAGCAGCTCGCAAATGGTGCCGCACAGTTCGGTCTGCAGCGGTTTGGCTGCCGGGTCCAGGCTGAATGCGTCGCCGAATACGAACAGCGGCACTTCGCGCTCCTCGGCCAGCAGGCCATTGTGCGAGCGGTCGTTGTTCATGCCGTGGTCGGCGGTCACCAGTACCTGGTAACCCTCTTCGAGCCAGCGCGGCAGGTAGTCGGCCAGCAGGATGTCGGCGCTGCGTGCGGCGTTGCGGTACTGGCTGCTGTCCAGGCCGTGGCGGTGGCCGATGTCGTCGATGCTCATCGGGTGCACCAACAGGAAGTTGGGGGCATGGCGGCGGCGCAGGTATTCGGCGTCGGCCAGCAGGTGCGAATCGGGGTAGCGGTCGTCCCAGTAGAACAAGGCATGCTGGATCGGCAGCTTGGGGGCATGGGTGTGGCGGTCGCGCTGCGGGTCGAACGGCGAGCGGTTGTACAGCTCGCTCATCCAGTGGTACGCCGCGGCAGCGGTGCCCAGCCCGGCCTCGCGGGCGTAGTGGAATACGCTGCGCTGGTTGGACAGGCGGTTGACGTTGTTGTGCACGATGCCGCTGTCGATCGGCGGCACGCCGGTGAGGATGCATTCGTACAAGGGCCGCGACAGCGACGGCAGCTCGCATTCCATTCGGTACAGCGCAGCGCGGTCGGCTTCGACATAGGCGTGCAGGTGGCCCATGGCGTGGTGCGCGACCTGGTGGTTGAGGCCGTCGAGCAGGACCAGGATGACGTTGTGTTGCATGGTGGCTCCAGTCAAAAACCGCGTTGCTTTCTTCGCGGGTAAACCCGCTCCCACAGGGGCGGTACAAGTCTTAATACCTGTGATGCATTTGTGGGAGCGGGTTTACCCGCGAAAGGGCCGGATCAGGCGCTACAAAAGCCAGCCCTTTATTCCATCTCGATGATCACCTGCTCCTGCCACTTCTGCGGCAGGGCCTTGGAGGTCGCTTCCCAGGCTTCGGCGTTCTTGATCGGCTGGGCGGCCTTGTACTGCTCGTTGGGCAGCAGCTTGGCCTGCACGTCGGCCGGCAGTTTCAGGTGCTCGGCGCGGATCGGGCGGGCGTGGCCGATGGCCAGGTTGGTCTGCCCGGCGTCGCTGAAGATGTACTCACGGGCCAGCTTGGCGGCGTTCGGGTGCTTGGCGTACTTGTTGATGATGGTGGTGTAGCCCGAGGTGATCGAGCCGTCCGAGGGGATCAGCACCTCGAAGCGTTTCGGGTCGATCTGGTCACGGTAGCTCAGGCCGTTGAAGTCCCACACCACGCCCACTTCCACCTCGCCCTTCTCAAGGGTCTGGATGGTCGGGTTAGCCAGCGACAGGCGCTTTTGCTGGGCCAGCTTGGTGAACAGCTGCAGGCCCGGCTCGATGTTGCTTTCGTCGCCCTTGTAGGCGATGGCCGCGGCCAGCACGCCATTGGCGGCCTGGGCCGCAGTGCCGACGTCACCGATGGCAACCTTGTACTTGCCCTTTTCCAGGTCGTGCCAGGTTTTCGGGCGCTCGCCTTCCTTGACCAGGTCCTTGTTGATGATGAAGGCGATGGTGCCGGTATAGGCCAGGGCCCAGTGGCCGTCCTGGTCCTTGGCCCAGGTCGGTACCTGGTCCCAGGTGCTGGGCTTGTACGGCTGGGTGACGCCTTTGGTTACCGCGATCGGGCCGAAGGCTGCGCCGACGTCGCCGATGTCGGCGCTGGCGTTGTCTTTTTCGGCATCGAACTTGGCGATTTCCTGGGCCGAGCTCATGTCGGTGTCGCTGTGCTTGAGGCCGTACTTCTTCGCAAGGTCTTCCCAGGTGCCTTTCCAGTTGGCCCAGGCATCGGGCATGCCCACGCTGTTGACCGTGCCTTCCTTGCGGGCGGCGTCTTCAAGGGCCTTGAGGGCGTTGAGGTCTTGGGCGGCCATGGCCGAGGTGCAAAAAGCGATGGCCGAACCGAGCAGTGACGCCATGAACAACTTTTTCATCCGAAGCTCCTTTGGTGGGTGCCTTGCATTCGTTGTTATGAGAGTGAGCCGTGCCTGCCTGACGTTGGTCTAGGTCAGCAAACCTTGAGCCAAGGTAGGCCGGTTGCGTGACAATTTGATGTAAGGGGCGGGCCGCGCAGGCCCTGAAGATACAGCGTAGACCACGGGCAAGGCCTTGAACTCCGGGCCTTGGCCCGGATCTGGCAGGCACTGGCAAAGGCCTTTGTCACAGGATGTTCATCAGCCCTGCCTAGGCTTGCTCTATTCTCCACCTGCCCTGTTATAGGGCTGGACTAGTCCAGATAGGTAACCTTTGATGCAAGCGACGCCACCGCGCGCGGTAACAGCCATCTGCCATGCCCTGCAGGAGCAGATCGAACACGGCCTGCTGGCCCCCGGCGGCAAGCTGCCGGCCGAGCGCAAGCTCAGCGAGGTGTTCGACACCACGCGCATCACCCTGCGCGAAGCGCTGGTGCAGCTGGAGGCCCAGGGCCTGATCTACCGCGAGGAACGGCGTGGCTGGTTCGTTGCGCCCCAGCGCCTGACCTACGACCTGATCGAGCGTAGCCACTTCCATGCCATGGTGCGCGACCAGGGGCGGGTGCCCACTACCGAGCTGCTGTCGGCGCGCCTGCAACCAGCCTCGGCGGCCATCTGCGCACGGCTGCGCCTGCCGGCGCTGTCCAGCGTGGTGCGCATCTGCCGTTTACGGCGCATCGACGGGCGCGCGGTGCTGTATGCCGAGCACTACCTCAACCCGAAGTACTTCCCGGGCATTCTGGAGTTGGACCTGGCCCAGTCACTGACCGAGATCTACGCCCGGGAATACCGCATTCAATACGGCCAGGTGTGCTTCGAGATCCTGCCCACCGCCTTGCCGGCCGAGGCCGCCAGTGCGCTGAAGGTCTCGGCGGGCAGCCCCGGGCTGCATATCACTCGGGTCAACAGCGACCAGCATGGGCACTTGATCGACTGTGACCTGGAGTATTGGCGGCATGATGCGATACGAATTCGCGCTGAGGCGGGCTAGACGATGATCTGGTTTCACCTCCCCCCTTAAAACCCATCCCTTTCGAGGTGTTCGCGTCCGGGCTGCCAAGTGTTCGCCGAAGGTTTTGCAGCGCCTATCAGATCGAGCGCCGCCCGCGCGGCGCATCGCGGCGCAAGGCCGCTCCTACCGTCTGTTTCGGGCCAGTTATTCCTGTGCCGGTACCAGCGCCTGCCTTGGTGCATGCCTTGAGTCATGTGGGGCGGCAGCAACGCCCACGCTGAAACCGCGTCGAGCCAACAAGGCGGACCAGGTAATGGCACAGAACAGACTGGCCCGAAACAGATGTAGGAGCGGCCTTGCGCCGCGATGCGCCGCGCGGGCGGCGCTCGATCTCATAGGCGCTGCAAGGTTTGTGGCGAACACCTGTCAGCCCTGACACGAACACCTTGAAAGGGATGCCCTTAAAACCTAGTGAGTCTCCTCACCCAATTGCGGCATCCGGGCAAGCAGCACCCAGCCCAGGAAGCCTGTAAGGATGAACGATGCGGCTAGCGTTACGGATAACAGGCTGCCGGTAGCCGCGATCAAAGCGCTGGCCAACCCTGCGCAAGCGAACAGCAACGTGTTGTTCAAAGCTGCCGCAGCTCCCGCCCGGGTTGGATGCCTGGCCAATGCCTGAGTGGTCGCTGTAGGGCGAATGATCGTGATGCCCATCGTGCAGATGATCATCGGCAGCAAGGTGCTCGCAATGGAGGGCTCTGCAAGCAGTCCCCAGATGAACGACGCGATGCCGGAGGTGCCGATCAAGGTGAAGCCCAATCCGATCTGTTTCCTTGGAGGGATGCGTTCATTTAGCCAATGGGCTACCACGCCGCCCAGAACATAGGCCAGGCCATAGCCTGTGAATACCAGGCCGAAGGTTTTTGCTGAGAGGCCCAGGCGGTCCATGAAAAGTAAAGGAGAACTGACGATAAATGAGAAATGGCAGGTAAAGGCCAAGCACGAAAACGACGTAAGTGTTAGAAAGCCAGAATCTTTCATTAATACTTGGTAGCTTGAAAGAGTACCCCTTGGGCTGAAATTACCAGCTTTCTCCTGGAGAAAGACGACGGTGATGAGTGCGCAGCATGCGCTTAATGACGTAAATAGAATGAAGCTGCCTTGCCAGTTGAAGTGGTGTTGAAGAATGCTGCCGGCAAGGGGGGATAGTGAAATAAAAACGCCACTTGCGCCGGTCAGTAGAATGCGCATGTTGTTTTGCTGTTTGCCTGTATACAGATCCTGCACCAACGCATGGCTGAGCACGAAGCAGCCACATCCGATCGCCTGTAGCAAACGGAAGAAGATAAAAGCCTCGAAGCTGGATGACAACAGGCATCCAGTGGCACCGAGAGCAGAGATCAAGAGACCGGCCAGCAAGAGCCGCTTTCGGCCAATGGCATCGGACAGAGGGCCGATGAATAATTGTGAAAGCGCCACGCCGATAGCAAAGAGACTCACGGAGTACGCAACGCTACTGGTTGCAACGTGGAAGGAAGAGGCGATTGCAGGGAAGGAGGGAAGAATGACGTCCAGGGGGAAAACGCCGAGCAGGCACATGAGCAAGAGCAACGTTACTCGCATTGCATTATCTGTGTGAGGATAATTTCGACTCATGGGGCTACGTCACTACGTCTGAAGTATTTTAAGTGATGGTTAGTTTTTGGCGACTCGGTTTTAACTGTGGTTCTGAAGGTGGGGTTTGCTGTGCAAGTGGTGAGTGTTTTTCACTTTATTATCTAATGTTGTTGCGCTGTCGTGGTTCGTCTCAATGATAGATGTGGTTGAAAGATGTACAAGTTCTAAGTTTGTGCGAAAAATAATATTATTAAGTAGGAAGTTTTACCGTCATAGGCGCTTGATCACCTGTGATCTGGCGTATTGGCGCCACGATGCGATCTGCATTCAGGCGCAGGCGGGCTAGGGCCTGATCGCATAAGTCCCAGGCCTGCACTATACCTGTAGGAGCCGGCTTGTCGGCGATGAGGCCGGGCCTGGGAGTAACAGCTCAGCAAAGGTGTCGCCTGTGCCGGCCCTATCGCCGGCAAGCCGGCTCCTACAGGGAATCTTTTTCGGCTGTTGTGGCACCACCCGCCGTCACCACCTGCACCGACAACCTCGGCGTCGCCAGGTCCAGCCCGGCCTCGTCCAGTTGGCGCTTGAGCGCCAGGTTGAACGCCCGCGACACTTCCCACTGCTTGATCGGCGCGGTCTTGAAGCGGGCGCGCAAGATTGCCGAGCCCGACTCGAAGCTCTCCACCCCCTGCAGCTCCAGCGGCGACCAGATGTTGCGACGCATCAGCGGGTCGCTGCGCAGCTTCTGGCCCACTTCGCGGATCAGCGTGATGGCCTGGTCGATGTTCATGCTGTGGGGGATCGCCACCCGGAAGATCGCGTAGCCGAACTCGCGGGAGTAGTTCTTGATGCTCTTGATCTCGCTGAACGGGATGGTGTGCACGATGCCGTCGATGTCGCGCAGGCGCACGGTGCGGATGGTCAGGCCCTCGACCGTGCCCAGGTGGCCGCCCACATCGACGTAGTCGTCGATGGCCAGGCTGTCCTCGATGATGATGAACAGCCCGGTAATCAGGTCGGCCACCAGCGACTGCGCGCCAAAGCCGATGGCCAGGCCGATCACGCCGGCACCGGCCAGCAGCGGGGTGACGTTCATGCCCATGTTGGCCAGGGCGACGATCACCGCAATGATGAAAATCACCACGAACATCACGTTGCGGATGAGCGGCATCATGGTCTGCGCCCGGGCGTTGGCCAGCCCGCGGCGCGAGCGCACCAGGGCGTGGTGCACGGCGGTGTCAGCGAGAATCCACACCAGCCAGGCGACGATCAGGGTGCCGGCCAGGCCCAGCAGGCGCAGGCTGATCTCGTGGCCGTCACCTTCGGCGAAGCTGATCATCGACTGGCCCCACACGCGCAGGCCCAGCTCGATGAATACCAGCCAGATGAACAGGTGCAGCAGCAGGTAGCCGAAGTTGCGCAAGCGTTCGGCGTACACCGCCTGGCGCTTGTTGGCGCGCTTGGGGTTGGCGGCGTGGCGCCGGACCAGGCCGTTGAGCACCATGCACACCACCACCAGCACCGTGCACATCAGCGACTGGCGCAGGGCGGTGCTGGTGTCGCCGGCGGAGACGAAGGTGGCGAACAGCGAAATCGCCACCAGGATCAACGCCGGGATGAACCAGAAGCTGCCGAGGATCTCGATGGTGTCGCTCAAGGTGCGCCGGGTCAGGCGCCGGGACAGCGGCTGGTTGCGAATAAGATGGGCGATGGGGCGGCGAAAACGCAGGATGAACAGCCCGGTGCACAGCGCGGCGATGACGTTGGCCAGGGTGGCCAGGGCGTGGGCCAGGTGGCTGCCCAGGGCGGCGGTCAGGCGTGGGTCGCTCATCGCCTCGCCAAAGGCTGCGAAGCTGCCGATCAGCCACAGCGGGCGGAACGCCTGGTGGCGCAGGATGTGCAGGGCGCGGTGGCGGTGCGGGCCGTCGAGCAGCGAGAAGGCAATCACGCAGATGGCCGAGAACAGCGTGCCGACCACCAGCGCGTAGGCCAGCACCATGGCCATCGACTTGCCCAGCGAGGAGGGCAGGGCGAAGCTCAGGTACACGGTGAACACCAGCGCCACCAGCCAGGGCCCGAGCTTGCGCAGGGCGAAGCGCACCAGGTCCCAGGTGCGTGGGTGTTGGGGCAGCTCTTCGGTGAGGCCGAAACGCACCCGCACGCGGTGGCCGATCCAGTTGAAGGCGTAGGCCAGCAGGCTCCACACCGCAATGATCGCGGCAAAACCGAACAGGATCGCCGGCCACTGGTGCACCGGCACCACCAGCGCAGCCAGCTCGTCGCGGGCCTGGTCGATTTCTGCGGACCAGCGGATGAACGGGCTGGCCTCGCCGCTGAACTGCTTTTCGAAGTCATGCAGGGCGCCGCCGATCAGGCCAAGCACGCCCTGTTCGACGGTAGGTTGCGATTGCTTGGTGGCGTCGCGCAGCTTTTTCAGGTCGGCCAGCAGCTTGGCCCGTTGCTGGTCGTTCTCGAGGTTCTTGATCACCTCGTCCAGCGACTTGCCCAGCGGTTCTGTCGCTTCGGGCTGGGCGGGGGCGCTGCTGCCCAGCAGCCCCGGCAGGCCGGCGGCATGCAGCGGGGTGACGAACAGCAACAGCAGGAGGGTCAGGCAACGCAGGAGGGCAGGCACCGGGAAATCTACCTCAGGTCAAACGATTGACCGAGTGTAGAGGTTTATGTGGGCAGTTTCTCCAGGATCTTCCAGCAGGTGAGGCCGAAGATGCCCAGGGTGCCGATCCACATCATCAGCACGCCGATGTTGCGCTCGCGCAGGCTGAAGCCGATGGTCAGCAGCATGAGGAACAGGAACACCGGGACGAACAGCGAGAGGAACGGGGACATGGGCAGAGGTCCTTCTGCGTGGGGGCCATGTAACAAGCATAGCGGGTAGCCGGCGAAGCGGATTGACCTTGAGCAGGTCCGGCCTCTTCGCGGGTGAACCCGCTCCCACAGGTTCCCTCAATGCCTGGGTCTGTGGAGACCCTGTGGGAGCGGGTTTACCCGCGAAGAGGCCGGGCTTGCCTACATCAAGGCAACTCGCGGCTGCGGTAGAACGCCCCGAGCACCTTCACCAGGTGTGCCAGGTCATGGCTGCCGCACAGCTCGCGGATCGAATGCATGGCAAAGGTCGGCAGGCCGATGTCCACGGTGCGCACGCCCAGGTGGCTGGCGGTGATCGGGCCGATGGTCGAGCCGCAACCCATGTCGCTGCGCACCACGAAGCTCTGCACCGGGACTTCTTCGGCCATGCACAGGTGGCGGAAGAAGCCGGCGGTTTCGCTGTTGGTGGCGTAGCGCTGGTTGTTGTTGACCTTGATCACCGGCCCGGCGTTGAGCTTGGGGCCGTGGTTGCCGTCGTGCTTGTCGGCGTAGTTGGGGTGCACGCCGTGGGCATTGTCGGCCGAGACCATCAGCGAGCGCTGGATGCTGCGCACGTACTCGTCGCCATCCGGCAGCAGGCGCTGCAGGGTTTGCTCGAGCATCGGGCCGTCGGCGCCGCAGGCCGAGCAACTGCCGACCTCTTCGTGGTCGGTGCACACCAGCACGCAGGTTTCATCGCCTTCGGCGGCCAGCAGGGCCTGTAGGCCCGCGTAGCACGACAGCAGGTTGTCCAGGCGGGCGCCGGCGATGAAGTCGCCGTTCAGGCCGATCTGCGCAGCGTCTTGCGTATCGTAGAAGCTCAGCTCGTAGTCCAGCACCACGTCGGCGTTGAGCTCGTGCTCGCGGGCCAGTTGCTCGGTGAGCAAGGCGCGGAAGTCGATGCGCTCGTCGCCGGCCACCTGGGCAAGAATCGGCGGCAGCTCGGTCTGCGGGTTGATCTGCCAGCCTTCGTTGGCGGTGCGGTTCAGGTGGATGGCCAGGTTGGGGATGATCGCGATCGGCAGCTTGAAGTCCACCAGCTGGCTTTCGACCTTGCCGTCACGGCGGAAGGTGACCCGCCCGGCCAGCGACAGGTCGCGGTCGAACCAGGGCGCCAGCAGCGCGCCGCCGTACACCTCGACGCCCAGCTGTAAAAAGCCCTGGCGTTGCAGCTCGGGCTGCGGCTTGACCCGCAGGCACGGGCTGTCGGTGTGGGCGCCGACCATGCGGATACCGCCGATCAGCGGCGAATGCTTGCCCAGCTTGATGGCGATGATCGAGGAGTCGTTGCGGGTGACGTAGTAGCGCCCGCCGGGCACTGTGGCCCAGCTGTCGCGCTCGTCCAGGCGCTGGTAGCCGGCGGCTTCGAGGCGCTGCGCCAGGCTTGCGGTGGCATGGAAGGGCGTCGGGGAGGCCTTGAGGAATTCGATCAGGCCGGTATTCAGTGCTTCGCGCATAACTCACTCCAAATTCGAGCTTCAAGCCACAAGCTGCAAGCTTCAAGCAAAGGCAGCCCGCGGGGCAAGCGCCTCAGCGGTCTATCCTGGCTTTTTCTTGCAACTGGTAGCTTGCAGCTTGCAGCTTAAAAGGGTGCGGGGCACTCGAACTTCAACCGCTCCCCGCTCACAGGGTGAGTGAAGCTCAGCATCGAGGCATGCAGGCACAGCCGCTCATGGGCGGCCAGTGCCTCGGGGTTGGCATACAGTCGGTCGCCCAGCAACGGGTGGCCGATCGACAGCATGTGCACGCGCAACTGGTGCGAACGGCCGGTGATCGGCGTCAGCTCCACCCGGCAGTGATCGCCGCAGCGCTCGACGATGCGCCAGAAGGTCAGGGCGTGCTTGCCTTGCTCGTGGTCCACCACGTGGCGCGGCTTGGTGGGCGGGTCGTAGCGCAGCGGCAGGTCGATGCTGCCGCTGTCCAGGGCCGGTTGCCCCCAGCACAGCGCGGTGTAGGCCTTTTCTGTCTCGCGGTCGTGGAACTGGCGCGACAGCTCGCGGTGGCTGTCGGCGTCACGGGCCAGCAGGATGATGCCGGAGGTTTCCCAGTCCAGGCGGTGCACGATCAGCGCGTCGGGGTAGCCGTTTTCCTGCAGGCGGGTGATCAGGCAGTCCTTGTTGTCCTCGGCGCGGCCCGGCACCGACAGCAGCAGGGTCGGCTTGTTGATCACCAGGATGGCGGCGTCTTCGTGAAGGATCTGGATGTTCGACAGCGGCATTGCAGGTTCTCTTTTAGCGTTTGCAAAACACTGGGGCCGCCTTGCGGCCCATCGCCGGCAAGCCGGCTCCTACAGGGGAATGCGCTACCTGTAGGAGCCGGCTTGCCGGCGATGGGCTGCAAAGCAGCCCCAATGACCCCGGCCGGTGGCGCGAATCAGCGTTCCGGCAGGGTGATGTTCAGCTCCAGGATCGAGCAGCTGCCCTGGTTTTCCAGTGCCACCTGCACATCGTCGTTGCCGATGTTGACGTACTTGCGGATCACCTCGACCAGTTCCTTCTGCAAGGCGGGCAGGTAGTCCGGGGTGCTGCGCTGGCCGCGCTCGTGCGCCACGATGATCTGTAGACGCTCTTTCGCTACCGACGCGCTGGTCTGTTTCTGCCTGCCACGAAAGAAGTCAAAAAGGTTCATGGTTTACTTGCCTCCAAACAGTCGCGCGAAGAATCCTTGCTTCGGCACTTCAATGAACCGCAGGGGCTTTTCTTTGCCCAGCAGACGGTCAACGGTATCACTGTACGCCTGGCCGGCATCGCTCTGGTCGTCAAGGATGACCGGGATGCCCTGGTTGGAGGCCTTCAGTACGGCTTGCGATTCCGGGATCACGCCCTTGAGCTTGATCGCCAGGATTTCTTCGACGTCGGCGATGCTGAGCATTTCGCCCTTTTCGACGCGCTCTGGGTGGTAACGGGTGATCAGCAGGTGTTCCTTGATCGGCTCCTCGCCGTTCTCGGAGCGGCGCGACTTGCTCGACAGGATGCCCAGCATGCGGTCCGAGTCACGTACCGACGACACTTCGGGGTTGGTCACGACGATGGCTTCGTCGGCGAAGTACATCGCCAGGTGCGCGCCTTTCTCGATACCGGCCGGGGAGTCGCAGATGACGTAGTCGAACTGTTCTTTCAGTTCCATCAGGACTTTTTCGACGCCTTCCTGGGTGAGGGCGTCCTTGTCGCGGGTTTGGCTGGCGGCCAGTACGAACAGGTTCTCGAGGCGCTTGTCCTTGATCAGGGCCTGTTGCAGGTTGGCTTCGCCGTTGACCACGTTGACGAAGTCGTACACCACGCGGCGTTCGCAGCCCATGATCAGGTCGAGGTTACGCAGGCCGACGTCGAAGTCGACGATGACCGTCTTGTGGCCGCGCAACGCGAGGCCGGTACCGATGGCGGCGCTGGTGGTGGTCTTGCCCACACCCCCCTTGCCGGAAGTAACCACGAGAATCTTGGCCAAGGTGTTTCACCCCTAAATAATCGGGACAGGCGTCCCTGCAAATACAAAAAACGGCAACGGTAATGAAAGTTGCGCTAAAAATGCCGGCAAGTATCCGTTAAAGACGGGTGATGTTCAACACATCGCCGGACAGGCTGACCTGTACCGGCGCCCCCCATAGCGGGTCGCGGCGCAGGTCTTCGCAAACCCTGTACTGGCCGGCGATGGAGACCATTTCGGCGGTCATTTGCTGGCAGAAGATGCGCGCCTTGGTGTTGCCCTTGATGCCGGCCAGGGCACGGCCGCGCATGGCGCCGTACACATGGATGTTGCCGTCGGCCAGAAGTTCCGCGCCCGGGCTTACGGAGCCTGTGACGATCAGGTCGCCGCCCTGGGCGTAGATCTGCTGGCCGCCGCGCACCGGCGAGGTGATGATGCGCGTCGGGCGCACCTCGGGTTCGGCCGGGGCAGGGGGTGGTGGCGGCGCGGGTTCTGGCTTTTTCACCTCGGGCTCGGGCTCCAGCGGGCGCTCGCGGGCGCCGGAAGGCGGCAGCACCGGCAGGTCGATGGCGATCGCTGCAGCGATGTCCTCGATGCGGCTGGCACGGATCGCCAGGGTGCGCAGGCCATGGTGGCGGCAGATGCGCATCAGCCCGGGCAGGTCGATGGCGCCTTCGTCTGCAGGCAGCTTGTCCAACGCCAGCACCAGCGGCGTATTGCTGAAGAAGTTCGGCGCCTGCACGACCTTGGCCGCCAGTTGGCGGTCGAGGGACTCGAGGTCGTTGCGCGCCAGTTCCAGCACGGTGATGGCAAGCATGCTGCCCTTGAGCTGGAACACGGGGGCGGTGTCGGGTGTCTGGTTGAGGCTCATGGTCTGCATAGACGGCTTGTTGCGAAAAAAGTGCCCTGACTTATAGCGATAAGACCGATTGCCCGCAACCGATGTAGAATGCCCGGCCCTTGTCTTGCCGGAAGCTTCAATGGAACGCCCGCGTTTTCGTACCCTTTACCTCCACCCGCGATTCTGGGCCCTGTGGCTCGGCCTGGGTCTGCTGTGGCTGATCGCCCAGTTGCCCTACCGCGCACTGCTGGGGCTGGGGCGCGCCCTGGGCGCGGTGATGTACCGGCTGGCCGGCGAGCGCCGGCGTATTGCCGCACGTAACCTGGAGCTGTGCTTCCCGGAGCTTTGCGACGACGAACGGCAGCGCCTGCTGAAAGAAAACTTCGCCTCTACCGGCATCGCCTTCTTCGAGATGGCCATGAGCTGGTGGTGGCCAAAGGCCCGGCTGGCGCGCCTGGCGCACATCGAGGGCATCGAGCACCTGCAGGCCGCCCAGCGCGAAGGCGAGGGCGCGATCCTGATGGCGGTGCACTTCACCACCCTGGAAATCGGCGCCGCGCTGCTGGGCCAGGCCCACACCATCGACGGCATGTACCGCGAGCATGGCAACGCGGTGTTCGATTTCATCCAGCGCCGTGGCCGTGAACGCCATAACCCCGACTCGCTGGCGGTGGAGCGTGACGATGTGCGCGGCATGCTCAAGCTGCTGCGCAAGGGCCGGGCAATCTGGTACGCACCGGACCAGGACTATGGCGTCAAGCAGAGCATCTTCGTGCCGCTGTTCGGCATCCAGGCGGCCACGGTCACTGCCACCAGCAAATTCGCCCGTCTGGGCAAGGCGCGGGTGATCCCGTTCACCCAAAAGCGCCTGGAAGACGGCAGCGGCTACCGGCTGGTGGTGCACCCGCCGCTGGAGGGCTTCCCCGGTGAAACCGAAGAAGCCGATTGCCTGCGCATCAACCAGTGGGTCGAAGGCGTGCTGCGCGAGTGCCCGGAGCAGTACCTGTGGGCACACCGGCGCTTCAAGTCGCGCCCCGAAGGTGAACCGCGGCTGTACGACAAGAAAAAACGCTGACGGTTTCTATTGCGGGGCCGGCCTCTTCGCGGGTAAACCCGCTCCCACAGGGGGCGTGTACACCCTGAGCCCGGCGCTGTAACTGTGGGAGCGGGTTTACCCGCAAAGAGGCCGGCCCTGTCAACCATGATCCAGGAAGGAAGCATGACCCCAACCACCGGCCTGATCCTCTCTGGCGGCGGTGCCCGCGCCGCCTACCAGGTCGGCGTGCTCGCCGGCATCGCCGACCTGCTGCCCGCCGGCGCTGCCAACCCCTTCCCGGTGATCGTCGGCACCTCTGCCGGGGCGATCAATGCGGTCAAGCTGGCCAGTGGCGCCACCCGCTTCGCCGATTCGATACACCAGCTCACGGCCTTCTGGCAGAACTTTCAGAGCCACCTGGTACTGCGCAGCGACTGGCCCGGGGTCATTCGCCAGGCCAGCCGCTTCTTCGGCCACAGCCTGCTGGGGCTGGGCAGCCAGGTGCCGGTGGCCTTGCTCGACAGCCGCCCGTTGCGCGGCCTGTTGCATGAACACCTGAACCTGGACGGCATCGCCCACTCGCTGGCGGCCAACCAGCTGCGCGCCGTGGCCGTGACTGCGTTCGGCTATGAGTCGGGGCAAGCGGTGACCTTCTACCAGGGCCAGGGCGCCATCGAGCCCTGGCTGCGCCACCGGCGCATAGGCATGCCGACGCCACTGACGGTCGACCACTTGCTGGCCAGCTCGGCCATCCCGTTGCTGTTCGCTCCGGTGCTGCTGGGCGAGGAGTATTTCGGCGATGGTGCGGTGCGCCAGTCGGCGCCGATCAGCCCGGCGTTGCACCTTGGCGCCAGCCGGGTGCTGGTGGTGGGGGTCAGTGGCAACCCGCAGCGCCCGGCGGCGCCCTTGCCGACCCAGCGGGTGTTCAGTGGCAAGCAGCCGAGCCTGGCGCAGATTGGCGGGCACATGCTCAACAGCACCTTCATCGACAGCCTCGAGGACGATATCGAGTTGCTGCAGCGGCTCAATCACCTGAGCCATCTGCTGCCGGCGCACCTGGATACGCGGCGCTTGGGGCTGGCGCCGATCGAGGTGCTCGTGGTGGCGCCCAGCCAGCCGCTGGACGAGATTGCCGCGCGGCACCGGCGGGAGTTGCCGGCTGCCTTGCGCATGTTTTTGCGTGGGCCGGGGGCTACCAGGACCAGTGGGGCGGGGGTGTTGAGTTATTTGCTGTTCGAGGCGAGTTATTGCAGTGAGTTGATTGAGTTGGGGCGGCGGGATGCGTTGGCCAAGAAGCGGGAGTTGTGTCAGTTTCTTGGGATTTGAGGTTTGTTTGTTTGTTTGTTTGTATTGAAAGTGTATGCGTATTCATTATTTGTATTGACGCTTATTCACCTTTCCGCCCTTACGGCGGGTAACTTTTTGAAGGATCAAAAAGTCACCAAAAAATCCTCGCTCCATTCATCCGGCCCCTGC
>NZ_JBJDNC010000034.1:0-78888 GCF_044900265.1 Pseudomonas sp. NPDC089406 | reverse complement strand
GCCGGCAAGCCGGCTCCTACAGGTACGGCACTGGCCTGAAGCTTATGCAATCCCTGTGGGAGCAACTGTCTTGCTCAATTTCTAAAAGCTGGCGCTATCTCTGTGGGAGCGGGCTTGCCCGCGAACACCGGCGCAGCCGGTGCCATCCACCGCGGCGCCTGCTTCGCGGGTAAACCCGCTCCCACAGAGTGCGTGTCGGCCTTGCTACAAGCGTTATTCTCCAATGGCCGCAATGGGTCAATAGCTACCGGCCGTGGATGACCGCTGTCGACCCATAGCGAATTATCGTCATGACCGAAGACCCCAACGTAAGTACTCGTCTAAGACGCCTGCTCGGCGGCTACTTCAAATGGCTCCACACGAAGCGGCACATTACCGATTGGGCACTGGGTGTCTTCTGAAGCGCATTGAGCATTTGGGCGGGGTCACGCTGTTCAGCGACCAGTAGGGCATGACGTCGTCGGATCATGGCTTCAAGGTGACCAGGCGTGAACTCGGGATGATACTGGGTGGAGATCGCGTGACGGCCATAGCGGATGATCTGATGAGGGTCATGCGCCGAGCGAGCCAACGCGACAGCGCCCTCAGGCAGCGTGATAACGCTCTGTTCATGGGTGAGATGGGCCGGGAACTGAGCTGGCGACTGCTTCAGCAACTCATCGGCCATGCCCGCAGGTAGCAGCTGGATCATCTCGCAGCCCACTTCACGCCCGCCAGGGTGATAGTCGACAACCCCACCCAGCGCGTGAGCGATGAGCTGATGCCCATAGCACACGCCAAACAGTGGCATCTCAACCCTCATGGCTTCGCGAATCCATTGTGCGACGTATTCGCTCCATGGCGCTCGGTCGGTAACCATCGCCCATGAACCCGTGATAATGGCAACACACGCCTTGCAAGGAGAAGGCAGCAGTTCCCCCTCGAAGGCTCGTACAACGTTCATGTCGTTGAGTGAGAGCCCCAAGGCCGCAGCAAACCATGACGGCAGGTCGCCAAGCTGATCGCGAATGTCGGCCGGTGGCGTACCGACCTGAACGATAAGAAGCGTGGGTGAAGTCAATGACGTCTATCGCTGTTCAAAAGGGAAATGACGAAAACGACTGTGGGGCAATCAGCTACCCAGCGCAAATTCAATTCCGGCCTCGATATGAATCGCGGTTGAATCGAAACCAGGTAGATCAAGCTTGTCGCTCTCCAGGATCAGGCAGATTTCCGTACAACCAAAAATGACAGAGTCCGCACCTTCGGCTTTGGCCTTCGCGATCAGAGACAAAAGCACGGCTCGCGATTCGTCTCGTACGATCCCCAGGCTGAGTTCGTTGAAGATGATGTCGTGTACCTGGCTTCGGCCCGAACTATCAGGAACGAACACGTCAATACCATGCTTGTGCATGCGGGCTGGGTAGAAGCCATTCTCCATGGTGTATCGGGTCGCGATCAGCAACGGTTTCTTGTGCCCGGCGAGCTTGAGGCGATCGGCTACGACATCGACAATGTGAATGAAGGGCAGCGAGGTGGCGGCCATGACAGCATCCGCAACCAGGTGCATGGTCACAGCACAGATCATCACGCATTCAGCGCCGGCGTTTTCCAAGCTCCGAGCCACTTCAGCGAGTTGGCGCCCGGCTTGCGTCCATTCGCCTGCTTTCTGCTTGTCGACAATGCTCTGAAAATCCACTGAGTGCAGCAGCACCTGGGCCGAGTGCAGACCGCCCAGCCGTTGATTGATGCCGCGATTCAGCTCCCGGTAGTACACCGCAGAGCCCTCGTAGCTCATCCCGCCGATAAGACCAATCTTGCGCACTTTACACCTCTCAGGAAGCTGCTCTCGATGACCAGATAGCAGGCACTGCCCGCTTGGATCGTCTGGAGTGTATGCTGCGCGCACCTTCTTAAAAAATGAATAATCGGCATAGTTGATTCTCAAAATGAGAAACATGGACCTCGATTCACTGCAAATATTCAAAGCCGTGGTGGACTACGGCAGCATCACCAACGCGGCAACCCAGCTTAATCGCGTGCAATCGAATATCACCACGCGGGTAAAGAACCTGGAGGAGCGCTTGGGTGTGGCGCTCTTCCATCGCCTGGGTGGGAAGCTGACGCCTTCCGATGAAGGACTACTGCTGTATCAATATGCTGAGAAGTTGCTTCGCCTTTCCATGGAGGCAGAAACCGCTCTCAAGCGCGGCGCCCTGCAAGGCGTGCTTCGCATAGGCACGCTTGAAAGTACCGCTGCCGCCAGGCTTGCTCCGCTGCTGTCCAGCTATCACGAACGCTTTGCGGATGTTCAGATCGAGTTGGTATCCGGCTCAACGGACGCACTGATTGCACAGGTTCATCGCGGTGACATCGAGGCTGCATTTATCTCGGACCCATTCACCGTTGCCGGGCTGGATTGCCAAGAGGTCTTCGTTGAGGAACTGGCGCTCGTCGTGGCCAAGAACAGCCCAATCGCCAATGCGCGCGCACTCCAGGGAGCGACCATCATTGCGTTTTCCAGGGGCTGCTCGTTCAGGCGCATTCTGGAAAGCTGGCTTCAGACCTGCGAAATCGTACCCACCAGGGTGCTGGAACTTGCCTCCTATCATGCGATAGCAGCCTGTGTTGCAGCCGGGACCGGGGTGGCAATCATGCCGCAGTCCGTGCTCAAGGCTGTAAACCTCGAAAGCCTGGTCAGATCGCTCCCCTTGCCGCCAAAGGTTGCTCGGGTTCGCACTCATCTGGTCTGGCGCAACGGGCATGAATCGCGCGTATTGCAGTCTCTTCGCGATGAGTTGGCCAGGCACCGAAGGGCCTCATAGCAGGAAGACGTTCTGCTCCAGTTGAAGGTTTTTTGCGTATGAGCTGCGACTTGGCAAAGACACATCGGTTGCGTTGCCAACGATAAGCTAGCCCCCTTGATACACTCGCCCCCTGGACACTGAGAAGCCGCAATGAAATGGACCACAGCAGTGCTCGCTGTTGCTCTCTCGCTGGGAGGATGCGCCGTGAGCCAACCAACCTGGAGAGCGACCTCTTCGACGGACGAGTCCACCCACTACACGACCTTGATGGTCAGCACTGGCGACACAGGCAGTGCTGGCGGGTTCTTCACCAGGCCGGTGTACTACTTCCCGGTGATTCGCAAGGAAGGTGACGAGCTTTTGGTTGGAGTGATGTCCGGCGGCAGGGCCAGGCTGCCGGTCGGTACCGTGCAACTGCTTGTCGATCAACATGAAGCCTGGACCATCACCCCGCAGGCAAACCCGGTGAGCCTCTCCCCGGCGGTTTTCCCGAAGGCTGTGACTGCCCCTGGTGAGCACGCTGAAACCGTCAAGAATGCCGCTACGCAAATGATGAGCCCCTACACGCTGGCGTCTGGCGAAAAAGCGAAGCAGATCATCCGGGACCTTGTAACCGGGCAAAAGCTGCAGTACCGCATTGTGGCTATCGATCAAACTGCCTCGGCCACAGGCGAAGCCGTCATCGATCACTCGTTCTCTCAAGCCCTTCGTGCGATCGGCATCGACCCCGACACTTTGTGAGCATCACACATTGGTGCCCGGCTGATGCTGTGGGTCACGCCTGCGCGCTGTACAGCAGTTCGCACCTGCGTTGCTGGGCAATGGCTTAACGGCACCCGGGATTAATGAACAATGCTCATGAACCCTTTCCGATTTAACCGTCTAGTCCCTCCTCCCTAGCTCGCTTACTGTTCTCCCAACAGCAAATGTCGGGAGATTCAAATGCACAAGCGCACCCTCGGAACCAGTTCACTCGAAGTCTCAGCCCTGGGCTTGGGTTGCATGGGCTTGAGCCATGGCTACGGCCCGGCAACTGACACGCAACAGGCCATTGCACTGATCCGCTCGGCAGTTGACCGGGGCGTCACGTTCTTCGATACCGCCGAGGTTTACGGCCCGTACCTGAACGAACAGGTAGTGGGTGAAGCCCTGGCCCCGGTGCGCGATCAAGTGGTCATCGCCACCAAGTTCGGTTTCACCTTCGGCGACGACAACAAACAGCAGATTCTCAACAGCCGCCCCGAGCACATCCGGGTTGCAGTCGAGGGTTCGTTGCGTCGGCTGAAGACCGACTACATCGACCTGCTTTACCAGCACCGGGTCGACCCGCAGGTGCCGATCGAGGACGTCGCCGGGGTGGTGAAGGACTTGATTGGCGAAGGCAAGGTCAAGCACTTCGGCCTGTCGGAGGCCGGTGCGCAGACCATTCGCCGTGCGCACGCGGTGCAGCCGGTCACAGCGCTGCAAAGCGAATACTCGCTGTGGTGGCGCGAGCCTGAGCAGGAAATCCTGCCGACGCTTTGGGAGCTGGGCATCGGTTTCGTGCCGTTCAGCCCTTTGGGCAAAGGTTTTCTCACCGGCACGGTGGCGGCAGATACCACCTACGGCAGCGACGATTTTCGCAGCATCGTCCCGCGTTTCAGCCAGTCGGCGCTGCAAGCCAATCAGGCCCTGGTGGTGTTGATTCGCGAGATCGCCGCGCGAAAACAAGCCACACCCGCGCAGATTGCGCTGGCCTGGCTGCTGGCGCAGGCGCCGTGGATCGTGCCGATTCCGGGGACGACCAAGCTGCATCGCCTGGAAGAAAACCTCGGCGGCGCAGACATCACCCTCGAGCCCCTCGAACTGAAGGCAATTGATACAGCGTTGGCGCAGATCCGCATCGAAGGCGAGCGTTATCCCGAGGCGCTCAAGGCGCGTGTCGGCCGATGAACAATGGTCACGCCAATCCACCGCGACGCACATCGAAACCTACTGGGTGCCGCGTTATGTCGATGCCGCGATTGGCAAACTGACCGCATTCTACGCCCGCACCTTGTAGCCAACGCTCTTTTGGGTCGCGCATGCGTGTGCAACCTGCTTTCATGGATCAATCCCGCGCCCTTCATGAAAGGCCCTCATCAATGCCCCGCGCCAACCTTAACGACCTGCAAGCCTTCGTGGTCATCACCCGCGAAGGCAGTTTCACCCGCGCGGCCGCCCAGCTTGGCGTCTCGCAGTCGGCGCTGAGCCACACCATGCGCGCGCTGGAAAGCCGATTGGGCGTGCGCCTGCTGACGCGTACCACGCGCAGCGTTGCGCCGACCGAGGCGGGCCAGCGGCTGTATCAGTCGATGGCGCCGCGGTTCGATGAAATCGAACTGGAACTGGCCGCGGTCAGCGAGTTTCGTGACACCCCGACAGGCAATGTGCGGATTCAGGCCTCCGAACATGCCGCCAACAATATCCTGTGGCCCAAGCTTTTGAAGGTCTTGCCCGACTACCCGGACATCAAGGTCGAAATTACCGTCGACTACGCCCTTTCCGACATCGTCGCGCAGCGCTATGACGCGGGTGTGCGCCTGGGCGACCAGGTAGCCAAGGACATGATCGCCGTGCCTATCGGGCCGCCTTTGCGTATGGCGGTGGTGGGCTCACCTGGGTATTTCAAACAGCGGCCGGTGCCGAACCAGCCCGGCGATCTGGCCGCGCACAATTGCATCAATCTGCGCCTGCCCACCCATGGCAGCCTGCTGCAATGGGACTTTGAAAAAGATGGCCACGAACTGAAGGCCCGTGTCGAAGGGCAATGGACATTCAACAGCAGCGTGCCGATTCTGCGCGCGGCCTTGGCGGGGTGTGGATTGGGCTTTTTGCCGGAGGACATGGTGGCCAAAGCGCTAGCCGACGGTAGCCTTGTGCGGGTGTTGGACGACTGGTGCCAACCCTTTGCCGGTTACCATCTGTACTATCCCAACCGCCGTGAGCATTCATCGGCGTTTGGCGTTGTGGTTGAAGCGTTACGCTACGGGCGCTGAGTTATCGGGTTTCAAGGCGCTTGAGTTTTGCCCTGTTCCCGCAGCCCAGTTAATGTGCAGGTCCTGTTGATCGATTGCAGTCGTGCGCGGCCGGCTGCAATGGATGGCCGCTATCGACCCACAGCGGCCGGTGGGCACAACCGCAATCTCTGTGGGAGCGGGTTTATCGAGGCGTCGAACCGCCGCGAACACCGGCGCAGCCGGTGCCATCCACCGCGGCGCCTGCTTCGAGGTGGTCCGGCACTCCGGTAAACCCGCTCCCACAGAGTGCGTGTCGGCCTTGCTACATGCGTTATTCTCCAACGTCCGCTGTGGGTCGATAGCGGTCCTTCAGGAGCGACCACGCTCAACCTGGCGTTTCGCGCAGCGCGTAACACCCACAAAAACGGCTCTGGTGAGGCGGGCACTGGCCGATTGCCTGTCAGCGGAAAGTGATGCAAATTTCCCTCAGACATCGAATCTGAACATCGAGGCTTGAATGAAGTGGGTAAAGTACGTGCTTCCCATGCTGCTGGTGCAACCCTGTATGGCCGCAGAGGCCATGGTTGCCAAAGCGTTCGTCACGCTGGTGCAGAAAGACGGGGCGTTCGATGTATGCGACATAAATGCGCTTTCCGATGGCGGCACGACTTCAATCTGTGTGGTCGCTGACGGCGGTAGATTCTGGTTCACCAAAAGGAGCGATGGGGTGTCCGAGTGGATCACGGCCTACGAGAATGATCGGCATGAACATCGAACCGTAGCAGTCCCAGCGCCCGAAATCGACGCGCTGCTGTTCAGTTGGGTCAACTATCGCTATGCATGCTCCGCCATACGGGAGATGCAATCACACCAGTTCAGGCCCTCCACCACCGAGGGGCTGATTGCCGCCACGATCATGGAACTGGTGCGCCCGACCTCCAGGTGTAGTGGCTGATCTTTGAATAGCCCACCCATTGGTGGCCCTGCACCCGCTGGCCACCAGCGGGTGTCGACCATCAAGGGCACCCCTTACCCACAGCCTGTGCGAGCACTTGGTTGTAACGCTCGGCAAACCGGGCTGCAACGGGCTGAAGGTCAATGATTTCTGCGCTGCAGAGCACATCCGAAGTGCCCGGCATCGGCCTCGTGGAGGCGCTGCGGAACAAGCACTTCAACCTGGCAGGCATGAAACAGCCTACCTCCTCGGTTTGGCGATTTCCGACATTCCAGCCCAGCCGGTCGCATCGGTACATGAAAAATCAGTAGGGATTGACCTGTTTAAACCCGGAATTGGCAGAACACCTGCTACCACTATCCCTGAATGGCCCAGAGCCTGGTGTACAAGGCGGGTAGCTATCGGGATGACAGCAGACGTCTGATTTTACAGAGCCAACGCCGTACCTGGCCGGAAGATCGACCAGGCTGTCAGGATTGTGGCGACGTTTAAGTACATGGGGTTGCGTGTAGAGCTGTAGATGCCAGTCAAGGGCTGATAGCTGTCCTCGATGAAGGCAGTATCGCGTCCAGGCTGGCCAGCCTAGAGCAGCTGTGTTCGACCCATAGCAGACGTACGCCAAGCTTCACTTCCAGATAACGCCCGTGCGTTGGTGTAACTTGGCCAGGTCGCTCCATTCCCGGTCTTCATAGAAATTGATTTCGATGGGGTAAGCGGGGTGGCCACTCAGAGCTTTATTGAAATCGACCATGAACGCCTCGCGATCTTCGATGTAAAAGGCGAACTCCTTGAGGTTATTTCCTGTGCCTGTATACACCTCAAGACAGGCCTTTTGATGATCGCAGAGTGTTTCAAGGGCGTCTTCCAGCGCGATCATTGCTTGATCAGTTTTCGGTGGTGGCATCCCATCATTTTTGTCGCCGTCGTACTTCCAGGACACGATGGTCAGCCACGGTAATTGTTGACGGGTGCTTGCAGGTGGCACGCTGTCGATGTACTTGTAAACGACCCTTCTTCCTTGAACGGTCGATGTGCCAACCGACCAGGTACTTTCTGCCGATGCCATGAATGCTGTTCCAAATACGAGGATGGAGATCAAAAAGACGCGCATGATTCGCTCTGGCAGAGAAACTGAATGTGATCGGAGCATCGCCCGCAATCGTTGTCAGATCTCTACCGAAAGAGACGCTTGGATATGACGTAGCCCTTTTTGCCAAGCCTCGTATTCATCGCTCTCAGACCAAAGCTCGGCGAGTTCCGAGTGCTCCGATAACACGCGATCAATAACCGCCTGGGCCTGGCTGAGCATGACAGAGCTGGGTTTCGCTAGTTGTCGCTTCACCCAATCAGTTACCGCTTCATCAGTGTCGCCAGGGACTTCCTGCCCGTTGAGCAGAGCCAACACTGCCGCAGCAGCGACGCCACGATCAGCCTCTGGCGCTTCCAGATACTCATCCGCTGCAATGACGTCCTCCAGCGCTGACTGGATCAACTCAAAATCACCAACTTCACTCAGTTCAGCCGCAAAATCACTGGCCTCGTCGTTTCCAAATGCGTGAATCGACCATGTTCCCATCGATAATTCTTCCTTCGTTTCTATCGCTAACAGATGGGCTGAAAGGCCCACTCTAGTCTTCCCTTGTCATGCCTGGCGTGCGAATCGACACCGAACGCCAGCCTGACTTGATAGCAGATGCCGGTCCTGTACGAGCATTAAGATTTATTAAGATTGGCGACTAATGCTCAGCACTGCCCTTTTGTAGGAGCGGGCTTAACCCGCGAATCGCTCAGCTCAGGAAAGCAGTCGTCTGGCACGGGCTACGCCCGTGTTCGCGGGACAAGCCCGCTCCTACATGGAGGGCGCAGAGCTCACTGGCAGCAAAGGGTCGAAAGCGGACAGTGGTGACCGACCGCTTGCAACCCATAGCAGCCATTGTGAGGGGGCTGCTCTGGCTCATTTTTCGAGGCCGGCGCGACCCCTGTGGGAGCGGGTTTACCCGCGAAGCAGGCAACACGGAGGATGGCACGGGCTACGCCCGTGTTCGCGGGTGAACCCGCTCCCACGAAGGCCGCTCTGGGTCGTGAATGGCCTCTGTCGCCTCATAGCATTCTGCGCCGCGTTGCTGTGGCATTTCCGCGCGCTCGCACCTGTATGGAAAAACAAAGACGCCTGGTGAAAACACCAGGCGTCTTTGTTTCAGGGCTTGCACCGTGCCTCCTGAAGCCTAGACGCCAGCAGGCCGAACACGGGAGGCACCCGCCTACACCGCCGCCGCCCGCTCACCCTCAACCTCAGGCCGGCGCGCATAGCGCTGCGCCAGCGCCGCACACACCATCAGCTGGATCTGGTGGAAGATCATCAGCGGCAAGATCAGCAAGCCGATGGTGCTGCCGGCAAACAGCACCTGGGCCATGGGCACCCCGGTGGCCAGGCTCTTTTTCGAGCCGCAGAACAAGATGGTGATGCGATCCTCGATACTGAAGCCCAGCCACTTGCCCAGCAGCGCGGTGATCCCCAGCGACAAGGCCAGCACCACGCAGCAGCCCACCACGATCAGCGCCAGGGTGGCCGGCGGTACCTGCTGCCACAACCCGCCAATCACCGCAGCGCCAAAGGCCGAGTACACCACCAGCAGGATCGAACCCTGGTCGACGAACTTCAGCCAGGCCTTGTTGCGCCCCACCCAGTCACCGATCCAGCGCCGCGCGATCTGCCCGGCCACGAAGGGCACCAGCAGCTGCAGGCTGATCTTGCGGATAGCCTCAAGCGTCGAGCCGCTGTCACCGTGCACGCCCATCAGCAAAGCCACCAGCATCGGCGTGACGAAGATGCCCACCAGGCTTGAGGCTGCCGCGCTGCAAATGGCCGCCGGTACGTTGCCGCGGGCCAGCGAAGTGAAGGCGATGGCCGACTGCACCGTGGCCGGCAGCGCGCACAGGTACAGGAAGCCCAGGTACAGCTCGTTGCCTACCAGCGGTTGCAGCACCGGCTTGAGCGCCAGGCCAATCAGCGGGAACAGCACGAAGGTGCAGACGAACACCAACAGGTGCAGGCGCCAATGCCCGGCACCGGCATACACCGCCTCGCGCGACAGCTTGGCGCCGTGCAGGAAGAACAGCAGGCCGATGGCGATGTTGGTGATCCAGTCGAACGCCACCGCCACCTGGTCGCGCGCCGGCAGCACGGTGGCGATGGCCACCACGGCAATCAAGGTCAGGGTGAAGTTGTCTGGCAAGAACCGCGATCGGGCCATGGCTGAAATATCCTGTGTTGTTTTACTGGCTGGCCTACCTTAGCCTTGTTGGCGGTAACCGGCTAACGCGATGAGGGCAATAAATGTCGATAAGTGGACAAGCTGGCGTACATGAGCGGATTGTCCCCGCCCTGCACGCTCTGCCGCGCCCGGTGTTTGCCCGCACCGAATCGCTGCTGCGCCCGGAGCGCACGCCCATGCACCGCCACCCGTGGGTGCAGTTGTCCTATGCGATTTCCGGTGTGCTGCACGTACACACCCCTACCGGCAGCTTCGTCGCCCCGCCGCAACGCGCGGTGTGGATGCCGCCGGACATGGACCACGAAGTGTTCAGCTTTGCCAATACCGAAATGCGTGGCCTTTACCTCGACCCGCAGCTTTTCGATGACGCCCATGGCCATTGCCGGGTGATCGAGGTGACGCCGCTGACCCATGAGCTGATCAAGCAGTTTGCGCAATGCCCCACCGAGTATGACGAGGCTGGCGAGGATGGCCGCCTGGCCATGGTGCTGGTGGACCAGTTGCGTGCCGCCCGCGAGGTCAGCCTGTCGCTGCCCTTGCCGCAGGATGCGCGGGTGCTGCAGCTGTGCCGGCAGTTGCAGGACGCGCCGGACGACAACCGCACCCTGGCCGAGTGGGGCGAAATGCTGGGGGCGTCGGAGAAGACCTTGCGGCGCATTCTGCTGCGCGAAACCGGGCTGAGCTTTCGCCACTGGCGCCAGCGCATGCGCCTGCTGGGTGCGCTGGAGGCCCTGGGCCAGGGCGTGGCGGTGACCGAGGTGGCATTGAGTGCCGGATATCAGTCGACGTCGGCGTTCATTGCTGCGTTTCGCGAGCAGTTCGGCGTGACGCCCGGCGACTTTTTCAACGCCTGAACCCGCCCTCCTGTAGGAGCCGGCTTGCCGGCGATAGGGCCGTAAGCCGTGGCACAAAGTACGAATCTGCACCGCCAGGCCGGGCCTCATCGCCGGCAAGCCGGCTCCTACAGGGAGTGCGTCAGCGCGTTAGTCAGCGAGCGCGTCAGAGGAAGGTAAACACCTGTTCAGCCGGCAGGCGCGATTTGCCCAGGCCTGCGTTGAAGTCATCCTCGCTGCGGTAGCCCAGGGCCAACACCACCACGCTGGTGAAGCCGCGTTCGCGCAGGCCCAGTTCGGCGTCCATCAGCTTGAAGTCGAAGCCTTCGATCGGGGTGGCGTCCAGGCCGTAGGCCGCAGCGCCCAGCAGCGCGGTACCCAGGGCCAGGTACACCTGCTTCTCCATCCAGTGCTGCAGGTCCTTGTTGTCGTAGCGGTGCAGGTCGGCGTAGAAGCGCCGGGTCTGGTCCTGGCCGGCCTTGGCCTGCTCGTTGCGGTAGCGGCCGTCTTTTTCTTCCTGGTCCAGCACCGCCTGCAGGTGGCTGTCGGTCATGTCGGTACGGGCAGCGAACACCACCACGTGGGAGGCGTTGAGAATCTTCGCGGTGTTGTAGGCAAACCCTACCTCGGTGCTCTTGGCCAGGCGCGCCTTGCCTTCAGGCGTGTCGGCGACGATGAAGTGCCAAGGCTGGGAGTTGACCGAGGACGGGCTGTGGCGCAGTTGCTCGAGCAGTGCGTCGATGGTGGCCTGGGGGATACGGCGGCTGGCGTCGTAGGCTTTGGTGGTGTAGCGGCGCTTGGCCAGGGCAACGGTGTCCATCGAAGGTAACTCCTGTGGGATCGTGTAGTGAGGCGCATCTTATCTTCCCGGCAGCAAAGAAAAACCCGCACAATGCAGCAACACTTTCATCCCTGGAGTGAAAATGCTGCGCATCACCGACCTGGAACTGTTCACCCGCGCCAGCGCCCTGGGCAGTTTCACTGCGGCGGCCCACGAAGCCGACCTGCTGCCCGGCCAGGTGGCGGCGGCGATCAAGCGCCTGGAGCGCGAGCTGGACGTGCGCCTGTTCGCCCGCACCACCCGCAGCCTGCGCCTGACCGCCGAGGGCGAGCTGTACCTGCCCACCGCCCAACGCGTGCTCGAAACCCTGCGCCAGGGCCGCGAAGACCTGCACGGCAGCCACAGCCAGTTGCGCGGGGTGCTGCAGGTGGCGGCGCCGTCGGACATGGGCCGCAACCTGTTGCGCCCCTGGCTCAGCGCCTTTCGCCGCGAGCACCCGGGCTTGAACCTGCGGTTTTTCCTCTCTGACCAGCTGGCCGACCTGTACCGCGACCCGGTGGATGTGGCGATCCGCTACGGGGTGATTGCGGACGGCAACTACATCGCCCTGCCCCTGGCGCCCTGGAACCGCCGCGTGGTGGTGGCTTCACCGGACTACCTGGCCCGCCATGGCCGCCCGCAAACGCTCGAGGCGCTGCAGCAGCATGACTGCCTGCTGTACCTGCAGCAGGGCCGGGTGTACGACAAGTGGCGCCTGGGTAACCGAACCGTGCAGGTGCGCGGGCCACTGGTCAGCGACGATGCCGACGTGGTGCGGCGCTGGGCGCTGGAGGGTGAAGGCATCGTGTACAAGTCGTGGCTCGATGTCAGTGCCAACATTGCCGCCGGCGAGCTGGAGGTGCTGCTGCCCGAGCACGCCGGCGAGCCGACCCCGGTGACCCTGGTGTGCCCGCACCGCAAGCAGCTGACGCCGGCGGTGTCGCAGTTGCATGGGTGGTTGCGCGAGCGGTTCGAGGGGTTGCGGCCGGTGGGGTTGTTGTAGAAAGCCACCCAGCCTGCCGCGCAGAAAACTACGGCAGCAAGCGCACCCCTCTACCTGTGGGAGCGGCTTCAGCCGCGAAGCAGGCGCCGCGTTAGATGGCACCGGCTGCGCCGGTGTTCGCGGCTGAAGCCGCTCCCACAGGGACTGCATAAGCCTCTGGCCCGTGCCGTACCTGCAGGAGCCGGCTTGCCGGCGATGAGGCCAGTACAGGCAGCACAACACAGTTGCTCCCACAGAGTCTTCGTCAAATCAACGAGTGGTGACCTGTTCTATGAGAGTACGGCTGCGGGCCTCACCAGTACTGCTTGCTGCCTTTGCGTTCGATGGGCTCGCCCTTGAACACATGCGGGCCATCCATGGTCAGCACCAGTTCGTTACCCTTGCGCGTCAGCCAGGGCGTGGCCTCGGAGCCTGCCCGCGAGGTCACGCCGCTGGGGCTGATGCGCACCTCGTCGCCGTCGATCTCCACGGTGCCCAGCACGTAGGTGTAGACCATGCTGCTGAAGAACCCCTTCTTGAACTCGAAGGCACACTCGACCACCTGGTCGCCGTACTCCATGCGCATTTTCGGCTTGAGCGAGGCCACCGACACGGCGCCATTGTCGACCGCCGAATATACGCTGCACACCAGCGCCACCTTGCCGCCCATGCGCTGGGATATCTCGGTGCTGATCTCGACGGTTTCGATGCCCGGCGCCGAGGCGCTGGCAGCCACCACATCACCGGTGTGGAACACGTAGGGGTCACTGGTCAACGAGCCACGCTTGTCGGGCGCCTGGATGATCGACATGCGCCCGTCCGGGCGCAGGATGCCAACACGCAGGTCGAGGTCATCGTTGTCGCAACCGTCGCCGTTATCCACCCAGGTGGCACTGACCTTGATCACCTTGGGCGCCGCAGCGCCCTTCTCCAGGGTCACCTTGTGCGCACTGCCGGGCTTGTCGAGGGTGATCAGCGATTTGCCAATGTTCACAGGCTTGGGCGGCGCAGGCGGTGCAGCAACAGCCGGCTCTTCGACTTCGACGCCGTACAGCCCGCACAACCCGGCCAGCCCCGAAGCAAAGCCCTGCCAAACCGCCCGGGCCTTGGCCTGCCCGTTGCGTACATACAACTCCAGCACGGTGATACCGGTTTCCCGGTCGAACGCACCCGGCACCAGGTCAAGCACCTGCTGGCCGACCAGCACCTGGGCACGCAGCGCCGTCACCTGGGCAAAGCCGCCTGCGGGGCCGTCCTGGGTCAGGGTGATGGCGATCTTGCCGATGCCCGCCGGCAGCCGGTCGAGGTCGAAACTGATGCTGTGGGTGACCACGCCGGCGCTCAGCACCGGCGCACTGAACGCGGCCGCCCCCGAGGCATGCTCAGGGGCGTTGAAGAACACCATGCCGCTGTCGTCCAGCACCTTGCCACTGTCGCTCAGCAAGAACGCCGTCAGGTTGACGTCCAGGCCTTCGCCGGCAGCATGGGTGACCTGCACCTGCCCGCGAGCGAGGCCCAGGGTGGTGTTGGCGCCAGAGGATAGAGAGAGGTTCACAATAATCGCCTTTTCCATGGGATAAGCCCTTGCCGCCGTTGAATGGTCGCAAGGGACGCAAAGCCGGGAGTATCCTGCCCGGCCTGTTACAGTGCTGCGCTGTTCGCACAAAAGGTTGCCGCACTCGTTAAAATGCGGGGCTGGATCTTACAGGTAGAGCAAGGCTTTCGGCGACCCGCCGGCCACCTGTAATCTTGAAGCAACTTGCAACATATCAGTCATGCGTCAGCCATGGGCTGTCGGCATATTTGCCTTTTTTTGGAGAAATACCCGATGCGTTGGGTGAAACGTTCGCTAGTTGTCGCAAGTTTGCTGCTCATCGCCACCGTCGGTATGTGCCTGCATCACTACCTGCCACGCCACGAGGTGGTCCACGTCACTGGCGTGGAGGTCAAGCGAATGGACGCCGATGGTGTGATCAGCGCCGAGAACCCGGCCGACGGCCCGACCCGCGACGTCTATTTCATCAACACCGAAAACCCGACCACCCGCGAAGTCACCGTGTACCGCAACGAAGACACCGGCTGGGGCTTCCCGTGGTATTTCAAGTTCGACTCCGCCGACGTCCAGGCCCGTGCCCAGGGTTACTCCCGTGACCCCGAACAGTTGGCGCTGATCCGCTATTACGGCTGGCGCTTCCAGATCTTCTCGATGTTCCCCAACATCACCGACATCAAGGCTGCCAACAGCCTGGACGAGCCGTTCCCGCTGTTCAACACGCTGTTCTTCAGCATCCTGCTGATACTGCTGGTTAGCGTGGCGCTGCTGGTACGCCGAGCCCTTGCCCGGCGCAACAGGCCGATGGTGGCCGACACCCCCGCCCCTCGCGGCTGAAGCCGATTGCCGGTGCGCTGCCTGCCAGCGCCCTGCCCGTTCACGTATAAGGATATCGCCCCATGAACATCACCCAGGGCCAGCGCCTGACGCTGGGCTCCATCGGCATTGCCGAGCGTGCCAACCTCAACATCGCCATCCAGTCGGGGCATGTCATCGACATGGTCTGCTTCGGCCTCGATGCCCAGTCCAGGCTGTCGGATGACCGCTACATGGTGTTCTTCAACCAGCCCAGCGCACCGGGCAATGCCGTCAGGCTCACCGCCCCGGGCCAATTCGAAATCGACCTCGGCGCATTGCCGGCCAGCATCGAGCGCCTGGTGTTCACCGCTGCCATCGATGGCGCCGGGGCGATGAAGGATATCGCCGACAGCCGCTTCACCATCACTGCGCCCGGCAACGCCGGCGGTGCGGCGTGCGCCTTCTCCGGCAGCACGTTCAGCGTCGAGAAGGCGATCATGGTCGCGGACATCTACCGCAAGCACGGCGAATGGCGCCTGCAGGCCAACCTGCAAGGCTTCAGCGAGGGGCTGGCCGCCCTGGTGCGCCACTTCGGGGGTGAAGTGCTGGACACCCCGCCGCCACCGGCACCGGTCATACAGGCCAGCTTCTCGCTGGAGAAGAAGATCGCCGCAGCCGCGCCGGCGCTGATCAGCCTGGCCAAGAAGGCGCAGGTCAGCCTTGAAAAGAACAACCTCACCCACGTCAAGGCCCAGGTCGCCGTGGTGCTCGATGTATCCGGCTCGATGAACGGGCAGTACAGCCGCGGGCACGTGCAGGAAGTGCTCAACCGCCTGATCCCCCTGGCGGTGGCCTTCGACGATGATGCCAGCCTGGATGTCTTCGCCTTTGGCGCCAAGCCTGTGCACCTGTCACCCGCCACCCTCGACAACTACAGCGACTTCATCGACACCGACCACCGCGGCTGGCGCAAATGGGAGGTGGGCTCGCGCATCAACGACGAGCCCAAGGCCATGCGCATGGTCATGGACCACTATCGCCGGGCAGGCAACCCGTTGCCGGTGTACATCCTGTTCCTCAGCGACGGTGGCGTGCACGAAGACCGCGCCATCACCAAGCTGATGGTGGAGGCTGCCAGCCAGCCGTTCTTCTGGCAGTTCGTCGGCCTGGGCGGCTCGAAGTACGGCATCCTGGAAAAACTCGACGACATGCCCGGCCGGGTGGTCGACAACTGCAGCTTCTTCGCCATGGACGACCTGGGCGACCTGAGCGAGGAAGCCCTGTACGACCGCCTGATGGAAGAGTTCCCCGGCTGGCTGAAAGCGGCGCGCAGCAAAGGCATCATTGCCTGATCGGCAGGCGCGGCACCCACGGCTCTCCTGCAGGGGCCTACCCAGCCCTGCGGGCTGCGCTGTCGCGCGCAGAACTATGGCCGCAAGCGCGCCCCCGTCACCTGTGGGAGCAACTGTCTTGTGCTGCCTGAACCGGCCTCATCGCCGGCAAGCCGGCTCCTACAGGTACGGCACTGGCCTGAAGCTCATGCAATCCCTGTGGGAGCGGCTTTAGCCGCGAAGCAGGCGCCGCGCTAGATGGCACCGGCTTCGCCGGTGTTCGCGGCTAAAGCCGCTCCCACAGAATCTTCGTTAAATCAACGAGTTGTGATTTGATCCATAGGAGCCAGCTTGCCGGCGATAGGGCCCTACCCCTCGCCGCTGACTCCGGGCCTGGCGACGTAACAGGCACAAAAAAGCCCCCGCCAGGCGGGGGCTTTTTTTCAGCCAGAAGGCTTAGCCGATGCTCACACCGTGAGCTTCAGCCAGGGGCTTGAGGCCGCCAGCAAAACCTTGGCCGATCGCCTTGAACTTGAACTCGTCGTTGTGACGGTACAGCTCGCCGAAGATCATCGCGGTTTCAGTGGAGGCGTCCTCGCTCAGGTCGTAGCGCGCCAGCTCCTTGCCGTCAGTCTTGTTGACCACACGGATGTAGGCGTTGCTGACCTGGCCGAAGCTCTGGCGACGGCCGTCGGCGTCGTGGATGGTCACGGCGAACACCAGCTTCTTGACGTCCTGCGCCAGGCCGGTGAGCTTGACGTTGACTTGTTCGTCATCGCCGTCGCCCTGGCCCGAGCGGTTGTCGCCCATGTGCTCGATGGAGCCATCGGCAGATTTCTTGTTGTTGTAGAAGATGAAACCGGCATCGCTCAGCACCTTGCCGCTTTCGCCGGTCACGAATACCGAGGCGTCGAGGTCGAACTCGGTGCCGTCGGTGACCCGTGCATCCCAACCCAGGCCAACCACGATCTCGGTCAGGCCAGGGGCTTCCTTGGACAACGAAACGTTACCGCCTTTGCTCAAGCTAACAGCCATTGGGTAAATTCCTGTGTTGGTAAAGGGACTTAGAAGTTCAGACCGTAACCGGTAGCCACAGCCTTCAGGCCGCCGGCATAACCCTGGCCGATGGCGCGGAACTTCCACTCGCCATTGTTGCGGTACAGCTCGGCAAAGATCATGGCGGTTTCGGTCGACGCGTCTTCGGCCAGGTCGTAGCGCACCACTTCGTTGTTGCTGACTTCGTTGACGATGCGGATGAACGCGCCACCCACCTGGCCGAAGTTCTGGCGACGGGTGTCGGCATCGTGAATGGTCACGGTGAACGCAACCTTGTCGACATCGGCCGGTACGCGGCTGAGGTCGACCTTGATCACTTCGTCATCGCCGTCGCCGGCACCGGTACGGTTGTCGCCGGTGTGCTCGACCGAACCGTCGGCGCTGCGCAGCTGGTTGTAGAAGATGAAGTCGGCTTCACCGCGCACCTTGCCATTGGCACCCAGCAGGAAGGCGCTGGCATCCAGGTCGAACTCGGTGCCGTCGGTGGCACGCGGGTCCCAGCCCAGGCCGACGATGATCTTGGTCAGCGAAGGGTCGGTTTTGGTCAGCGAGAGGTTGCCGCCTTTTTGCAGAGACAAAGCCATTGCGTAACTCCTTGTTAAGTTGCCTGTGGATCAGTTGGATTCAGCCTGCGCATCTTCCTTTTCAGGGAAGATGACACTGGCCAGCACGCCGATTACCAGCACCACCATGACGATCAGCAGGCTGGTGTTCGGGTCGATGTTGTAACCGTGGTGGAACATGTGGTCGGTGGCATTCAGGCCGAGCTTGACGGCGATGAAGAACAGCAGCGCGATCACGGCCTTTTCCAGGTGCACCAGGTAGCGCTTCAGCGCTTCGAGGACGAAGTACATGGTGCGCAGGCCGAGGATGGCGAACAGCATCGCCGAATAGACGATCAGCGGCTCGCGGCTGACCGCGATCACCGCAGGCACCGAGTCGAAGGCAAACAGTACGTCGGACACTTCGGCCACCACCAGGCACAGGAACAGCGGCGTGGCGAACAGGCCGCCCTTGGCCGCCAGCGTCATGCCCTGGTTTTCCGGCTTCAGCAACTCGCCTTCAAGCTCCTTGCGGCGCACGAAGAACTTGTTGCCGTGCAGCTTCGGCCATACCGGGAACAGTTTTTTCGCAAAGCGATAGGCGATGTGTTGGGAGTAGTCTTCCTCTTCCTCGTCATCACCGCCGCTTCTGAGCATCATCACCGCAGTCCAGGCGACGATCACCGCGAAGACGATCTCGACCCACGGGCCGAACGCCAGCAGGCCGGTACCGATGGCCACGAACACGCCGCGGAACACGATGGCGCCGATGATGCCCCAGTACAGCACCCGATGGCGCAGGCCGTCCGGCACCTTGAACCAGGCGAAGATCGCCATGAACACGAACAGGTTGTCGACGCTCAGGACCTTCTCAAGCGCGTAGCCGGTGACGAACAGGCTGGCGACCTGGGCGCCGTGCTGCACGTAGAGGAAGCCGGCAAAGGCCAGCGAAATGGCGATCCAGAACACCGACCAGACCGAAGCCTTCATCAGCGAGACCGGCTTGTCGCCGCGGTGGGTGACCATGTCGAGCAGCAGCGCGCCAACGGCGATGCCGACGAAAACCGCCATGGTCAGCGGAGGGAAACCGAGATGAGTCACTTCCACGATTGTTTACCTGAAAAGTTCAAAATCAGCCGGGTACGCCCCGGCTCCACACCCCGGGGCGGCAAGCCGCCCCGGTTTTGTTACAAAAGCCCGGTCACTTCGAACCGCGGCTCCAGTTCATGCCCCAGCGGTAGGCTTCATCCATCGGCTTTTGCGAGCGGTGGAAGTCGACCCGGCGGGTCACCTTGACCCCACCATCGACGTTCTCCAGCAGGGCGATGGCGCAACAGCCGAGGCTGCCGCCCTCCTCGTTCAGGCGCACTTCGATCTCGGCCTGGCCAGGCACGAAGATGGTCACCACGCCATCGGTCTCGCGCCAGTTGGGCGCCCCCTCGTAGATGAACGCGTACACCAGGATGCGGCGGATACGGCTCCACTGGTTGCCGTTGATATGCAGCCACTCGCCGCCCGCCACCGCGCCCGTGCGGTCATCGCCCATCAGTTGCACGAAAGGCTCGTAGTCGAGCGAACCGAAGGCGTTGCCCAGCGCCTGCACGCAGCCTTTGTCGCCATCCTGCAGCTCGTAGAGGCAGCCCACGTCCAGGTCGATCGACTTGCCACGGCCGAAGAACCCCGGCTTGCCGCGGTTCCAGTTGAGGTTGACGCGAATTTCGCCAAAGCCGCCGGCGGACTTCTCGAGGCTGATCGAGGAGCGCGTCTTGTCCAGGGTCACCTTGCTCAGGCTGACGCTGGCTTTCGGCGCTGCCGGGGCCGGGCTAGGCGTAGCCGCTGGAGCAGGAGCCGCTACCTCGACGCCGAAGTGGGTCGCCAACGGCGCCAGGCCACCGGCGAAACCCTGGGCGACGCAGCGGAACTTCCACTGGCCCTGGCGGCGATAGAACTCGCCCAGAATCAGTGCGGTTTCCTTCATCGCCGCAGTGGGGATCTGCGCCTCGATGCCGCCGCTCACGGTGACCGTGAGGCTGGACACGCGCTCGAAGCTGGCCTTGTTCTCATGGATGGTGGCGCTCAAGGCGATCTTCTCGATTGCCGCATCCACCCGCGACAGGTCGACGCTGAATGCCGCCCGCCCGGCGACCGAATCGACCATCTGCAACGTACCGCCCAGCACGCTGGGCTGGCCGTAGAAGCACATGTCGCCGTCACCGCGCACTTTACCGGCTGCGGTCAGGGCAAACGCCGACACGTCGATATCGGCACCCGGGATCGGGCTGTACGAGATCTCGACCCGCAGGCTGGCGCTGTCGACCGCAGCGTTGGCCCCGGGTACCAGGGTGGTCATGTGCGCACCGCCTGGGCGGCCAAGGTGACCAGGTCGTCGGCGGTGCGACCCGAGGTGGTCTGGCCGATGGCCTTGAATTCCCAGCCCGAGGCGCCGCGCGACAGGTTGGCCATGACCACGCCGGTGTGCTGGCCCTGCTCGCTCAGGTTGAAGCGCGCCAGCTCTGCCTTGTTGGCCGCGTTGATGATGCGGCAGTAGGCGTTCTTGACGCGCTCGAAGCTCTGCCCGGTGAACGAGTTGACGGTGAACACCAGGTGGGTCACGGCGCCAGGCAGTGCGTTCAGGTCGACCGAGATCGACTCGTCGTCGCCCTCGCCTTCGCCGGTACGGTTGTCACCGGAGTGGCGAATCGAACCATCGCGGGACTGCAACTGGCGGAACCAGACCAGGTCGATCGGCTGCAGGTCGGCATCGAACAGAATGCACGAGGCGTCCAGGTCGATGCTGCCGCCCTGGCCGAACAGCTTACCGAGAAAACCGCTCTGCTCCGGGTCCCAGCCCAGGCCGAGGGTGACCTTGGCCAAACCGGCACCTGCGGTTTTTTCAAGGGAAATGCTCTGGTTCTTCGAAAGGGTCAGTGCCATCGTTACGCTCCTTGTTTATCGTCTTGCTTGGCGGCGCCGTCATCGACACCTGTAACTGAATGGGTGGTCGCCTCGCCTGGCTGCAGACGCGCCCCGATTTTCGCGATGTTCAGCCGCCGGCGTTGCCAGCGCGGATGAAAATGCCGCCAGTGCGGCTCGTGGGCGGCGGCGAGCAGTTCGTGGTCGCCGCGGGTATCGCCCCAGGCACGCAGCCGGTAGTGCTCGAGCGAGCCGTAGACCGCCTCCAGGCGCAACACCTTGGCCTCGCAGCGGCAGTTGCTGCCGCTGATGCGACCGGTCAGTTGCCCGTCCACCACCTCAAGCTCGGTGGCGATCAGCTTGATCCCCAGGCGCTGGGCGAAGGGTTCGAGCACCAGGCGCGGCGAAGCCGAGCAAATGGTCACCAAGGCGCCGCTGGCCACCTCGGCGGCCACCGACTGCACGCCCGCCGGGCGCATCAGGCGCTTGAACCTGGCCTGCTCGAACGCCTGGGCCTTGTGCCTGACCCACTGCTCATCGGTGCCGGCCAGAAAGGTCGCGATCAACACCGCCTTGAGTTCGTCGCGGCTCAGCCCCTTGCCCAGGTAACGCACACAGGCCGGGAGCATGCGCAGGGCCCGCGCCACGAAGGCGCGCTTGCCGAAGGCGAACAGCAGAAACGGCACGAAGCTGTCGTGCCGGGTCAAGGTGCCATCGAAGTCGAACACCGACAGCACCTGCGCCGTGGCGGGGCCAGTCTCGAGCATGTCCTGGCTCATCGCGCCACCTCTGCCAGGCGCACCGGCTCGGCATGCACCGCCTCGGCCGGGCGCACGCCATGCCAGCGGGCGCGTTCGATGATGTTCACCGCCCAGTTGTGATGGGTGGCCGGTTCCAGCATCGCGTCGTTGTGACGGAACACCGCCGGGGCCTGCTCGTTGACGATCAGCCGGGCGCTGTTCAGGTCTTCGAGGGTGACCCGGAAGCCGTCGTGAATCTGCGCGATCTGCGAGGGGTGAATGGCGGTCTTGCCGACCAGCCCGTGGGCGATGTCCAGTTGCAGCTCCTCTTCGAGCAGTTCAGGCGTTGCCAGTTGTTCGAACACCGGCGCGGTCAGGGCAAACCCCTGGGAGCCCAGGACCCCGGCGAGCATCGGGATCACATAGCCCATGGGGGTCTGGTAGAGGGTGGTCAAGGGGTTGCGGCGCAGCCCCAGGCAGCTCATCAGGTCGTTGCCGCCGATGCGCAAGGCGAGGATGCGCTGGCCCAGCGCGGCACGCAGCGCGCAGCCCAGCTCGGCCATGGCCGTCGGGCTGAACACCTCGTGGGTTTCCAGGGTCGGCATCAGCAACAGCTCGCTGCGCGACACCGCATGCGCCCAGTGCGGCAGGCTGCTCAGGGTCAGCTTGGGCACCACAAAGCCATCGACGGCGCTGATTGACGGCCAGTCGTTGAGCTGCGCGGCCATTTCGCTGTCGCGCGGGCGCACGAACACCAGCGGCCCGCTGCGATGCTCAGCGGCCAGGCGCTGCACGCCTTGCAGCACCGTGCGCAACGAGCCCAGGGCGTAGTCGACATCTGCGCAGGCCACGGCGTCTTCCAGGCAGATCACCAGCGAGCGCAGCCCGGGCAGCTTGTGCCCGGCGATCACCTCGAGAATGTCGGCGCGGGTGGCCGGCATGTACAAGGTCGCACCCAGCGCGTAGGGGGATACCGTATTCATCAGCTGACCCCCCGAATCACCGTGACGGCACGGTACGGGCCCAGCACATCCCCCACCTGCTGCACCTGCAGGCCGGCGCGGTCGGTAAGGTGCACCAGCAACTGAACATCGGCATCGCTGCTGTCGCGCACCAGCACCTGGTCGGGCACGCGGCGCAACACCGCACGGGTCGCCTCGGCAATGCCCGGCTTGATGCGGTTCAGGTTGCTGATGCCGAAGCGTTCGGCCAAGCCCTGCACCACCCCCAGCGCAGCACGCTGCAGGCGCTGGGCCTGGTCGTCGCGCCACGGGGTCGCCGGGCCGACATTGACACCAGCGCGCGCCGCTTCCAGCCGCTCGATGAACGAACGGGTCACGTCGCACGGGGCCAGGTGGTCATACACCACACAGCCATGCAGGCCGTTATCGGCCGGCCAGATCGAACGCGACACCAGCCCGGAGACGGTGGCCCCGAGAATGCCGGACGGGATGATCCAGTCTTCTGCCGAGGCGGCCAGCCAGGCATGCCCGCAAGGGTCGGCAAGCACCACCAGGCGCGGCTTGCCCGGGAACCGCGGGTCGTCACCGAGGCTGCGCATGATCTCGCCGCAGATGGCGCCCTTGCCGGTCCAGCCGTCGACGAAGACGATGTGCTCGGCACCATGGGCGGCAATGATCGCCTCCAGCGCCACCTTGTCGATGCCGCGGTCGCGAACGATGCTGATGCCGTAATGATGCACCTCGCGCCCCAGCCCGCTCAGCGCACGGCGCAGCAGCACACCAAGCGGTAGGCCGGCCCGCACGAACGACACCAGCACGATGCGCGGCCCCTGGCAGTGCTGGTTCAGCGCCAGGGCCAGGGCCTGCACATCGGCGGCCATGCGCAGGCCGTTCTGGCGCAGCGCCTGCTCGTACAGCGCCATGTGTGCCTCAGAGGGTGCGTCCTCCTGGCTGATCATTTCCGAATAGTGCTTTTGCCGGGTCTGGATCAGGCGCTCCTTTTCCAGCACATCGGTCAGGCCGATACTCACCGGGCGCAGCAGGAACTGGACGTCTTCGGGCAGGTAGCTGCCGCTGCCCACGGTCTGTGCAAGCAGCTCAGGCTCAAGCATGCACGGCCTCCGCCAGGCAGTTGGCGAGCTGGCTGTTCACCGGCGTCGACCAGAAGTTGCACAGGTTCATGAAACCGAGGTCGGTAATGCTGTCGCCAAAGCCCAGCACCGGGCGTTCGCCATGGCGCTCGCGGTCCAGTTCCAGGTAGTAGCGCACCGCCGCCGCCTTGCTCAGCCCCAGCGGCATCAGCGCCAGGTTGTTGCCGTTGGCGTGGGTGTGCATGCCCTCGAGCAGGCCCGCCTCGCGCAGCCTGGCCATGACCATCAGCAGGTCGGCGTCTGCGCCGTCGTTGTGCTTGATTACCACGTAGTGGCGCTGCTCGGCCTCCTCGACCACCCAGCCGCGCAACGACACACCCTGCTCGTCACCGAGCTGCAAGGCGCGCTCGCACAGCGCCGGCAGGCGCTCGTGGAAGCTGCCCAGCAGTTGGTCCATGACGCCATGCCAGTGGCGGTTGACACTGCGGTCGGGGTTCAGCAGCAGGCCGCCGTGGGAACAGATGGCCGCGCCGCTGAAGCCCAGGCGCACACGGCCGAAGGCCTCGGCGCTGCGGGCGGTCACCGGGACCACGTCGGTGCTGGCGAGCAGCCAGTCGACGAAGGCCTTCTGCACCGGGCTCTGGTAGCCGCTGACACCGCCGTGGATGTCGAACGAGGCCGGGTGGCGCGGCGTGCCCTCGGGCATCTTGCGGGCGGTCTGGAACAAGGTGTCGTCCAGGTCCACCAGTACCAGCGGGCGATCAGCGAGCATCGACGATCACCTCTGCGCCAAGGGCCTCGACCAGCTCTGCGGGCATGGCCCGGGCATCGGTTTCGCTGCAGATCAGCACCCGGTCGAACTGCCCGGGGGCCACGTTGTAGAGGAAGTTGACGATGCCCAGGCCGTAGTTGTCGGCAAAGTTCAGGGCGTGCTCGATGGCGTGGCCCAGGGCGATCGGCGAGCGGGTGGTCGAGCTGAAATAGACCTCGGCGCCCGCGCGCTCCAGGCGCTCGGCCAACAGAAACGGCTTCCAGACGAACTCGCCAGTGCCGATCACCGCGATGCGCTCGCCGGGCTTGGCCTGGATGTCGCGCCCGAGGGTGTCGGCGACCTCGCGGGTGCCAAGCCGGCCCCAGTCATTGGCCGGGTCGATGGCCCAGGTTCCCGCGGCCACGGTGCCGGTGTGCGGCATGTCCGGCAGGGGTGCCTGCGGGTCTTCGAGAAAGCGATAGGCGCCGCTGAGCAGCGACACCTGGTCGGCCGCCTGGCCGATACCCGCCGCCACTGCGCCCGCCGACCAGTCGGTGAGCACGCAGGTGACCACCCGTTCGATGCGCTCAAGCCCGGCGTCGACCAGCGCCCGGTGCAGGTTGACGAAGGTCTTGCCGGTCGAGGCTTCGTCATCCACCAGCACCAGCGAGCGGGCCTCGCGCATCATGCGCGACAGCTCGGCATCCGCCGGCTCATGCACCAGGTGGGCGCTGGCATGGCTGTGTTCTTCTTCGAAGCGGGCAAAAATGGCCTCGCCCACCGGGTGCCGGGTGCTGACCAGGTACAGGCTGTCGGCGCGCTTGCGCGAGTACGCGCGGTGCACCCCGGCGCCCAGGCCGACTGCGGTTTCAGCCATGCCGACCACCAGCACCGGCCCAGGCAGGTCGGCGGGGATCTTTTCTGCCAGGGCCTGGTAGGTGAACTCCATGACTGAAGGCTTCACCGGAATGTGCTTGCCCAGCACACGCGAGACGAACAGAAACGCACGCTTGGGGTTGCGCCGCTCGGCAAAGCCGAACAGCGACTGCGGGGCCATCGATGCGTTGTCGACATCGACATGCAGCACCCCACGCTTGAGCGTGGCGCTGAGTTTTGTAGCCGCGTGATTCACGAGGTGTTGCTCCCTGCTTCAATTCCTGTGGACGGCAGCGTCGAGGCTACCGTGCGCACGTGTGTTTTCGATGAACGCGCACGCTTTAATTGCGCGCTTCGATTTTCCATAGCGATGGCTGTACATCGCGGGCGATCTGCGCCGGGGTTTGCACAAGCGCCGAGTCGGCATGGTCGATGCCAATGTGGCAGGCCTCGAGAAAGGCGCAGAGCAGCTGCGACTTCACCGCAAAGTTCATGCTCTGCGCATCCGGCACCGTCGAGGTGACCATGCCCACCACACGGCCAGCGGCGTCGAACAGCGGGCTGCCGCTGGAGCCGGGCTGGATGGCGGCGGTGAACTGCAACAGGCTGGCGTCGTTGCGCACCCCGAACAACGCAGAGACGCCGCCTTGGGTCACGTGGGCGCCACCGCCGGCAAAGCCGGACATGGGAAAGCCCACGGCGGTCACCGGGTCGCCCAGCGCGCTGCCGCCACGGGTGGCGAAACGCACCGGTTGCAACTGCGCGCCATCGACCCGCAACAGGGCAATGTCGTTGCTGGGGTCGACCATCACCGGCTGCGCGCGGTGGCGGCCGGTGAACGAGTTGACTTCGATGTGGGACATGCCCTCGATTACATGGGCGCAGGTCAGCAAGGCGTTGCTGGACACCGCAAAGCCGGTACCGGTCGCGGTACCGCTGCGCCCGGTCGAGGGTTCCGGGCGGTCCGGGTGCGCTTCATCGATGTCCACGCCCATGCGCCGCCCCAGTGCGGCCAGGCCATAGGCAGAACCCTCGGCCAGCGCGCGGAACTTCCACTGGTCTGCGCGCTGGTAGAACTCGCCGAAGATCAGCGCGCTCTCGCCATGGGCCGAGACGTCCAGGTCGTAGCTGGCGCCGCCGTCGAGGCGCAGGCGCAAGGTGCCCAGTGGGCTGACCGGCCCCAGGTTGGAGTAGCGGTAGAGCACCAGCAGCACCCGGTCACTGCCGGCCGGCAGGCAGTCCAGGCGCAGGTCGCAACCGACCTTGGCGCGGTCGCCGTTCCAGCACATCCAGGCGGTTTGTTCCTGGTGCAGCAAGGCCGCGCTGCCCTTGGGGGAGCGCTTGTCATCGACGGGGATCAGGGCGATTGCTGCAGTGCTGCCGAATGCGTCGTGAAGCGAGGTTTCAAGTGTCCATGAGGGGTTAGGCGAACTGAGTGGAATGTTCGCGCCCGGCGTCAGCATGTCTCGCTCCCTGAGTGACATGGTTCTCCAATGAGAACGGGAATGTACCAGAAACAACGGCTTTTTGACATCACGCAGGCAGCGCCACGCCGACCGTGATCGCCTTTACCCGCACGCCCTCGAGCCATTCGCCCGGTGGTGGCGCCAGGCCAAGCCTGCGGGTTGCGAACACCCCGGGCAGGTTGATGCCGGTGGCCCGGGTATAACCAATGCCCCCCGAATAACGCGGGTTGATTTCGAGCAGGTGTGGCCGGCCCTGGGCATCGTCACGGGTCTGCACGTTGATGATGCCGTCACAGGCAAAGTGCCGGGCGGCGGCGATGGCCAGCGCGGTGGCGGCCGAGTCACGCTCGAAACCCTGGTGCACGCCTGCCTTGCGTCGGCCAACCCAAGCCACCGCCTCGCCGGCCTCGCACACCATGTCGACCGAGCATTCGGTGCCGGGCAGGTACGGCATCACCAGCATCGGCTGGTGCACCTGGGCGGCGGCGTAGGCGCGGTGATAGGTGGCAAAATCCACCTCGCGGGCATCCGGGTTGGCGAAGCAACGGAAGGGTTCGGCACCGGCCTTGAAGCGCCAGAAGCCCTGGCCGTATATGCCAACCGCCGGCTTGATGCACACCTCGCCCACGGCAGCCAGGCGCTGGTAGGCGGCCTCGAGCTGCTGCGCGTCGGTGACGGTGATTGCCGGGATGCAGGCAAGGCCTGCGCGTTCGGCTTCGGCGGTGAACTGGTCCTTGTTGTCGACCAGCTCGAAAGTGCGCGGGCTCATGCCACCGGTAACCAGCGCCAGCCCTGCTGCGCTGAAGTCTGCGCGGCGTTGCTCGTACGCAGCGCCGTTGCGCCCGGCAACGACCAGCGTGATGCCGTGGCGGGTGGCGGTGTCGATGACCCAGTCGATGCTCTCGGCGGCGCCCTGCGGCTCGCGCAGGCCCACATCGGCGACGCCGGTGATTTCTGGCCGGTCCCCGGCGTGGGAGGCGAACACCTGCACCGCAGCCGGCAGTGCCTCGCGGGCACCAAGAATGACATCACGCTGCGAAGCCTGGCCTTGCAGAAACCAAATCATTAATCACTACCTTGTGAGAGGGGCAGGCCATGTGGCGATGCCGGGCCCAAATCCGAAGCGCGATAGTAACGATGTGGCAAAAGCTTTCAAGCCATGAAGCCCCTCTGAACCGGGCTTGCTCCCTTGTTCACCGGGAAAAATTTTATTACAGGATGTATTTCCAGCTTATCGCTACTCCAATTCCAGGCTGTAGCCCACCCCATACACCGAACGCACCGGGTCCTGCCCCGGCGTAACCGCCACCAGTTTGCGCCGCAAGTTCTTCACATGGCTGTCCACCGTGCGGTCGGCCACCACCCGGTGGTCCTGGTAGATATGGTTCATCAACTGGTCCCGCGACAGCACCTGCCCCGGCCGCGCCGCCAGCGCCGCGAGCATGCGGAACTCCACCGGCGTGAGGTCCAGCAGCACGCCCTTGTAGCGCGCCTGGAACGCCCGGGCATCGAGCTCCAGCCCCAATGCCGGCGCCTGGGCACCGCTGCGGCGCAGCAACGCCTTGACCCGGGCCACCAGCTCGCGCGGTGAAAACGGCTTGCAGATGTAGTCATCGGCGCCCAGCTCCAGCCCCAGCAGGCGGTCGATTTCGTCCACCCGCGCAGTCATCATGATCAGCGGCATCTGGCTGAAGCTGCGCAGCTCGCGGCAGATGTCCAGGCCGTCGCGGCCCGGCAGCATCAGGTCGAGCAGCATCAGGTCGTAGTGCCCCTGGCGCACCGCCGGCAGCACCGCCAGGCCGTCGGCCAGGTGCTCCACTTCATGGCCGCCGGCACGCAGGTAGTCGGCCACCAATGCCGCCAGCTTGGGTTCGTCTTCCACCAGCAAAATACGGCTCATGCCTCGCCCTCCACCGCCGGCAACGCCAGGGCCAGCAGCAAGCCGCCCATGGCCGAGGCACGGGCACTGAGCTTGCCACCGTGCACCTCGGCAATGCCCCGGCAAATCGCCAGGCCCAGCCCGGTGCCGCCACTGGCGCGGTTGCGCGAACGCTCGGCGCGGTAAAAGCGCTCGAACAGCCGGGCCAGCGCTTCGCCGTCAACGCCGGGCGCGGTGTCTTCACACTGCACCAGCACCTGGTCGCCGGCCTGGAACGCACGCAGCACGGTGTGGCCGCCGGCATCGGTGTAGCGCCGGCTGTTCTCCAGCAGGTTGTGCAGCAACTGGCCCAGGCGCGCCTCATCGCCCAGCACCCACAGCGGCTGGTCGGCCAGTTCCACCTGCAGCGCCAGGCCACGCTCGGCGAAACTTGCACCAAAGGCCTCGGCCACCACCGCCAGCAACACCCGAAGGTCGATGCGTTCGCGCCGGTAGGTGGGGCCACCCACCTCGGCCAGGGACAGGTCGAACAAGTCGTCCACCAGCTTGCTCAGCGCCCCCACCTCGCCCTGCAGCGAACGCAGGGCATTGCCGTCCAGCGGGCGGATGCCGTCTTCCATGGCCTCAAGCTCCGCGCGCATCACCGCCAGCGGCGTGCGCAGCTCGTGGGAAATGTCGGCCATGAAGTCGCGGCGCAGGCGCTCGTTGCTGGCAAGGGTTGCGGCCATACGGTTGAAGTCGCCGGCCAGTTGCCCGGCCTCGTCGGCCGAGCGCACCGGCAGCTGGATGGCGTAGTCGCCCGCAGCCAGGCGGTGGGTGGCGCGGGCCACCTCGCGGATCGGGCGCAGCAGTGCGCGGCTCAGCCACCAGGCGATCACCGCCGTGGCCAGCAGGCAGGCCAGGCCGATCAGCAGGCTGGAGTGCAGCTGGTTGAGCTGAAAGCGCTGGTCACCGACGCTGGTCACCGACTGCAACGGCGCCAGGGCCATCCAGCCGACCACCTGGCCCTGGTGATGGATGGGCCGCAGCAGCATGTCCTGGCCGGCGGCCTGGTAGCCGATGATCGGCTGGCGCCGGGCATCCAGCAGGGCAAAGCGCACAAAGGCGCCGGTCAGGTCGGAGACGGTCAAAAGACTAGGGTCGAAGGTCTTGTCCGGTTGGGCGTCGTCGGGGCGCAGCAGTTCGAACCACTGGTCCTTGTCGCGACGGATGAAGTCCCAGCTGCCGTGGCGGGCGTAGGCCTGCTCGACCCTTGGGACGATGCGCTCCATGCGCTCCTCGGCCTGCTGGTTGAGGTAACCGAGAAAGCCGTACTTCAGGCTCAGGTAGGCAGCGAACACCATGCCCAGCACGGCGAAGGCGCACACCGCCAGCATGGCGAGGAAGAACTTGCGGGAAAGGCTGAGTTTCATGGCACCGCCGGCAGCTTGCTGAGGCCGTCATTGAAGCGCGCAGGGCCCGCCGCGGCAAGGCGCGCCGGGCAATCTCCCAGATTTCTGCACATTGGCTGCACATTCGCCAAGCAGGCTGCGGCCATCGATTCCTTCGGCTCGGAGCCTGCGATGCCTACCTTGTTCCAATCCCTGCTGTTCACCCGCTCGCCTTTGGCGCGGGCCCTGTTGCTCAGCGTAGGCCTTGCGGCCATCGGCGGCTGCGGCGAGGGCGAAACCGTCAACGCCGCCTTGCCTGTGCAAACGGTGGCGGTGCACACCGTCAGCGCGGCGCCCCAGGCCCTGAGCAGCACCCTGCCCGGTCGCGCCACGGCGCACCTGAGCGCCGAGATTCGCCCACAGGTGGGCGGCATCATCCAGCAGCGCCTGTTCAATGAAGGCGACACGGTCAAGGCCGGCCAGGCGCTGTACCAGATCGACCCGCAGCCCTACCAGGCCGCGCTGGCCCAGGCCCAAGCCACGGTCAGCTCCGCCCGCGCCACGCTCAAGGCCGCCGAGCTCAAGGCCCGGCGCGATGCGCAACTGGTCAAGCTCGACGCCATCAGCGCCGAAAGCAACGAGAGCGCCCAGTCCAGCCTGCTGCAGGCCCGTGCCAGCCTGCAATCGGCCGAAGCCGCCCAGCGTACTGCACGCATCAACCTCGACTACACCCGCATCAACGCCCCGATCGCCGGGCGCACCGCCACTTCGTCGGTGACCCCCGGCGCCCTGGTGACCGCCGAGCAAAGCACCGCGCTGACCACGGTGCAGCAACTGGACCCGATCTACGTCGACTTCACCCAGCCCAGCAGCACCCTGCTGCGCCTCAAGCGCGAACTGGCCGAGGGCAAGCTCGCCCCGGCCGGGCAGCAGGACGCCACGCGCATCAGCCTGGAGCTGGAAGACGGCAGCACCTACGCCCATGCCGGCACCCTGACCTTCAACGGCGTCAGCGTCGACGAAAGTACCGGCAGCGTCACCCTGCGCGCCGTGGTGCCCAACCCGGACGGCCTGCTGATGCCCGGCATGTACCTCAAGGCCACCTTGCAGGAGGGCGTGCAGCCCGACGCCATCCTGGTGCCGCAGCAAGGTGTCAGCCGCGACGAGCGCGGCGCCGCCACCGCCCTGGTGGTGGTCGATGGCAAGGTCGAGCAGCGCGAGCTGACCCTGGCCCGCGCGGTGGGCAACCGCTGGTGGGTCAGCCAAGGCCTTAACGCCGGTGACCAGTTGATCGTTCAGGGCCTGCAAAAAGTGCGGGTCGGCCAACAGGTGCAGGTGCAGGCCAGCACCCTCACCGCCCACAACGACAGCCACTGAGGGCCCGGCACATGGCACGTTTTTTCATCGACCGGCCGATCTTCGCCTGGGTACTCGCCATTCTGGTGATGCTGGGCGGGGGCCTGGCCATCCTCCAGCTGCCGCTGGCCCAGTACCCCAACATCGCCCCGCCGCAGATCAGCCTCAGCGCCACCTACAGCGGCGCCTCGGCCAAGACCATGGAAGACTCGGTCACCCAGGTGATCGAGCAGCAGATGACCGGCCTGGACGGCCTGACCTACATGTCTTCGAGCAGCAGCTCGGCGGGCAGCGCCTCGATCACCCTCACCTTCGAGGCCGGCACCGACATCAACACCGCGCAGATGCTGGTGCAGACCAAGCTTGAGCAAGCCAAGGCGCGCCTGCCCGAGGCGGTGCAGCAGCAGGGTATCGAGATCCACAACTCAGCCAGCGACTTTCTGATCATCCTGTCGCTGGTTTCGGACAACCCCGAGGTCAGCGCCACCGACATCAGCGACTTCATTTCCAGCACCCTGTATGACCAGATCAGCCGGGTGACCGGCGTCGGCCAGGTGACCACCCTGGGTTCGAGCTACGCCATGCGCATCTGGCTCGACCCGGACAAACTGCGTCAGTTTGCGCTGATGCCGTCGGATGTCAGCAGCGCGCTCGAGGCGCAGAACGTCGACACCTCGGCCGGCCAGCTGGGCGCCCTGCCCGCCCGCGCCGGCCAGCAGCTCAACGCCACCATCAGCGCGCGCAGCAAGCTGCAGACCGCCGCGCAGTTTCGCCAGCTGGTGCTCAAGTACAACAGCGCCGGCGCCGTGGTGACCCTGGCTGACGTGGCCCGGGTGGAGCTGGGCAGCGAAAGCTACGACGTGGTCGCCGAGCACAACGGTCGCCCTTCCGGTGGCCTGGCGGTGAGCCTGGCCACCGGCGCCAACGCCCTGGATGTGTCCGAGGCGGTGCAGGCCAAGCTGGCCGAGCTTGCGCAGTTTTTCCCGAGCAAGCTGCAACTGCGCAGCGAGGTGGCCTACAACACCGCGCCGTTCGTGAAGATTTCCATCGAGGAGGTGGTCAAGACCCTGTTCGAGGCCATCGCCCTGGTGGTGCTGATCATGTACCTGTTCATGCAGAACCTGCGGGCCACGCTGATCCCGGCCATTGCCGTGCCGGTGGTGCTGTTGGGCACCTTCGGCGTGCTGGCGCTGCTGGGCTACTCGATCAACACCCTGACCATGTTCGGCATGGTGCTGGCGATCGGCCTGCTGGTGGACGATGCCATCGTGGTGGTGGAGAACGTCGAGCGCGTCATGGCCGAAAAAGGCCTGGCGCCGCGCGAGGCGACGCGCCAGTCGATGGGCGAGATCAGCGGCGCACTGGTGGGCATTGCCGTGGTGCTGTCGGCGGTGTTCGTGCCCATGGCATTTTTCGGTGGTTCCACCGGGGTGATCTACCGGCAGTTCTCGGTAACCCTGGTCGCGGCCATGACGCTGTCGGTGCTGGTGGCCATGACCCTCACCCCGGCCCTGTGCGCCACTCTGCTAAAGCCGGTTGCCGGGCATGGCGAGCCGCGCCGCGGATTTTTCGGCTGGTTCAACCGCCACTTCGAGCGCACCTCGCTGCGTTACCAGGGCAGCGTCGCCAAGGTGCTGGCACGGCCGCTGCGCGCGCTGCTGGTGTACGCGCTGGTGCTGGGCGGCGTGGGGTTGATGTTGCACAAGCTGCCCACCTCGTTCCTGCCTGAGGAAGACCAGGGCATGCTGATGCTGCAGATGACCCTGCCGGTGGGCGGCACCGACGAGCGCCTGCAAGCGGTGAGCAAACAGGTGCAGGACTACATGCTGGCGCAGCCCGAGGTGGCCTCGGTGCTGACCGTGCGCGGCCTGGGCAATGGCGGCAACGCGCAGAATGGCGGGCGCGGCTTCGTCAAGCTCAAGGGCTGGAGCGAGCGCCAGGGCGAGCAGCTCAGCGCCGCCGCCGTGGCCCGCCGGGCCAACCTGGCGCTGGCGCAGATCCTCGACGCCAACGTGTTCGTGATGGCGCCGCCGGCCATTCAGGGCCTGGGCCAGAGTTCGGGCTTCGACGTGCAGTTGCAGGACCTGGCAGGCTTGGGGCACGCCCAACTGCTGGCTGCCCGCAACACATTCATCGCGCTGGCCGCCAAGGACCCGCGCCTGGCCAACGTGCGTGCCCAGGGGCAGGAAGACACCCCGCAACTGAACGTCGATATCGACGACCGCAAGGCCGGCGCCATGGGCGTTGCCGCCAGTGACATCAACGCCACCCTGAGCACGGTGATGGGCGGCAGCTACGTCAACGACTTCATCGACGCCGGCCGGGTGAAGAAGGTCTACCTGCAGGGCGAGGCCGACAAGCGCATGCAGGCCGAGGATATCGGCGCCTGGTACGTGCGCAACTCAAGCGACGCCATGGTGCCGCTGGCGGCTTTCACCAGCACCCGCTGGAGCACCGCCTCGCCGCTGCTGGAGCGCTTCAACGGCTTTGGCGCCTATGAGCTGGTCGGCGAGCCGGCAGCCGGGGTCAGCTCGGGCGCGGCCATGACTGCGGTGCAGGAAATCATGGCGCAGCTGCCTGACGGCATCGGCTACGCCTGGGCCGGGCAGTCCTACCAGGAACGCCTGGCCGGCAACCAGGCACCGCTGCTGTACGCCATTTCGATCCTGTTCGTGTTCCTGTGCCTGGCGGCGCTGTACGAAAGCTGGTCGGTGCCGTTTGCGGTAATGCTGGTGGTGCCGGTGGGCATCCTCGGTGCCCTGGCCCTGACCGGCCTGCGCGGGCTGGCCAACGATGTGTACTTCCAGGTAGGCCTGCTAACCACCGTGGGCCTGGCGGCGAAGAACGCGATCCTGATCGTCGAGTTCGCTAAAGAAGGTTACGAGCGCGGGCAGGACCTGGTCAGCGCCACGCTTGCCGCCGTGCGCATTCGCCTGCGCCCGGTGCTGATGACCTCGCTTGCGTTCATTCTCGGCGTGCTGCCGCTGGCCCTGAGCAGCGGCGCCGGTGCCGGCGGGCGCCAGGCCATCGGCACCGGCGTGCTGGGCGGCATGCTGGCCGCCACGCTGCTGGGGTTGTTTTTCATTCCTTTGTTCTATGTGCTGGTGCAGCGCCTGGCCGGGCGCCGCGCCCCCGCCGCCGACACCCTTGCCGGAGAAGCCTGATGCGTCTGTCCCCCCTTTTGCTGGCCCTGGCCCTGACCGGCTGCGCCAACCTTGCCCCCGACTACCAACGCCCGGCGGCGCCGGTGGCCGGGCAATGGCAACAGCGCCAGGCCTCTGGCAGCAGCAGCACCGAGGTGAGCTGGCAGGCGCTGTTCGTCGACAGCCGCCTGCGCGACACCGTCGCCCTGGCCCTTGCCGGCAACCGCGACCTGCGGGTGGCGGCACTGAATGTCGAGTACCAGCGGGCGCAGTACCGCATCCAGCGCGCAGCGCTGTTCCCGGCAGTGTCGGCCAGTGCCGACGGCACCCGCCAGCGGGCGCTGTCCGGCACCAGTACGGCTGTGAGCAGCCAGTACAACGTGGGGCTGGGGGTGAGCAGCTACGAGCTGGACCTGTTCGGCCGCCTGGGCAACCTCAAGGATGCCGCGCTGGAGGATTACCTGGCCCTGGAGCAAACCCGCCGCAGCACCCAGCTGAGCCTGGTGGCCGAGGTGGCCAGCGCCTGGATGACCCTGGCCGCCGACCAGCAGTTGCTCAAGCTGGCCAACGACACCTACGCCAGCCAGCAGAAAACCTACGCCCTGGTGCAGCAGAGCCACGGCCTGGGGGGCGAGTCCGGGCTGAGCCTGGCCCAGGCGCGCAGCACGGTGGAGTCGGCCCGCGCCGAGGCGGCCAACTACGCAAGCCAGGTGGAGCAGGACCGCAACGCGCTGGAACTGCTGGTGGGCCAGGTAGTGCCCGAGCACCTGCTGCCCGGGGATGCCCGGCTGGATGCGGCGCTGCTGGTCAGCGTGCCGGCCGGCCTGCCTTCGACCCTGCTGCAACGGCGCCCCGACGTGCTCGCCGCCGAGCACACGCTCAAGGCCACCAACGCCGACATCGGCGCTGCCCGCGCGGCGTTCTTCCCCAGCGTCACCCTCACCGCCAGTGGCGGCAGCGCCAGCAGCCAGCTGTCCGGGCTGTTCAAGGGTGGCAGTGGCGCCTGGAGCTTTGCCCCGTCGATCAACCTGCCGATCTTCAACGCCGGCAGCAACCGCGCCAGCCTGGATGCCGCCAAGGTCAACCGCGAGATCGAGGTGGCCAGTTACGAGAAGGCCCTGCAAACCGCCTTCAGTGAAGTGGCCGATGCCTTGGCTGTGCGCGGGCACATCAATGAACGGCTGGATGCCCAGCGCAACCTGGCCCAGGCCACCGGGCAGAGCTATGAGCTGTCGCTGGCGCTGTACCGGCAGGGTTCGGAGAGTTTCCTGGAGGTGCTGGACGCCCAGCGTTCGCTGTACAGCGCGCAGCAGAACCTGATCAGCCTGGAGCTGGCCGAGCAGGTCAACCGGGTGACCTTGTACAAGGTGCTGGGGGGGGATTGGCCGTTGGTTGAGTGAGGCTGCTGGCTTGATGCCGATGGGGGCAGCTGGCTTGTGCTGCCTGTGCCGGCCTCATCGCCGGCAAGCCGGCTCCTACAGGGACCGCGCAGGTTTGAACGCTGTGCGGTACGTGTAGGAGCGGCCTTGTGTCGCGATGGGGCGCGAAGCGGCCCCAGCAATTGTGCATGGAGCCGATATCCAGGGGCTGCTGCGCAGCCCTTTCGCGACACAAGGCCGCTCCTACACGGGCCGTGTCAGGGTCTACAGCGGGCGCCCCGGCTCCAGTGGCACGACCTGCTTCAAACGCTCGCTGGCCGGCACCGGGCGGCCGTACAGGTAACCCTGGAAGTTCGAGCAGCCCTCGGCCATCAGCCGCTCCATCTGCTCAGCCGACTCCACCCCCTCGGCAGTGGTCTTGATCATCAGGCTGTTCGACAGCTCGGTAATGGCGCGGATGATCGACATCGCCTCGCGGCTGTCGCACATGTCGTGGACGAACGACTTGTCGATCTTGATGCGGTCGAACGGGAACGAACGCAGGTAACCCAGCGACGAATACCCCGTACCAAAGTCATCCAGCGAGATCGACACCCCCAGGTCCTTCAACGCCCGCAGCGTGCGCACGTTCTCTTCGCTGTTGCCCAGCAGCACCGACTCGGTGATTTCCAGCTCCAGGCGGCTGGCCGGCAACCCTGAGTCGGACAACGCCAGGGCCACGGTATGCACCAGGCTTGCGTTTTTGAACTGCACCGGCGACAGGTTCACCGACACGGTCTGGTCGGTGCCCCAACTGGCGGCTTCCTGGCAGGCCAGGTTCAGCGCGCGGGCGCCGAGTTCGTGGATCAGCCCGGTCTCCTCGGCGATGGGGATGAAGTCCATCGGCATGATCATGCCGCGCCCCGGGTGCTGCCAGCGCATCAGCGCCTCGTAGCCGGTGACGCTGTTGTTCTGCGGGTCGATCACCGGCTGGTAGTGCAGTTGCAACTGGCCCAGGTGCAGCGCGGTGCGCAGGTCAGTCTCGACCAGCCGGCGCTGGCGCGCGGCGACATCCAGCTCGACGTGGAAGCACTCGAAGCGGTTGCGGCCGTTGCGCTTGGCCTCGTACAGAGCCATGTCGGCGTAACCGAGCAACTGCTCGGCCTGCTCGTGATCGCCCGGGGCGATGGCCACGCCGATGCTCACCCCCACGGTGAACTGGTGGCCTTCGATATGAAACGGCGGGCACATCGCCTCGATCAGGCGCTGGGCGGTGTTGCGCGCGGCGTCGCGGCTGTCCAGGCCAACCAGCACCACGGCGAACTCGTCACCGCCCAGCCGGGCCAGGGTGTCGTGCTCGCGCAGCTCGCGGCGCAGGCGCTTGCCCAGGGCGCGCAGCAGCTTGTCGCCGAAGGCATGGCCGAGGGTGTCGTTGATGTTCTTGAAGTTGTCCAGGTCCAGGCACAGCGCGGCGGTCAGCTTGTCGTTGTCCTCGCCGCGCAGCAGCGCCTGCTTGAGGCGCTCGTGGAACAGCGTGCGGTTGGGCAGGCCGGTCAGCGCGTCGTGGTGGGCCATGTGGTGGATCTGCGCGTGGGCGGCCAGCTCCTCGGTGGCGTCCTCGGCGACGAACAGCACGTAGTCGGCCTGGCCCTCGCGGTTCTGGCAGAGCATGGCGCGGCTGCGCAGGGTGCGCGGGCCGATGGCGGTGTCGACCCGTGTCTCGGCGCCAAAGCCCTTGGCGCTGCGCGCGCCACGGGCCAGTTGCTGCTCGAGGTAGTCGGCAGCGGCCGGGGCCAGGCCCTGGCCTGGCAGCTTGCCGATCATGCTGGCGCCCTGGCCGCCGAACAGGCGCTCGGCCTGCTGGTTGGCCAGCAGAATTTGCCGGGTTTGCAGGTCTTGCACGATCACGCTGGCGGGAATGTTGGCGATCACCGAGTCGAGGAACTGCGACAGGGTGGTCATCTCCTGGCTGTACTGCTCGGCCAGCTCCTTGGCTTTGAGCAGCTCTTGCTGCTGCTGGCGGCGCTCGGAAATGTCGCGGGTGATCTTGGCGAAACCGATCAGCTGGCCGCTCTCTTCGTCGCGGATCGGCTCGATCACCACGCTGGTCCAGAAGTGCGAGCCGTCCTTGCGCTGGCGGATGCCTTCGGCCTGGAAGCGCCCCTCGACCCGCGCGGTGGCAAGGCTGAGCGCCGGCAGGCCGGCCTCACGGTCATCGTCGGTGTAGAACACCGAAAAATGCTGGCCGACGATTTCATCGGTGCGGTAGCCCTTGGCACGCTCGGCCCCGGCGTTCCAGTTGACCACATGGCCGTGGTTGTCGAGCATGTAGATGGCGTAGTCGCGCACGCCCTGCACCAGCATGCGAAAGTGCCGCTCCTGCTCGCGCTGGGCCAGTTGCGCGCGGTATTGCTCGGTGCAGTCGCGGGTGATCTTGGCAAAGCCCACCAGTTGCCCGGCGTCGTCGCGCACCGCCTCGATCACCACATGGGCGCGAAACTGCGAACCATCCTTGCGCAGGCGCCAGCCGTGCTCCTCGAAACGCCCGTTGGCCAGGGCCTGCTCCAGATTTTTGGCCGGCAAACCGGCGGCGCGCTCGTGCTCGGGGTAGAACAGCGAATAGTGCTGGCCGACGATCTCTTCGGCGCTATAGCCCTTGGCCCGCTGCGCCCCGGGGTTCCAGTTGGCGACCATACCTTCGGGGGTGAGCAGGTAGATGGCGTAGTCCGCTACGCTCTGGATCAACAGCCGGTACATCACATCGGGGCTTGCAGCTAGCGACATGGGGTTTACCTGAACACGCGACACGCACGAAAAGGAAAGCATCCGAACCCCCTGTGTCGGGCCGGCCCGGAACCGCGAAATACTGGCATTATGCCGTCTGATGAACGGCTTTTGTGCGCTCTGTCACGAATTTTCCATGCGCGAAGTCAATGCCGGGTGCCACCCACCATGAAGTTGCGCAGCTGCGGCTCATCGCCCAGGGCGATTTCCTCGACCGCCCGTGGCAGCTTGGCCAGCAGCGCCTGGCAAAACGCCACGGCCGGCGCATCGCCGCCGTGGCAGCGCAGCAACCAGTGGTGGTTGCCATCGCCGAGAAACTGCCCGGCCACGGCGCTGCCCACGCCTTGGCGGCGAAAGCGCTTGAGGATGAACAGGTCGGCCAGCTCCAGGGCGTCGATGCCCGGCAGCTCGCTGCGCTCGATCAGCACGAAGCCTGCGATGAAGTCATCGACCAGCACCAGGTAGGCGCCCCAACCGGGCGACTGCCAGTAGCGCTGCAGGTGCGGCTCGTGGATGTAGAAACGCCCCTCCACATCGACGTCCTCCTGCTCGAGGTCCGAGCCTTCGTAGGCGTAGAACTGGTAGAGGTTGCGGATCAAATCCGCCTGCTCGGGGGTGGTCTTGAGCAGTTCGATGGGGGCTGGCATGGCGGGCTCGGGCAAGTGGCGGGGGCACGATTGTAGCGCTGCGGCTGCGCCCCACCAAGCGGCTGCTCCCCACCAAAGGGCAGGCGGTCAGGCGCCCGGCAGCGCCGCCAGAGCATCGATTTCGACCAGCATGCCGTCCAGTGCCAGGCGCGGTACCGGGATCAGCGTGCAGGTCGGGGCCATGGCGCCGGCCCAGGCCTGGTTGGCAAGTGCAGTCCACTGCTGCAGGCGGGCCTGGCTGTGGTCGACGATCAGCAGGGTGAGCTTGTACACATCGGCCAGTGTTGCGCCCCTGGCCGCAAGCGCGGTCTGCAGGTTGGCCAGGGCCTGGCGCGCCTGGGCCTGGAAATCGGCCGGCAGTTGCCCGCTGGCGTCTTCGCCGCCCTGCCCGGCGATGGACAGCAAGCGGCTGCCGGCGCGCACCTCGGCGACATGGGAATAGGCATTGGGGCTTGGGTCGTAGAGCCCTTCGGGGTTGTACAGGGTGAAGGCGGCGGGTGGGGTCATGCGGGCGCTCCATCGGATGAAAGAGCGCCGAGTATCAAACCTTGGGTTAACTCAAGGTCAAGGGGTGGGTCACTTTTCCTGCAGCACCGCCCGCCCCTTCACCGCCCGTGGCCCGCGCCAGGCCCAGAACAGCAGGCCGGGGAACGGTGCGTAGACGACGAACACCACCCACAGCATCTTGCGCTCGGCGCGCCGGTCGCTGCCGATGATCTGCCAGATGGCGCAGATCTCCAGGGCAATGACCACCAGGGCGACGAAAAGCCAGATCGTTCCGATTTCCATGAGCACTCTCCCGTTGGCATGTACAGGGTTGGGTTGTGCTGCGGGGCAAGGGTTCAAACCGATTGCGTTGTGGCAGGTACCGGTTCACAGGTGCGCAAGACGCCCTGTAGGAGCGGCCTTGTGTCGCGATGGGCTGCGTAGCAGGCCCGGCTTTCTTGCATGAAGCCGAGATCTTGGGGCCGCTTCGCGCCCCATCGCGACACAAGGCCGCTCCTACAAGCCCCTGCTGCAATATTCTTCAATACCGCCCAACCCCACCCCCAACACACTGCGGCTTTCCCTGCACAAGAAAGCCCCCCCAATGGAACAATTTCTGCTCATCGCCGCCGCGCACTTCCTCGCCCTGCTCTCCCCCGGCCCTGACTTCTTCCTGGTTGCCCGCACCTCGGCCAACGCCGGTTGGCGCGTGGCCAGCGGCGCCTGCCTGGGCATTGCCCTGGCCAACGGCGCGTTCATTTGCGCGGCATTCACCGGGGTGTCGATCTTGCGTGACGGCAGCGCGCTGTTCATCGCCCTGCAGTTGGCCGGCTGCGCCTACCTGCTGTACATCGGCCAGTTGTTCTTGCGCCACGCCGGGCGCAGCAGCCTCACCCAGGCCGGCGCCGGCACGACCGCCAGCGGCTGGCTGGCGAGCCTGGGCATGGGCTTCGCCTCGGGCGTACTCAACCCGAAAAACGCGCTGTTCTACGCCAGCCTGGCCAGCCTGGTGGCCGCCAGCCCCGCATGGCTGAAGCTGGTGTATGGCAGCTGGATGTTCACCGCAGTGCTGGCCTGGGACCTGCTGGTGGCACTGGCCATCGGCAATCAGCGAGTGTTGCGCCGCTTCGGTGAGGTGCTGCCCTGGCTTGAGCGGGCATCCGGGGTGCTGTTGATGCTGCTGGCCGGCGGCATGCTCACGCGCCTTGCGCTGGGCTGAGCACTTGCAGGGTCGCGAGGTCGAGCAGGCTGAAGCAGCCGCTGCTCCAACCGCCGGTGTCCAAGTGCCAGACGTTACCCAGCACTTTCACCGCCAGCACCGGGGTATGCCCCACCAGCACGGCGCGCACGCCCTCGACCGGCGTAGTGTCGCCTTCTTTCAGGCGCCGCCGCGACCACTGGCAAACCTCCCGCGCGGCCGGGTCGTCGTCGTACAGCAGGCTGTCGCGCAGTTGCTCCCAACTGCTGAACGGGCTGTCGGCATGCAGCAGGCCCACCGACCCGTCGGGCGTGTCCACCTCCAATGCGATGGGCATGTTCATAAAGGCTTCAACGAAGGGCTCTTGCTGGTCTGTGGGCAGGTCGAGAAACCAGCCGCCCCCGGCCGCGCGGTACATGGCAAGGTCCACCCGGCCACCGTGCAGGTGGCTGATGGCGAGCGACTCGTGGTTGCCCTGCACCGCGTGGAACCACGGCTGGGCCAGCCAGTGCAGGGCCTCGGGGCTGTGCGGCCCGCGGTCGACCAGGTCGCCCACGCTGAACAGGCGGTCGACGGCCGGGTCGAAGCCGACGCTGTCCAGGCACGCCTGCAAGCGCCGGAAATGCCCGTGAATATCCCCCACGGCCAGGTCGCGGCCGTGGGTGTTGGCGGCTATGCGCCGAAAGCGGCTCATTGCATGGTTCCTCTGCGGCGGCCCCGGCACAGGGGTAAAATGGCAGGGCAAACCGACTCACCCGGAGGTGCATCATGCGTACTGCCCTGGCCTGTGCCGTACTGATGGTGCTGGCATTCGACAGCATGGCACAGGGGACCCCGACCGCACAGGTCGAGGTGCATTTCGACCACCCCGAACACTTTCGCGACGCCAGCCTGCGCGGCCCGGGCTACCAGCGTGGCGCCGATGCCGAGGTAATGAAGGTGCTCACCGCACACCTGCAGAAACTCGGCCAGCGTTACCTGCACCCTGGCCAGCAACTGCTCATCGACATCCGCGACATCGACCTGGCCGGGCGCTACGAGCCCTGGCAGCAGCAGGCCTACGACGTGCGCTTCATGCGCGAGATCACCTGGCCGGCCATCGACCTCAGCTACAGCCTGACCCAGCCCGGCCAGCCGGTGCAAAAGGCCGACGAGCACCTGAGCGACAAGATGTACCTGAGCCGCCCCGGCCGCCTGGGCAGCAGCGACCGCCTGTTCGCCGAAAAGGCCATGCTCGATGACTGGTTCCGCCTGCGCTTCGCCAGCCCGTCGGTGCCCTGATCAGCCGCGCAGGCGGCGCAGGGCGATGGGCGCAATCAGCCGGTGGAACGGCGCCACCGGCAGCATGTACAAGCGCCCCAGCAGGTTGTGGGTGCGCACCACGGTGCTGACCAGCACCTGGCACTGGCCGTCGGCGCCCACCCGGCGCAGCAGCGCGATATGCACGTCCAGGTGGCGGTCGCAGTCGGCCAGCAGCACTTCCTGCTCGGTGTTGGCCAGCAAGGTGAAGATGCCCACCCGCTCGCCGGGCTGATAGCTGGCCGGCGCGCGGGCCGGGTCGATGGCGGTGAGGCGGCCTAAGTCCTTGAGCCCCAGCCGGCTTACCAGGCGGTTGCGCAGCACCATCAGGTTATCGATCCAGCCCGGCATGGCGCCCATCAAGCGCAAAAAATAGCCCATGGCAGGCTGCCCGCAGCTGTCCAGGTTGATCGCCCGGCAGTGGCGAAAACCGGCTTGGGCGGTGTAGGGGGCGATCAGCGAATCGCCGGGAATGGCCGTGGTGTAGGTCATTGCGGTCTCCATCCATGGAATCGGTGAGTTGCTGCTGGTGAAGGCAAAGCCTGCGATTGTATCCTCCACCCATACACCCGCACCAAGGATGGAATACCGTGAAGCTCTGCGCCGTACAACTGGCCTCGCGCAAAGGCGACCTGGCCGGCAACCTGCACCGCCACCTGCAAGCCATCGAACAGGCCGCCGCCCTGGGCGCCGAGCTGGTGGTATTCCCCGAATTGTCCCTGAGTGGCTACGAGCCCACGCTGGCCCGGCAACTGGCCACCCCGGCCGACGCCGCGCTGCTGGCGCCTTTGCAAGCGGCGTGCGACCGGCTCGGGGTCCTGGCGGCCATCGGCCTGCCCCTGCCGGCGGTGGGCGGCGTGCGTATCGGCATGCTGGTGCTGCGCCCGGGCTTGCCGGCACTGAGCTACGCCAAGCAACGCTTGCACGCCGATGAGTTCGACTACTTCATACCCGGCGACAAGTCGCTGGTGTTCAGCGCAGGCGAACTGCAGCTGGCCCCGGCCATCTGCTACGAGTCGATGTTCATCGAGCACGCCGCCCGCGCCCGGGCACAAGGCGCGCAGCTGTACCTGGTAAGCGTGGTCAAGACCGCCAAAGGCATCGGCGAAGGCTTCGAGCACTACCCCGAGGTGGCGCGGCAACTGCAAATGCCGGTGCTGATGAGCAACAGCGTGGGCCCGGCCGACAACTTCGTCAGCGCCGGCGAGTCGGCGGCCTGGGATGCCAGCGGCCAGTTGCTGGCAAACCTCGACGACCAGCGCGAAGGCCTGCTGCTGCTCGATACCACCCGCAACAGCGCCCAGGCCCACCCGCTGGTGCTCACGCCATGAAGTACCTGCTGGTGGCCCTGGCCAGCTACGCCGGGGTGTATTACCTGGTGGGGCTGCTGATTCGCGGGCAGTTGGCCGACGTTGCCGAGGGGCTGCGCCATCGCCCCGACGCGCCGCCGCCGGGCCAGTACCTGCGCGAAGTGCAAAGCCATGCCCGGCGTACTCACCTGCGCTACAGCCTGTTCGCCGGCACGCTGCTGGCTGCGGTGCTGGTGCTGCTGTGTGCCTGGTTGGGCTGAGCGGCTTAAAGGTCCAGCGCCAGGCTTTGGCGCCCTTCCAGCGCCAGCAAGTACTGCTTGGCCGGCAAGCCGCCGGCAAACCCGGTGAGGCTGCCCGAGGCGCCGATCACCCGGTGGCACGGGGCGATGATCGAGATCGGGTTGCGCCCGTTGGCCGCGCCCACCGCACGCACCGCGTCCGGGTTGCCGATTTGCCGGGCGATATCGCTGTAGCTGCGGGTTTCGCCGAAGGGGATGGTCAGCAGCGCCGCCCACACCTGGCGCTGGAACTCGGTGCCGACAAAATCCAGTGCCAGTTCGAACTGGCGGCGCTCACCGACGAAGTACTCGCCCAGTTGCCGGGCAGTGTCGCGCAGCGTCGGGTGATCGTCATCGCGGTGCAGCTCGCCCAGGCGCACACGGTTCTCCCGTTCATGCTCCCACAGCACGGCCGCCAGGCTGTCGCCGCGCGCCACCAGGGTGAGGACACCGACCGGCGATTGCATCAGGGTGAAGGCGCAGGCCATGGCAGGCTCCGTTGCAAGTGATAATGGGCGCACTTTAACCACCCTGCCCGCCTGCCGCACCCGCTTTCTTGCTCAAGCATCGCGCCAGCGGGCCAGCAGGCGCTGGGCATTCTCGTCGCAGTCCATGCCCGCAGGCTTGCCCTCGATACCGGCGATCAGCTCCAGCAGGTGCAGACGGTTTTGCGCAAGGCGCTGCTGCAGGGTTTCGATTTCCACCACCTTGGCCTTGAGGCTGGCCAGCAGCCGGTCGTGCCGCGGGCTGCCTGCGGCGCGGTCCTGGCTCAGCTCGCGCATCTCTTCAAGGCTAAAGCCGGCCTGCTGGCCGCAGGTGATAATTTCCAAGCGCTGCACCGCCTCTTCGGGGTAGTCGCGGTAGCCATTGCCCAGGCGGCGGGCCTCGATCAACCCGCTGGCTTCGTAGAAGCGAATACGCGAAGCACTCAAACCCGTGCGTCGGGCCAGTTCACCGATTTTCATCTTGTTTGCTCAATCTCTATTGACCTTAAGGTTTACTTTAACCTTAGCCTTCTTCGCATCCCAGCCGCGCAGTCACCTTGCCGACGCGCGGCACTCGATACGGAGAACCCCCATGCACGCCTTCCAGCCCCTTCAGTTGCCCAACGGCAGCCAGATACCCAATCGCATCGCCAAGGCGGCGATGGAGGAGAACCTGGCCAACCCCGACCAGACCCCGTCCGATGAACTGCTGCGCCTGTACCAGGCCTGGGCCGACGGCGGCGCCGGCCTGCTGCTGACCGGCAACGTGATGATCGACCCCCGGGCGATGACCGGCCCTGGCGGGGTGATGCTCGATGACAGCCAGCCGCTGCAGCGCTTTGCGCAGTGGGCACGCATCGGCCGCAGCCGTGGGGCGCAGTTCTGGATGCAGATCAACCACCCGGGCCGGCAAATGCAGGCCAGCCTTGGCCAGCCCACAGTGGCGCCCTCGGCAGTGGCCCTGGACATGGCCGGGCTGTCGAAGCTGTTCGCCGCACCCCGGGCACTGACCGAAGACGAAATCGCCGGGATTATCCAGCGCTTCGCCCGCACCGCCGCGCTGGCCGAGCAGGCCGGCTTCAGCGGCGTGCAGGTGCATGCCGCCCACGGCTACCTGCTCAGCCAGTTTCTTTCGCCGCTGAGCAACCAGCGCCAGGACCGCTGGGGCGGCAGCCTGGCAAACCGCGCGCGCCTGCTGCTGGAGGTGGTCAAGGCCGTACGCGGCGCCGTGTCGCCGGGGTTCAGCGTGGCGGTGAAGCTCAACTCGGCAGACTTTCAGCGCGGCGGCTTCGAGCCGGCCGACGCCCGCCAGGTGGTGCTGTGGCTGAACGAGCTGGCGGTGGACCTGGTAGAGCTCAGTGGCGGCAGCTACGAGGCACCGGCCATGCAGGGCGAGGCCCGCGATGGCCGCACCCTGGCCCGGGAAGCCTACTTTCTGGAATTCGCCCAGGACATCGCCACCCTCGCGCGCATGCCAGTGATGGTCACTGGCGGCATCCGCCGCTTGCCGGTGGTGGAGCAAGTGCTGGCAAGCGGCGTGGCCATGGCCGGCATTGCCACGGCGCTGGCGGTCGACCCCGCCCTGCCCCGGCGCTGGCAGCAAGGTGAAGCCGGCGCCAGCGCCGAGCTGCCGCCGATTCGCTGGAAGCGCAAGGCGTTCGCTGCGCTGGCGTACATGGCGTTGGTGAAGTTGCAGATGCGCCGCTTGGCTGCAGGTGCGCAACCCAAACCCGGCGCATCGCCACTGCGGGCGCTGGTGCTGGAGCAATGCAGCGCGCTGCGCCGTACCCGCCGTTACAAGCAGATGATGGCGCAAAAGCCGCTATAAGCTGCCAATGCGCCCCTCTGTAGGAGCTGGCTTGCCAGCGATGAGGCCGGCCCTGCAACCGCAGGGGCTTGTGCCGGCCCCATCGCCGGCAAGCCGGCTCCTACAGGGGGCCAGCCCTTCAGGTCCTTGAGCACATCAACGCCGCATCCAGCAACCGCCCATGGTCATACCAGGCGTCGCGCTGATAGGCCATGTACCGGCCGCCCGAAAACTGCACCAAGCCATCGGCCTTGTTCGGGTCGGTACTGGTCACGAACAGCGCCGGGCCATCCTGGCCCTGGACCGTATAAGTCTGCGTACTGGCAGGCAGCTCACCCTTCACGCACCCCAGGTACGCGTCCGGGCTTTTGGCCGTGGTGCCATAGGTATTGTCATGCCCCGCACGAATGTCCGGGTCGTGGGCGCAGCCGGCCAGCAGGCCGACGGCAATGGCCAGCAGGGCCGGTTTGATCAGGCGATACATACGAGCCTCCGAGCCCCCATCAGAAAACCTGCACGGTGAACGCTACGGACAACCCTTTTTAGTAGTGTGCTTACGGTTTACCAGCTTAGCCCCGAACCCGCTCCACTGTGGCACCATGCTGGCACCTGGCCGGACGAGCGGCCTGATGCAAGGACGACCATGGACGGGTTACTGGAAGATATCGTGCGCTTTTGCCTGCCACCGTTGGTGCTGCTGGCGATGTTCTGGGGCGCTACTTACGAGCGCAACCGCTGGCATGCCGGCTTTTTGAAGGACTTCGCGGCCGCGTTGGCCAAGCTGGGCATCCACCGCCACGTGCTGATCATCGACAAGCAACTGAACCCACTGACCCACCGCACTGGCGAGGTTTACCGGATCTTCCACGACGGCCAGGGCAGCTACTACCTGTACACCAAGATCGGCAACGCCGACGGCGTGCTCAAGGCGCTGACCCGGGAGCGGGCGCAGTTGGCCATCGAGACCTGCGGCTATCCGCTGGTCAGCCCGGCAGACGGCGCGCCCAGAACAGGCGCTTAATGGTCGGTGCACTTATCGACGCGCGCCGGTGAGGTATACCGCCATGAAACGCCTGCACAAACTCACCCAGCAGCGGCGTCGGCAGTTGCATGTGCATATGCCGCCTAGTGGGTTGACCCTGACTGCATACGAAGCACGCCCCGCCCAGCCCCTACTGCTCCCGCCCCGGCCAGTCGACAAAGCGGCGCAATACCCGGCCAACGACCCGGTAAGCATTGCCAGGCAGCAGGTGCATTCGCTGCTTTAAGTCTTGCTGCCTGTCTGAAAGCCAGCGCGCGCCTTGTAGGAGCGGGCTTGCCCGCGATGCAACGTTTGATGAGGGTCCTTCCTGCGAAGTGGGCCGGGAAAGCGCACTTTGATTTTGTAGCGCCGGTTGATCATCATGCGAGCACTCAACTGGACACAGCGTTTGGATCAAGGAACGATGCCCGGCCTTATTGCACTACGAATCTGTCTCACACTCGGCGCGCTCATCGGGCTTTTGCCCGTCACCATTCTGTTCATCTATGGCTTGATCGCACTCTTTGTACCGACCATGGACATGCCATGGCAGGGAGTACTCAGCGTACTGGGTATGGTTGGCGTATCAGCTTTCGGCTTGTGGACGGGCTGGAAAACCTACGGGCGAGCCATGGCCGAACGGCCGTCACCGGCCAGGCGGTGGTTGTTGCTGACCGGCGCCTTGCTCAGCACCACTTGGGGGGTGGCCATTGGTGCCTTCTTGTGGAAAGGCCTTCCAACACCCCTTCTCTTTTTCATGAGCCCCGGTGTGACATCGTGCCTGATGCTTGCAGTGGTTTATTGGCGAACGTCGAAAACTCAAGCGCAGCACACAGTGAATCAACCCTGACCCTGCTGGCCGCCCGGGCCCTGTGTGGCCGCAACTTCGGCAGCACGCCGTCGGGTCACCCGGGCGCCCTGGCCAAGCAGCACGAAGCCAAGCAGCAAAAGTTCGATGGAGGTATAACCGAGTGCCGCCCTGCCGGGCACACCCATGAAAGTGGCTATGGCACCCAAGGCGACCATGATGGTGCCCACAACGTATAGCGGTCTGGCTGTCCTGCCCATGATCAACATCCTGTTTGAACGCCTTGTTTTAACACAAGAGCCGGTCGGCATGGCGCGCCATCGGCCCCAAGCGTTGGGCAACCCGGGAATATTTGTAAACCAAGCCTCAATGCTGTTCGGGTACTGAACTTGAAAGGCCAAGCCCTTGTCATGGGCAGCCCTAATCAGCCTGCAAGGAAGTAAATGCTGATGAGCCGCCTCCTTCACCCGATAAGCATCGTTGCAAAACCTCTGCGTCAACAACTCGCACTGCCCCTGCTGCTTGCGCCGGCCCAGAAATTCCAGGTCCTCAGCAATCACTTGTAGCGAAATGCCTTCAGCAGCTCCTTCGAGGTCTCCAGAGTTCAGGAATTGAACGGGCAGTGATAGCATCGAGCCACCTATTTCGGCGCTGAGTGCTTCTATGGCTAGTGTTTTCGTTATACGGATTCCGGGCTGGAGAACGTTCGTTTTCACCTTCCCGGAAAACTGGGCCCCTTACCATTTGAAACACTGGTTTCGCCGAACCCTTCGTTCTCGACTGTTTCAGCAGATTGAACTCGGTAACGACCAGGCCGCATTGCAACTGGCGCGCCCCTGGAGGCTGCGTTATTTGCGTGGTGAATGGGGAGAAACCGCGCTGAAGTGTGCGATCAGCCACAGGCGCTCGCAGTTGGCCGCAGAGCTTGTGCGACTGGGCGCAGCGAATGCTGGGGATGGGACGTTGGCCAGTGCGGCGATGAGTGGTGACCTGATCGTGGTCGACGCGCTGTTATCGGCAGGGAAGAACCCCGACGAGCCCATTGAGGGCCCGACCTATCAGGGGATGACACCTTTGATGTGGGCAACCAACAGATGCCATCCGCACATCATGGAGCGCCTGTTGCTGGCCGGGGCCGATATCAATGCTGTCGACAATCACGGGCATTCGGTGGCGAGTTTTGTGACTAACCTGGGTGGTACTTCTCTGGAAGCACTGACGGTGTTACTGCGCCACAAACCCGAAATCCTCTGGACTGAGATGTGGGGCGGAATTGATGCCTTGAATGCTGTGCGCCGTTATCGGGAAAACCGGGATCCGGAAGCGCGCCAATTCATGATTCGCAAGTTTCCCAGGTTAGACATGGACGCGTATTTGGATAACAGCAACTGATTGTTCAGTGATGCATCACGGGAGTTGCGGCTCAGGCTTAAATTGGTAGCCAGCCGCAGGCCCTGCACATGGGGCGTGGGCAAGTGGATGCGGCACCAGGTGCCGGCGCCTGGCGAAATCAGACGTATGAAATGTTATCAGGGCGCAGATTTCGGTTATGTCCACCCACATTCGGTTGCGCGAGAGAACAATGTCAAGAATCTGGCCTACATGTTTAAGCGCAACGAGCGTAGCCGGGCTGGCGGTCGTGCTGTCCGGTTGTACGCTGGAACCTGCCTTTTTATATGAACTCAAAGTTCAGAATGAACTGGGTGTGCCGGTCAGTTACTGCCATAGTGCGGACCCGGCATCATGCACTGTCGTCATTCCCAGCGGTCAAACGCATGATGGGTACTTCTTGACGCATTCGCGCGTCAGGGCAGCGGACGAGGCGTTCCAGTTGTTCGATCTTCGGGCGATCAGCATCTGTGGCAGGCTGATAGGGGTAAACGACATTCGGGCCATGTCGCCGGTCATCAGGAACAGCGACACGGCGTACCGGATCGTATTGGACGATAGGGTGGGCAAGGTCTGTCGTCCAGCTGGCGATAGCTGAGCCCTCGGCTAGGGAGCGGTACACCGGCTGGAGCTTACTGACTGCACAGCCGTGAGCCGCACTTGTGCCCCAAGGCCCAGCCGATGGCCACTCTTCGACGCATGGCGCCCAAATCCACCACCCAGCAAGCCCTTTTGTGCCCCACCCAAGCAAAGGCAGGCTGTGGTTCAACGCACCAAGTGATACACTGCGCCCCTTCAAATCAGCGCCCAAGCCGCTGAACCGCCATGAACGCCGTCAGTACGCCACCCGCCACACCCGCGCAACCCTGAGCCAGATGCCTTGGATGAACCCTGTGTTCATCGCGAGCCTGCTCGGCCACTGCGTCGAGATGTCGCCCTGTGCCTAACGCGAAATGGATCAGCGCCTCCTCGGACAGAAAGGCGCTCAAGAAGCTGCCGCCCCGCGTCGCATTGGCCCACAACCGGCCCAATGCTGACGAGAAGGCCTACATACACCTCTGGAACCCCCGCAGGACAAGCACTTGATTTCTACCGCCAACATCACCATGCAGTTCGGCTCCAAGCCGCTGTTCGAGAACGTCTCGGTCAAATTCAACAACGGCAACCGCTACGGCCTGATCGGCGCCAACGGTTGCGGCAAGTCGACCTTCATGAAGATCCTCGGCGGCGACCTGGAGCCGTCCGGCGGCCAGGTGATGCTCGAGCCGAACACCCGCCTGGGTAAACTGCGCCAGGACCAGTTCGCCTATGAAGCCTTCACCGTGATCGACACCGTGATCATGGGCCACGCCCAGCTGTGGCAGGTCAAGGCCGAGCGCGACCGCATCTACTCGCTGCCGGAAATGACCGAAGAAGACGGCATGGCAGTGGCAGAGCTGGAAACCGAATTCGCCGAAATGGACGGCTACACCGCCGAATCCCGCGCCGGCGAACTGCTGCTGGGCCTGGGTATCCCGCTGGAGCAGCACTTCGGCCCGATGAGCGAAGTGGCCCCAGGCTGGAAGCTGCGCGTGCTGCTGGCCCAGGCGCTGTTCTCGGACCCGGACGTGCTGCTGCTGGACGAACCGACCAACCACCTGGACATCAACACCATCCGCTGGCTGGAAACGATCCTCACGGCGCGTAACAGCACCATGATCATCATTTCCCACGACCGTCACTTCCTCAACAGCGTCTGCACCCACATGGCCGACCTGGACTACGGCGAGCTGCGCCTGTTCCCAGGCAACTACGACGAGTACATGACCGCGGCCACCCAGTCGCGCGAGCAGTTGCTGTCGGACAACGCCAAGAAAAAGGCCCAGATCGCCGAGCTGCAGACCTTCGTCAGCCGCTTCTCGGCCAACGCCTCGAAAGCCAAGCAGGCCACCTCGCGGGCCAAGCAGATCGACAAGATCCAGCTGGCCGAGGTCAAGCCGTCCAGCCGCGTCAGCCCGTTCATCCGCTTCGAGCAGACGAAAAAGCTGCACCGTCAGGCGGTGATCGTCGACAAGATGGCCAAGGCCTTCGACGACAAGGTGCTGTTCAAGGACTTCAGCTTCACCATCGAAGCCGGCGAGCGCGTGGCCATCATCGGCCCCAACGGCATCGGCAAGACCACCCTGCTGCGCACCCTGGTCGGTGAAATGACCCCGGACAAGGGCGAAGTGAAGTGGACCGACAGCGCCGAAGTGGGCTACTACGCCCAGGACCACGCCCACGACTTCGAAGACGACGTGACCCTGTTCGACTGGATGGGCCAGTGGACCAGCGGCGAGCAGGTGATCCGCGGCACGCTGGGGCGCATGCTGTTCTCCAACGACGAGATCCTCAAGTCGGTGAAGGTGATTTCCGGTGGTGAGCAAGGCCGCATGCTGTTCGGCAAGCTGATCCTGCAAAAGCCCAACGTGCTGGTGATGGACGAGCCGACCAACCACCTGGACATGGAATCGATCGAGGCGCTGAACCTGGCGCTGGAAAACTACCCAGGCACCCTGCTGTTCGTCAGCCACGACCGTGAATTCGTGTCGTCGCTGGCCACCCGCATCATCGAGCTGACCGCCGATGGCGTGGTGGACTTCAGCGGTACCTACGACGATTACCTGCGCAGCCAGGGCGTCGTGGTCTGACCTGAGGCCAGCCATCGCGGGGCAAGCCCGCTCCCACAGGGGTATCGACAACCTGTAGGAGCCGGCTTGCCGGCGATCACCGGCAACGCCGGTGCCATCCATTGCCTGTGACGGCCTCATCGCCGGCAAGCCGGCTCCTACAGATCACCGATGCCTGGCACCACCCGACGAATAATTCGTTAGCCTGCTTTCTTTTACGCCGCACAACGGCCATGATTGCCCGTACGCCCAACCGCCTACCCCGCGAACGAGCCCATGACCGCGCCAGAACCCGCCCCAGCCCACACCCGTGGCATCACGCTGCAAATCCTCTCCATCGTCTTCTATACCTTCATCGCCTTCCTCTGCATCGGCCTGCCGATCGCGGTGCTGCCCGGCCACGTGCATGACCAGCTCGGTTACGGCGCGGTGATCGCCGGCCTGACCATCGGCCTGCAATACCTCGCCACCCTGCTCAGCCGGCCCTTTGCCGGGCGCGTGGCCGACACCCTTGGCGGCAAGCGGGCGATCCGCTACGGGTTGTTTGGCATTGCCGGCTGCGGCGTGCTCACCCTGCTGTCGGCCTGGACCCTGCCCCTGCCCTGGCTGAGCCTGCTGTTGCTGCTGGGCGGGCGCCTGCTGCTGGGCATCGCCCAGGGCCTGATCGGCGTGGCCACGCTGAGCTGGGGCATCAGCCAGGTGGGCCCGGAGCACACCGCGCGGGTGATCTCGTGGAACGGCATTGCTTCTTACGGTGCCATCGCCATCGGCGCCCCGGTGGGCGTGCTGCTGGTGGATGCGGTGCACTTCGTGGTGCTGGGCCCGGCGCTGCTGCTGCTGGCCCTGCTCGCCCTGCTGGCGCTGCGCACGCGACCCGACGTGGTGGTGGTGCGCGGCGAACGGCTGGCGTTCTGGTCGGCGTTCGGCCGGGTGGCGCCGTGCGGGCTGGGGCTGACCCTGGCCTCCATCGGCTACGGCACCCTGACCACCTTCGTCACCCTGTATTACCTGGAACGCGGCTGGAGCGGCGCGGCCCTGTGCCTGAGCGCCTTCGGCGTGTGCTTTATCGTCTCGCGGCTGTTGTTCGTCAACGCGGTCAACCGCTTTGGCGGCTACAACGTGGCCATCGCCTGCATGGCCACCGAGGTGCTGGGGCTGACCTTGCTGTGGCTGGCGCCCTCGCCGCTGTGGGCAATGGTCGGTGCCGGGCTCACCGGCTTCGGCCTGTCGCTGGTGTACCCGGCGCTGGGGGTCGAGGCCATCCGCCAGGTGCCCAGCAGCAGCCGTGGCGCCGGGCTTGGCGCGTACGCGGTGTTCTTCGACCTGGCGCTGGCGATTGCCGGCCCGCTGATGGGCGCGGTGGCGGTGCACCTGGGCTATGCCTCGATCTTTGCCGTGGCGGCCCTGCTGGCGCTGTCAGGGGTGGGGCTGACGCTACTGCTCGCCCGTCGCCGCTGAGCGCTCGGCCGGCTCCGGCGCGCCCAGCGCCTGGCTGAAGAACGCGGTGGTTTCGCTGCGCAGCGAGCGGTGGATGATGCGCCGGTCGACGCCATCGGCATCCTTGCACAGCGCCGGCATGCGCAGGTGCTGCTCGTCGTCGCACGGGGCCATGAACACGAAGTGCCCGGCGCCGGACAACAGCCGGTAGTCCGGGGTCACCGGCAGCTTGCGCGCCAGGGCATCGGCGTTGTGCTCAAGGGCCAGCAACTGGTCATGGTCGCCACTGTAGATAAGCGCCGGCACCTGCACCCCGGCCAGGGCGTGGCGGCCGAACATCAGGCTCAGCGGCGCCATCAGCATCACCGCCCCCACCCGCGGGTCGGCCCGGGGCGTAAGCTCGCTGTGGTCGGCAATCAGCACGCCGTGGGTCTTGCAGGCGTCGGCATCGTCCGGGCGCTCTTCGCAGTAGCGGCGCAAACGGTCCAGGTCTGGCTGCGCGCCCGACAAGATCAACGCCGTCTCGCCCCCGGCGGAATAACCGATCACCCCCACCTTGCCATCGTTCAGGTACGGAGCCAGCAGCGCGTCATCTCGCGCTGCGGTGATCGCCGCGCTGATCTGCAACGGCCGGCCATACAGGTTGCTGAGGGTGCCCAGGCGGCTGTGGTCGCGGCTGTTGTCACCAGGGTGCACCACCGCCACCACCACAAAACCCTGGCGCGCCAGGCCGTTGGCCAGGTCATGCAGGGCCATGGGGCTGCCGGTGTTGCCGTGGGAGATCACCAGCAGCGGGAACTGCCCAAGGGCCACCGGGCCCTCTTCGGCAACGCGGGTCTGGTATCCCTCGATACGCAGCGGGTGCGCCTCGCCGCTGGAGGGGTAGAACACCAGCGCCTGCATGGGTTTTGCGTCTACCGGGTCGGTCAGGGTCAGGCGGTGAAGGCCGGCCGACCACGACGCCGCCTCGGCGTTGGCCAGCAGGCCGCCGAACAGCAGCAGGGCAAAGAGGTTTTGCAGTCGGTTCATGGGAGGGGCTCCCCCACTTGGGCGCAGGTATGTCTGAGCTTAGAACCGCAGGTGCAGGCACTGCATGAAAAAAGCATGAAAAAAAGCCGACTGGCGCATGGCGACAGCCGGCTTTTTTACAACTGCGGGATCAGGCAGCAGTGAACAGCTCGTCGGCGATCTGCGCCTGGGCGGCGTCGATGGCCTTGGCGCGGTGCTCAGGGCCGTAGGCCAGGCCGTGGGCGCGGACGATTTCCAGGTCGGTGATACCGATAAAGCCCAGGAACACCTTGAGGAAGTCCTCATGGCCAACGCCAGTCGGCTGGCCGTGGTGCAGGCCACCGGCGGTGGACACCAGCACCACCTTCTTGTCAGCGCACAGGCCTTCCGGGCCGGCCTCGGTGTAGCGGAAGGTCTTGCCGGCCACGGCCACGCGGTCGATCCAGGCCTTGAGCTGGGTGGGCACGGTGAAGTTGTACATCGGCGCACCGATCACCACCGCGTCGGCGGCCAGGAACTCTTCCAGGGTTTCGGCGCTGAGCTTGGCTTCGTGGGCCTGGGCGGCATCGCGCATTTCTTCCGGGGTACCGGCAGCCACCAGGGTGGCGGCGGAGAAGTGGCTGATGGCGTCGGCGGCCAGGTCGCGGTAGATCACTTCGATGCTCGGGTCGGCGGCCTTCCAGGCTTGGACCACTTCGCGGCTCAGCTGACGGGAGGCGGAATTGTCGCCGAGGATGCTCGAATCGATGTGCAACAGTTTCATGGGACTCTCCTGTGTTTTGAAGACCGCGGCGTTGAGCGATCACGATGGGGAGAATCCTACCGGCACAGCGAATGGCTGATAAGCAGGCAAAAATGCGTTAGTTTGTCCCACTGATGGAACAATGAGCCGCCGCCGATGCAAGACCTCAACGACCTGTTCTACTTCGCCCGCGTAGTCGAGGCCGGTGGTTTCGCCGCCGCCGGCCGCCAGCTGGGTATCCCCAAGTCGCGCCTGTCGCGGCGCATCGCCGAGCTGGAGGAGCGCCTGGGCACCCGCCTGCTGCAGCGCACCACCCGCCAGCTCAAGCTCACCGCCGTGGGCGAGCGCTACCTGCACCACTGCCAGGCCATGCTGCTGGAGGCCGAGATGGCCGACGAGGTGGTGGCCAGCATGTCCAGCGAGCCGCGCGGGCGCCTGCGGGTGTCGTGCCCGGTGGCGCTGGCCCACGCCTTTTTGCCCGAGGTGATCAGCCGCTTTCTGGCCCAGTACCCGCTGGTGCAACTGGACATGGTGCTGCTCAACCGGCGGGTCGACCTGATTTCCGAAGGTATCGACGTCGGCCTGCGGGTGCGCGACCTGGGCGACGAAGACCCGACCCTGGTCACCCGCCGCCTGCGCCAGGCACAGATGCAACTGGTGGCGGCGCCCGGCTTTGCCGACCACATCCGCGAGCCGGCCGAGCTGGCCGGGCTGCCGGTGCTGGGCGCGGCCGAGGCTGACCGGCTGGTGCACTTTCGCCTGCACGGCCCAAATGGCCGTGAAGAGCACATAGCCCTGGAGCCGCGTCTGGCCATCGACGACTTTGTCGTGCGCAACGCTGCGGTGCGCGCAGGCCTTGGCTTTACCGCCCTGCCGGCGATGTTCTGCGAAGAAGAGCTGGCCCGTGGCGAGCTGGTGCGGCTGCTGCCGGACTGGTCGCTGCCCGGCGGCTACCTGCAGGCGGTGTACCCGCACCGGCGTGGCTTGCTGCCGGCAGTGCGGGTATGGATCGATCACCTGGCGGCTTCGTTCGAGGCCTGTGGAGAAAAGTATGTCTGAAAAACCGATGAGCGAAGCCCAGGTGGCGGCCTTCTGCCTGGCCCTGCCGGGCGCGCGGGAAGACTACAAGTGGGGCGGCATCCGGGTGTTCTCGGTGGCCGGCAACAAGATGTTCGCAGTCATGGACCTGGCCGGCGCGGGGCTGTCGTTCAAGGTGGCCGACGAGCTGTTTCTGGGTTATTGCGACCGCCCCGGGGTGCGCCCGGCGCCGTACCTGGCGCGGGCCAAGTGGGTGAGCATGGCGCTGCCCTACCCCATGGGCCGCGCGGAGTTGACCGACCTGCTCAAGCGCTCGCACCAGTTGGTGGTGCGAAGGCTGCCCAAGCGAACCCAGGTGGGCCTGCTGCTGGATTGAGGCTTCGCTCCTGCGTGGGGGGCGCAATGGCACAACCACGATTTGCCACACATACTCAATGGCACCCCACCGCCAGCGGTACACACCATGAACCGCCCCCTGCTCGCCCTTTTGCTGCTGTGCACCAGCGCGCTGGCCGCCGACAGCTGGAACCTGGCCTACGACCGCGAAGGCATCAAGGTTTACCTCAGCGCCGCACCTGGCTCGGCGTACCAGCAGTTTCGCGGTGTCAGCACCATGAAGGCCAGCGTACGCACCCTCACCGACCTGCAGGAGAACCTGCGGGTGGCCTGCAAGTGGCTGTACGCCTGCCAGCAGATGCGCCTGCTGGAGGTGGACGGCGACACCACCTGGATCTACCTGACCACCGACCTGCCCTGGCCGACGCTGCCGCGGGACATGGTGCTCAAGGTCAGCACCGAGCGCCTGGACGACGGCACCCTGGTGCGCCACCTGAGCGCCGACCCCGGCAAGCTGCCCGAAGAAAAGGGCCTGATACGGGTGCAGCACCTGAGTGGCGAATGGATCATGAAGCCCCTGGGGGAGCGTGAAACCGAGGTCACCTACCAATTGCAGGCCGACCCTGCCGGTGACGTGCCCGGCTGGCTGGCCAACCGTTTCGTGGTGGACGCCCCGGTGGTGACCCTGCGTACCCTGCGGGCGGTGGCTGAGCGCCAGCCCTGAAGTGCAGATTTGTTTTGACGCGGCTTCTGTAGGTGCAACTGCCTTGTGCTGGCAGTGCCGGCCTCATCGCCGGCAAGCCGGCTCCTACAGGTACAGCGTAGGCTTGAAGCTTATGCGCTACCTGTAGGAGCGGCCTTGTGCCGCGAAAGGGCCGCATAGCGGCCCCGGCGATTGTGCATGAAGTCGATGCCCAGGGGCCGCTGCGCAGCCCTCTCGCGACACAAGGCCGCTCCTACAGAGGACGCGGCGCACCGGCAGAATCGGTGTACAAACCGATACACAACCCCCACCCCGCCGACACACTGCAGATACCCCGCCCCCGCACACTCCCGGCCTACCACCACGCACTCCGGGAATCACACCAATGAAAGCCTTGCCCACCGGCTGGAAGCTGTTCTTCAGCCTCGCCGCCCTGACCTTGCTGATGACCGCCGCAGTACTGGCCGCCTACCCGGCGGGCAGCGCCGATGCCCTGCGCAGCGCCATCCGTGCCACCGCGCGCAGTTCGTTCGCGCTGTTCTTGCTGACCTTCCTCGCCTCGGCCCTGGTCACCCTGCTGCCGGGTGCCCTCAGCCGCCAGCTGCTGCGCGAGCGGCGCTACCTGGGCCTGGCCTTTGCCTTTTCGCACACGGTGCACGGGGTGCTGATCTACCGGTATGCCCAAGGCTTCCCCGAGCTGTTCTGGGCCGGGCGCACCGCCGTGGCCAATATCCCGGGCTCGGTGGGTTACCTGTTCATCCTGCTGCTGGCACTGACCTCGTTCAAAACCCCGGCGCGCCTGCTTGGCCCACGCCTTTGGAAGGGCCTGCACAGCACCGGCATCTGGGTGCTGGCCGGGGTGTTCTGCCTGTCGTTCTACAAGCGCATCCCCATGGGCGGCTGGTACCCGCTGGCCTTCGCCCTGATGTTCGCCGCCATCGTGCTCAAACTCATCGCCAAGCAGGCACGCCGCCTGCGCGGCGCTACACCCTCACCTGCCCACTGACCGCAAGGAGCCGCTCATGCTGACGCAAACCCTCACCCGCCCTTTCACCACCCTCGACCGTTTTGGCAGTTGGGGCGCCGACCTGCCGCTGCGGCTGTTCCTGGCCTGGGAGTTTTTCGAATCGGGGCTGGAAAAATTCAACGGCGCCAACTGGTTCGCCGACCTGCAGGGCAACTTCCCGTTCCCGTTCAACCTGCTGCCGGCGGGGCTTAACTGGCAGTTGTCGATGTGGGCCGAACTGATCTGCCCGCTGCTGCTGGTGCTGGGGCTGGGCACGCGCCTGGCGTCGCTGGTGCTGATGGTGGTGACCGTGGTGGCGATCGCGGCCGTGCACTGGCCGGCCGAGTGGTCGAGCCTGGCGGAGCTGGCCCGCGGTTATTCGATCAGTGACCAGGGGTATGGCAACTACAAGCTGCCGTTGATCTATCTGGTGGCGTTGCTGCCACTGCTGTTGAAGGGGGCTGGGCGATTGAGTGTGGATCACTGGTTCAAGCACCGCTGATGGCCCTATCGCCGGCAAGCCGGCTCCTACAGGGGTATACGTTGACCTGTAGGAGCCGGCTTGCCGGCGATGAAGCTCACGCGGTCTCCAGCTCTTCCTCACGCCGGTGCGCCCACTGGTACAACGCCGGCAGCACCAGCAAGGTCAGCGCCGTCGACGACAGGATGCCGCCGATCACCACCGTCGCCAGCGGCCGCTGCACTTCGGCGCCGGTGCCGGTGGCCAGGGCCATGGGGATGAACCCGAGCGAAGCCACCAACGCAGTCATCAACACCGGCCGCAAGCGGGTCAGCGCGCCCTCCTGCACCGCTGCGCGCAGGCCACGGCCTTCCTCACGCAGGTTGCGGATGAAGGCAATCATCACCAGGCCATTGAGCACCGCCACCCCCGACAGGGCGATAAAGCCCACCCCGGCAGAAATCGACAGCGGAATATCCCGCAACCACAGCGCCAGCACGCCACCGGTCAGGGCGAACGGAATGCCGGTGAACACCAGCAGGCCATCCTTGAGGTTGTTGAACATCATCAGCAGCAACGCCATCACCAGCAGCAGCGACACCGGCACCACCACCCGCAGCCGCTCGGCCGCCGACTGCAACTGCTCGAACTGGCCGCCCCAACGGGTCCAGTAGCCGGGCGGCACCGGCACCTGGTCGATCAGCGCCTGCGAGGCTTCCTCGACGAACGAGCCCAGGTCACGCCCGCGCACGTTGGCGCTGACCACCACCACGCGCTTGCCGTCCTCACGGCTGATCTGGTTGGGCCCCAGTTGCAGGTTCAACGTGGCCACCTGGCCCAGCGGGATGAAGCCGATCTGCCCGGCGCCATTGGCGGCGCTGGCCGGCACCGGAATCAGCAGGCCGGACAACCCGTCCACATCGGTACGCAACTGCTCTGGCAAACGCACCACCATGTCGAATCGGCGATCACCTTCGTACAGGGTGCCGGCGCTGCGCCCACCCACGGCGATGGCGATGGCGTCCTGCACGTCGCCCACGTTCAGGCCGTAGCGGGCAGCCTTGTCGCGGTCGATATCGATGGTCAGCACCGGCAGGCCGGTGGTTTGCTCGGCCTTCACCTCGGACGCCCCCGGCACCTGCTGCAGGCGCGCGGCAATTTGCGCGGCAGTACGGTTGAGCACCTGCATGTCATCGCCGAACACCTTCACCGCCACATCGCTGCGCACCCCGGAAATCAGCTCGTTGAAGCGCAGCTGGATCGGCTGCGACAGCTCGTAGTTGCTGCCCGGCACCCCGGCGGCGGCACGCTGCACCTCGGCGATCAGCGCCTCGCGCGGCTTGCCCGGGTCTTGCCACTGCTCGCGTGGCTTGAGCATCACGTAGGCGTCGGAGATGTTCGGCGGCATCGGGTCGGAGGCGATCTCGGCGGTACCGGTGCGGGCGAATACCCGCTGTACTTCCGGCACCTGCTCGATGATGGCTTTTTCCAGGCGCTGCTGCATGTCCACCGACTGCGACAGGCTGGTGCCCGGCACCCGCAATGCCTGCAGGGCGAAGTCGCCTTCGCTCAGGCTTGGGATGAACTCGCTGCCCATGCGGCTGGCCAGCACGCCCGACAGCAGTACCACTGCGGCGGCGCCGGCAAAGGCCAGGTTGCGCTTGCCCAGCACCCACTCCAGCACCGGCGCATAGCGGCGGCGCGCGGTACGCATCACCACGCCCTCCTCTTCCTTGACCTTGCCGGTGACGAACAGCGCGATGGCCGCCGGCACGAAGGTCACCGACAGGATCATCGCCCCCAGCAGCGCCAGCACCACGGTGAAGGCCATGGGGTGGAACATCTTGCCCTCCACACCGGTCAGGGCAAAGATCGGCAGGTACACCACCATGATGATCAGTTGCCCGTATATCAGTGGCCGGCGCGCCTCACGGGCGGCGGCGAACACCTCGTGAAAGCGCTCGCTGCGGGTCAGCATGCGCCCGTGGTGCTGTTGGGCGTGGGCCAGGCGGCGGATGGCGTTCTCGACGATCACCACCGCACCATCGACGATGATGCCGAAGTCCAGCGCCCCCAGGCTCATCAGGTTGGCGCTGACCTTGTTGCTGAACATGCCGGTGAAGGTGAACAGCATCGACAGCGGGATCACCATGGCGGTGATCAGCGCCGCGCGGATATTGCCGAGGAACAGAAACAACACGGCGATGACCAGGATCGCGCCTTCGATGAGGTTCTTCTTAACCGTGGCGATGGCCTTTTCCACCAGGTTGGTGCGGTCGTACACGGTCACCGCCACCACACCCTCAGGCAGGCTGCGGTTGATCTCGTCAAGCTTGGCCGCCACCGCTTGCGACACGCTGCGGCTGTTTTCGCCGATCAGCATGAACACCGTGCCCAGCACCACTTCACGGCCATTCTCGGTGGCAGCACCGGAGCGCAGCTCTTCACCCAGGCCCACCTGGGCCACGTGGCTGACGCGGATCGGCGTGCCGTCAACGCTTGCGATAACGACGTTGGCGATGTCCTCGGCCGAGGCCACCTGCCCCGGGGCGCGAATCAGCAGTTGCTCGCCGTTGCGCTCGATGTAGCCGGCGCCGACGTTGGCGTTGTTGCGCTCCAGCGCTGCGATCAAATCGTTGAGGGTCAGCTTGTAAGCCGCCAGGCGCTTGGGCTCCGGCGCAATCAGGTACTGCTTGGCATGGCCACCGATGCTGTTGACCTCGGCCACCCCCGGCACATTGCGCAGCTGCGGCTTGATGATCCAGTCCTGGATCACCCGCAGGTCGGTGGGGGTATAGGGCGTGCCGTCTTCCTTCAGCGCACCGCCCTTGGCCTCCACCGTCCACAGGAAAATCTCCCCCAGCCCGGTGGAAATCGGCCCCAGGGCCGCCTCGATGCCCTCGGGCAGTTGCTCGCGGGCCACCTGCAGGCGCTCGTTGACCAACTGGCGGGCGAAGAAGATATCCGTGCCATCGGCAAAGATCACCGTCACCTGCGACAACCCCGAGCGCGACAGCGAGCGGGTTTGCTTGAGGCCCGGCAGGCCGGCCATGGCGGTTTCGATGGCGTAGGTGATGCGCTGTTCGGTTTCCAGCGGCGAATAGCCAGGGGCTGCGGTGTTGATCTGCACCTGCACGTTGGTGATGTCGGGCACCGCGTCGATGGGCAGTTTCTGGTAGCTGTGGATGCCCACGGCGGCCATCAGCACCACGGCGAGCATCACCACCAGGCGCTGCTCGATGGCGAACTGGATCAGGCGTTCGAACATGTCAGGCGTCCCCACTCAATGGCTGTGTTCGGCCGAGCCTTTGCCCAGCTCGGACTTGAGGACGAAGCTGCCAGCTGCGGCGACCACGGTGCCGGCGGCAAGGCCTTCGCGAATTTCCACCTGGCCGGCATCGCGTCGGCCCGGGGTCACCGGGCGGGCCTCGAAGCCCTCCTCGGTGCGGGCGAACACCACGGTCTTGTCCTCCCAGGTTTGCAACGCCACCTCGGGCACCACCACGGCGGCGTCGAAACGCTCGACAGTGACCGCAATGTTGACGAACAGCCCCGGGCGCCAGGCGCCGTTGGGGTTGGCCAGGGTGGCGCGCACCGTAGCGGCGCGGTTCTGCTCGCCCAGCAGGCTGCCAACGTAGTTGACCTTGCCCTGCACCTGGGCCCCCAGGTCCGGGGCGCTGACGGTGACGTCGCGGCCGCTGACCACCTTGTCCAGGTCGCGCGGGGCCACGGCGAAGGTGGCCCAGACCCGGCTCAGGTCAGACAAGGTGAAGGCATTGCTGGCCTCGCCCACCACCTCGCCCACGGTCAGGTGCTTCTCCACCACCACGGCGTCGAACGGCGCGCGCAGCTCGAAGCGGTTGCCGCGCCCGGCCGGGGCCACGGCGGCGACCTTCTGCCCGGCGTTGGCGGCGGCGATCTCGGCCTCCTGCAGGGCCTGGCGCGCTTGCAGGTAGTCCTGCTGGGCGCTGATGCGCTCCTGCCACAGCTGCTGTTCCCGCTCGAAAGTCAGGCGCGCCAGCTCCAGCCGGCGCTGGGCAGCCTGCTGTTCGCTGCGCAGCTCGGAGATCTGCTGGCTGGCGATCACCGCCAGCACCTGGCCGCGCTTCACCGCCTGGCCCAGCTCGGCATGCACCGCCTCGACCACGCCCGGAACGCGCGGCACCACATGGGCGGTACGGTCCTCGTCGAAACGGATCTCGCCGGGGAAGCTGATGGCGCTGCCCAGGGCCTGCGGGCCGGCGGTGGCCAGTTGCACGCCGGCGGCCTGAATCTGTTCGGCGCTCAGGTGCAGTTGGCCTTCGTCATCATCATGAGCTTCGGCTTTTTCATCACCATGGCCATGGCCCTCTTCACTGTGGCTTTCTTCACCATGGTCGTCGTGCTGGGCCTGGCTGCTGGTCTGGCCCAGGGTGCCGGTCCAGGCCAGGCCGCCAAGGCCGAGGGCGGCCAGGGCTGCGGCGAGAATCGCGAGTTTGCGGGGGGTGGTCATGGGGGCTCCTGCTGGAAAATTCGTTAGGTGCAATTCGGGCCCCATCGCGGGGCAAGCCCGCTCCCACGCAGCTGAAAGCTGCGCCCGCGGGAGCGATGGGGCGGGCTCAGAGTTCGCCGTAGATGCGTTCCACCTGCGCCCGCGCATCGGTGGCCTGGGCCAGGGCATCGAGGTACAGGCCCCGCGCCTCGATCAGCGTGCGCTGGGCATCGAGCACATCGAGAAAGGCGAACTTGCCCATCTCGAAGCCGCGGGTGGCGGTGTCCACCGCCTGTTGCGCCGAGGGCAGGATGGTGCGGTCGTAGGCCTGCACCTCGCCCATGGCAGTGGCCCACTGTTCGACGGCGCTGCGGGTGTCGCTGCGCAGGCGCAGTTCCACGGCATTGCGCAGGTCACGCGCCTGGTCGGCGCGGCGCGCAGCGGCCAGCACGTTGCCCTGGTTGCGGTCGAACAGCGGCAGCGGCATCGACAGCCCGACCACGTTGACCCGCTCGCGGTCCTCGCGGCTGTACTGGCTGCCCAGGCTGACGGTGAGGTTGGGGATGCGCTGGGCCTTTTCCGAACCCAGGCTGGCCTCGCCGCGCTGTACTTGCGCAGCCGCCAGGCGCCAGTCGGCGGTCTGCTCGAGCTTGGCCAACAACTGCTCGGCCTGCGGCGCCTGGCCGGGTGACAGGGTGGCGGCATCGAGCCGCTCGAAGCGGGTATCGGCGCTGCCGGTCAGCCGCGCCAGTGCCTGCCATGCCACGGCGCGCCCGGTTTGCGCGCGGCGCACTGCAGCCTGGGCCTGGGCCAGTTGCACCTGGGCGCGGGTCGCCTCCACCGGCGACGACTGGCCGGCCTTGACCCGGCCCTCGACCACCCGCACACCACGCTCGGTCAGGGTTTGCGATTGCTGCGCCAGCTCCAGCGCGGTCTGTGCGCGCAAGGCCGCGTGGTAGGCCTGCACCACATCGGCGCGCAGGCCGTTGCGCTGGCGCTCAAGTTCCAGTTGCGCCAGCGCCTGACCGGCCTCGGCAACCTCGATGCGCGCACCGCGCTTGCCGCCGAGCTCCAGCGCCTGGCTGAGGATGACCGTGGTGGTGCTGGTGCTGCGCCGGGTGTCTTCCACCTCCCAGGACAGCTCAGGGTTGGGCAGCAACCCGGCCTGGCGCCGCTCGCCTTCGGCCACGCCGACTTCCCGGCCGACGGCGGCCAGCTCCGGGTTGTTGGCGTAGGCGGCGTCCAGGGCCTGGGCCAGGCTCAGGCCGTCGGCGGCGGCAGGGCCGGCCAGCAGCAGGCAGAGCCAGGCGACATTGCGGGGGATGGGCACGGCGGAAGTCCTCGTCGGCAAGCGGCGGAATGCGTTGGCGAGGGACTCTAGGGAGGGGTGGTTATCGGGGGGGTGGCGGGCAGATTACAATTTTGTAATACGGTGTCGAGGCAACGCCCGCAGGCAGCCGCCCCCGACTGATTCAGCGCATTGGGTGCACGGCGGGCCGTTACAGATCCCGCAGGCTTTGGGTGATTTTCAGGAACTTCGGGATCACCTTTTCCGGTGGTGGCGCCAGGGTTTGCAGGTCGCCGGTGAACTTCGGGAAACTTTGCATGTGTACCGCAAACAAAGGGCGAGCCCGCCCATCCACGGCAGCAGTCGCAAACCAGGTGTGCTCTTCTTCGCCGGAGCCCGGAAGCGGGTCCAGGCGCCAGCCTTTGAGCACAGTCTGGTGCCGCCCCAGGTTGATGGCCTGTTCGATGCTGGATTTCTTCCAGAGGGTATCGTCGTAGCTGGGGTTATCGTCGGTTTCATAGGGGGCCAAGGTGCGCTTGGTCCGGTAATTCGCAGACGTAGTGAGCATGCTCATCACCACATTTGGCGTGCTGTCGAAACGTAGGCTGCTCTTGATGCTGAACGTAGCCAGACCATCGTCATGGATAAAGCCGTAGGGCACACACACACCCGGCCCTTTGGGGATTTGATGGCTATCGCGGGGTTCAAAGCGCGCCATCAGGTTCTTGACGTCCTCGAGCGACCTGACGAGTCGGTTCGTGAACCAAAAATAGTAAACGCGATTGTTACGCCATAAGAAAACCTGATCAGGCGAACGCCTACCGACGGCGAAGGCATCAGGAAGACCTATGTCAAATTCACGATAGCCTGCACTCGCAAGCTGCTCTTGCAGTTCTGCCACCTTCGCTTTGATTCGGTCGAGTGTGGCGCCTTGAAATTCATCAGAAAAAACCTTCAAATTTTTCTGTTCCATCTTCAGTTGACGATGAAGGTTTTCGACATAGTCTTCAGACTGCAATATCCAATCTTCGCGAGCGTACTCGAACTGCTCACGTGTCTTGGCAAAGCTGACCTTGTACAGCAGTCCGTCATCCGCATAATGAACGTGATCTCCCACGCCTCCGACACCGCTTGAAAACATGGGTGATTCGTCCACCCAGAAACGATACTGCCCAACATTGAATGCCGCCCAGGAAACAGGCTCAGACACCTCGAAAACTGAGCGCCCAATGCACTCCTGCCGGATATCATCCGCCGCGTAAACACAGGGAGAAAAAACCAGAACAAACTGCAGCCACTTCATCAACAGTACTCCTTGCGCTTTAAAACACTGTTTAAAGAAAACCTGCTGCCTGGCCTCAGCCGATTGACGGCCTGCAACAGTCATGAACTGTGAAATCCTCGGCTTGAGGTACGGGTGACAAGGCCAACAAAACACCAATGAGGGCGCTACAGATTCCGCAGGCTTTCGGTGATTTTCAGAAACTTCGGAATCACTTCATCCGGTGTTGGCGTCAGGGTTTCCAGGTCATTGCTGCCTTTCGGGAAGGTTTCCATGTGCACCGCCAGCAGCGGGCGATCCAGCCCGCCCACATGGGCGCTCGCAAACCAGGCGCGCTCCTCTTCGCCGGAACCCGGGCGCGGGTCCAGGCGCCAACCTTTCAGAATGGTCTTGCGCCCGCCGAGGTCGATCGCCTGCAGGATGCTCGACTTTTTCCAGCGCTGGCGGTCATAGCCGGGGTAATAGTGGGTGTTGTAGGTCCCCAAGGTCGGCTTGACTGCATATTCCGCAGAGGCATTGATAATGCTCATGACCACGTTTGGCGTACTGTCGAAACGCAGCGTGCTCTTGATGCTGAAAGTGGCTAGGCCGTCGTCATGGATGAAGCCGTAGGGCATGCATACCCCTGGGCCTTTCGGGATTTGATTGCTATCACGCGGCTCAAAGCGCGCCATCAGGTTCTTGACGCTTTCGAGTGTTTCGCCCTCAGGCTGGGAAAAATAAAAGTAATAAACGCGATTATTTCGCCACAAGAAGATCTTGTAGGGTGTGTCATTACCCAACGCAAAGGCATCAGGCAAACCGATGTCAAAGTCACGCGTGCGAGGGCTCGCAAGACGGCCTTTCAACTCTGCGATTTTCGCCCGTACTCGATTGATTTCTTTGTCATCCGCCCCCTTGGACAAAGTGCTCAACTTTTTCAGCTCAGCCTTCAATTGACGCCAAAGACTCTCGACATAACCCTCAGAATCCAATAGCACTGCCTGGCGAGCCCTCTCGAACTGATAACGTGTTGTGACAGTACTTACCCTGTACCACACCCTATCACCCGCGTATTCAACGTGATCGGCGAGCCCTCCGATTTTGCCTGAAAACATAGGTGATGACTGGAAATCAATACGCGCCTTTCTGATATTAACGGTTGACCAGGACAGCGGCTCCGGAATTTCAAAAACGGAACGTCCAATACATCCCTGCCGCACATCATCCACGGCATGGGTATAAGGCGCAAAAAAAATCAAACCCTTGAGCCATTTCATGAACGATGCTCCTTGTGCAACGAAGACTCTGACTGCGCCACAACTTTTTCCGTCCATTGTTCCGACTGACGGTTGGCCAGAATCGTCAAATTGAAACCCGAGTCATTATCCTCGCCCTTTGTCCAGTTCACGGGCAGTGCACATATAAAGCCAGTGACGCCCATCGGTGCATCTGGATCTGCGTTTAACCAAAAGCGCTCTTGATGGGGTGGTACCACTTTCAGGCTCCCCCCCAGTTCGAACTTCAAAGCATTTCGGTATGCCCAGGTAGGCCAGATGGAAGCGGGGAAGCCATCGCGATACGTGTCTTGCGCAACCCCACTCAGCACCTGAACCTGACTCCTGCTTTGCGCAATGAAATTAAACACCTTCTCGTAAGCCTCACTGTTAGCCCGCGCCCGTTCCTGTATCGCCCGCCACACATGCTCTGCCGCCGGCTGATCTAGGCAATCCGCCAGCTCGGTAAACGGCGCCACCGGCCCGTCCGGCGGTAAATCGAGCCCGAAGTGTTTGCGCCAGAGGTCCACGCGCAACTGATGCACCGCCTTGCCCACCGTATGCGGGTATTTGCCGTCCAGTTTCGCCTTCACCGGTTCCGTATCGCGAATGATCGCCGCCAGCTCCGAATCCCGGCTGCCGCTCAGGCTGCGGTCGTTGATGTTGGCGCTGCCCAGAATCGCCACGCGGTCGTCGGCGATCATCAACTTGCTGTGCACGTAGATCTGCTCGGTGACCACCCGGCCCTTCAGGTAGCCCCAGGTGCGAAGGTTGAGCAGCGTCAGGTAGCGGCTCCAGTCCTGCTGCTCATACACCGGCTGGCCCTTGCCATCTTTGTTATAAATAATGTTCAGCGCCTCCTTTCGCGTCGCCCCGTAGTCCATCATCGCCTGATGCCGACATGCCACTGAATGCGTATCATCGATACTTGCATGATCAATTTGATCTGTTTAATCACATCAGGCACGTTAAGCTCAGCCTCGAGTGGCACCTGCTGAAGACACACCTTATAAGTCCCTAATGCTTTCGGTGATTTTCAAGAACTTCGGGATCACTTCTTCTGGGGGCGGGGTCAGGGTTTGCAGATCGTCAGTACCTTTCGGGAAAGTTTGCATATGTACTGCCAGCAAGGGGCGGAGCAAACCACCCACATGGGCGATAGCGAACCAGGCTCGGTCTTTTTTTCCTGAGTCAGGACGAGGGTCTACGCGCCACCCCTCAAGAGTGGTTTGACGTTGACCGATGCTAAAGGCCTGCATGATGCTGGACTTTCTCCACAACCTTCGATCGAAGGCAGGATGATAGTGAGTACTGTAAATGCCATACGTTGGGCGCATCTGCATATCGGGTGAGGCGTTGATGATGCTGAGAATTACGTTAGGAGTGCTGTCAAAACGCAAACTGTTCTTCACGCTGTAACCTGTCAATCCATCGTCGCGAATAAATCCGTAGGGGAAGCAAATTCCTGGGCCAACGGGAATTTCATAGAGGTCTCGAGGTTGAAAACGAGCAACCAAATCTTTGATTCGCTCGGACGAACTATGAGCGGGGTCACTCATATGAAAATAATAGACCCGACTATTACGCCACAAAAAAAATTCATAAGGGGTATCTTCGCCCCCCAATATGTGAGCGTCCAAAACCCCTAGATCGTGTTCATAAACCCGATTAGCTGCAATCTTGCCCCTCAATTCCTCGACCGAGCCATTTTGCTCTTCAATTTCTTCTTTCGCCGCACCGTTTGCTATAGCTTTCGCTAAATCCTGCTCCTCCCAGGCCAGTTTTCTACGAAGCTCGCCATTATAATCATCCACATCAGCAATTATGGCGTTTCGCGACCAATCGAGCTGCTCGCGAACAGTTACATCACTCACCCGCACTATCAGCCCATTATAATCATAACTGACAAAATCACCGTCCCCTCCAACATTCTCTGTAAATGAGTGCCCGTTAGACTTATCTATCCTGTATTTTTTAATATTTGAGGTTGCCCAGGAAAACGACTCAGGCACCTCGAATGTAGATCGCCCCAAACACTCTCGCCGTGCGACGTCTGCTTCAATTGAAGGCGTGACCGACACCATGAATGAGAACAAACCGATAATCCTGATCACGAATATCCCCCTCCTTTCTCCGCCACCCCATATTCACCAGCGTGGAGCCGTTCGTCTGTCACCTTATTTCTTGCAAGAATTGTCAAATTAAAGCCAGAGTCATTTCTCTCGCCTCGAGTCCATCCCACCGGAAGACTGACGATAAACCCCTCAATATTTTTGGGCGCCAAAAGTTGCCCATACTTTGCAAAAGACTTACTAGACCAGAATGCTTCGCAATGTACTGGAAGTGCAGCAAACTCTCCCCCCAGATTCAAATTACTGGCCAAGCGATAAGTCCATGTTGGCCAGACCGGAGCAGGAAATCCTTTTTCGTACAGTTTTCGCACTGGGCTATCGATAACCTGCAACAGACTTCTATTCCGAGGAATGAAATTGAATACTTTCTCGTAAGAGGCTGCATTACGCTGTGCCCGCTCCTGTATCGCCCGCCAAACATGCTCTGCCGCCGGCTGATCCAGGCAATCCGCCAGCTCGGTAAACGGCGCCACCGGCCCGCCCGGCGGCAAATCGAGCCCGAAGTGTTTACGCCAGAGGTCCACGCGCAACTGATGCACCGCCTTGCCCACCGTATGCGGGTATTTGCCGTCCAGCTTGGCCTTTACCGGTTGCGTGTCGCGTATGATCGCTGCCAGCTCCGAATCCCGCTGGCCGTTCAGGCTGCGGTCGTTGATGTTGGCGCTGCCCAGAATCGCCACGCGGTCGTCGGCGATCATCAACTTGCTGTGCACGTAGATCTGCTCGGTGACCACCCGGCCCTTCAGGTAGCCCCAGGTGCGCAGGTTGAGCAGCGTCAGGTAGCGGCTCCAGTCCTGCTGCTCATACACCGGCTGGCCCTTGCCATTCGTGTGCTTGATGATCTTCTGTGCACATTCGCGGCTCTTCCCGCAATCCATGATTGCCTTGAGCGCCATATGCCGCTGGATGCGCTTTACCAGGCTCTGCTCACCGAACACCAGGCTCTGCATGGTCAGGTGAACCTGGTGCATCACATTGGGCACATCGAGCTTGCCCTCGGGGTGAACAGGCAATACCAGATACACGTGGAACGGCCGGTTTTCGTAGATCGCCCGGCCGATGCGGTCGGCCAGCGCGATGGCGATCTTGTTGCCAAGCGGCTTCTGTTCCCCCAGTTTGTGGCTCAGCCAACCCTGGGCATTGAGCGTCCACATCGACTGCAGGGCTTCGGCAAAGGCCACGCCTTCCTGGCCAAAGGCCTTGCAGATGGCCTGCAGCTCTGCCCAATCGATCAGCCCATAGTCCTGAGCCTCCAGCGCCTCACGCAGCTTCACCCGAACGACGAAGTCCTCACGCAGGCTGTCGGGGTCACGCAGGCTGGCCATCGGGCCAGACAAGCTCTGGCCTTCGTTCAATTCGCCCTGCGCGCCAAACTCGCTCTGGAAGAACTGGTTCTCGATGTACAGAAAATGCTGGGCGCTGGAGATCACCTGCAGCATCGCGCTGTTGCAGTTGTCCTGCATGCCTTCGGCCTTGATCCCCGGCGGCAGCGGCAATTGCACCCGGGACAGCGCGCGGCCCTTGGCCTCCTGCACGGCCATCGCCGCCGAGGCGCTACGCAGCACCTGTACCTGCACCTGGCCGCGGACGATGTCGGGGGGCCTGGGCAGTAGCTCGGGCTGGTCGATCCACACCGGCGTGGGTTTGGGCATGTCCAGTTGCAGGTGGCCGGCAAGGTCCAGATGGTGCGGCATGCCGGCATCGCGGGCCAGGCGGTTGAGCCATTCCATCAGGGCCAGCACGGCGTCGGTCTTGTACAAGGTCGGGGTTTGCGCCAGATACGCCTGCTGGCCGTTCCAGCGGTCGATGAAGTTGCGCGACAGGTCGTACACCGACGGCCCTTCGATCCGGCTGTGCACATCCTGCCAGGGCATGCGCGGCTGGTCGGCGGCCAGCCGGCGATGGTCCGGCGAGCCCAACGGCTGCGGGTCGTGGGCCAGGTAGCGGTAGGGCTCCTGGTGGCTGGCCACACGCTGCTGCAACAGGGTGTAGAGGTGCATCAGCAAGGCGCTGGCGGCTTCGCCGATACCGCTCAGCCACATGGCCTTGTCCGCAGGCATGGCATCGAAACCCTTGTCGCCCAGCAGCGCGACCATGCGCCCAAGGTCGGTGTTGCCCAGCCACTGGTTGATCAACAGGTGGCTTTGCAGGCGCAGGGCGATCGACAGGTCGCCCTGGGCCGCCTCGACCTGCTGCAGCCAGGCCTCGGCCTGGCTTTTCAGCGGCTCGGCCAGCGGCAGCCGCTGCCAGTTGTGGCGTATCAGTGCGGCGACCTGGCGGATCGCCGCATCGGTGAGGTACTGCTTGCCGGCCTCCAGCGGGTGGGTGATGGCGCCGATCAGCTCCTTGAAACTGCTGCCGGCCTTGACCAGCCAGGCCAACACCGGGTGCATCGGGCTGATCGCCAGGTCACGCAGCCAGGCGCTGGCGTTGAGCAGGCGGTCGGCGGGCACCGGGATGCTCAGCCCGGTCTTGCCGATGGGGATACGAAACGCCGGCAGCGACAGGTCGAGCACGGTGGCCAGCAGCAGGCCGGCGCGGCTGACGTGCTTGTCCATGTCCATCCAGCCCAGGTGCGGGATGCACGGGTTGTAGGCATCACGGCCACGCCGCGCGCTGGCGTCGAGGCTGAAGCGATGGTCGTCGCAGCGGCCATAGGCCAGGTCGATGCCGCCGACATAGCCGACCTGGTTGTCGATCACCACGCTCTTCTGGTGGTGCGAGAACACCGCGCCCAGGCCCTTCATGTCGCTCTGCTGGATGGCCGGCAGGCAAAATGCCCGGGCGCGGCCCAGCCCCACATTCAGGTGGAACACCGCCAGCATGGTTTCGAAATCGTGGGTGCCCAGGCTGGGCATGGGGCTGAGCCACGGCAGCACGTAAACCTTGAGCGCCGGCTTGCTTTTGAGCGCGGCGCGCAGGCATTGCCACAGGCTGCGCTTGCCGTCTAGCAGCACGTCATGGTTGACCTGCCAGCCGGTGATGAAGATCGACGCCTGCGCCTGGTCGATGGCCTGGGCCAGGTCCTGATAATAGGCCTGGCCGCTGGTGAAGAAGCGTACCCGGTTGCCGCTGCGCACCGGGGCGAAGGTGTTGGCACCGCGGATGAAGAAGTCCGGGGCGCTGACCGCTTTAAGCGGCCGGCCGTCGGCGCTGATGATCTGGGTGACTTCCTTGTGGCGTACGCCGTTGTACGGCGGGAGGTCATTTGCCATGTTCAGGCCTCCCCGTCCATCAAGGGATGACTGAAACAAGATTGCCGGTCGGTATGCCACATGGCGGGGATCCCTGTCCGCGAAAAGAAGGACAGGAACCCTAGCAGCCAGCACAGGCTGAAATTCGACCCAGTCGACGAACAAGAAACGTCCTACGCGAAGCTCAGAAGCACCTGTAGTCCTCTCCAGGCGCGAATCAACCATACGCCCATATCGATACCGGCATCGCTCATATCATTGCGCGTGATAATAACCTTCGCTGCGTTCGATTCGTGCGTCACGCGCAAGGCACTCACACTCCGCCCACTACTAAATACATTGGCGGAGTTCTCCATGGACCACTCACTCAAACCCTTGCGCTTCCCGCTCGCTGCCCTGGCAGTGGTGGTGCTCAGCGCTTGTGGCCGTACCCCAGACGCCGTGCAGGCTCCCGCCGCGCCAAAGGTCAGCGTCGCCAAGGTCATCGAACAACCGATCAACGAATGGGACGAGTTCACCGGCCGCCTCGAAGCACCGGAAACCGTCGAAGTGCGCCCACGCGTTTCGGGCCAGATCGACCTGGTGGCCTTCACCGAAGGCGCCAAGGTAAAGAAAGGCGACCTGCTGTTCCAGATCGACCCGCGCCCGTTCCAGGCTGAAGTACGCCGCCTCGAAGCGCAGCTGTCGCAGGCCAAGGCCACTGCCATTCGCAGTGCCAACGAAGCCCGCCGCGGCGAGCGCCTGCGTGACAGCAACGCCATCTCTGCCGAGCTCGCCGAGTCGCGCACCAGCGCCGCCGCCGAAGCCCGCGCCGGGGTCGATGCGATCCAGGCACAACTGGACCTGGCCCGCCTGAACCTGAGCTTCACCCGCGTCACCGCGCCGATCGCCGGGCGCGTCAGCCGCGCGCAATACACCGCCGGCAACATCGTCAGCGCCGACGTCACCCCGCTGACCAGCGTGGTGTCCACCGACAAGGTGTACGCCTACTTCGACGCCGACGAGCGCGTGTACCTCAAGTACAACCAGCTGGCGCGCGACGGCCAGCGCGGCCAGAGCACCCCGGTGTACCTGGGCCTGACCAACGAAACCGGCAACCCGCACCTGGGCCAGATGAACTTCGTCGACAACCAGGTCAACCCGCGCACCGGCACCATCCGTGGCCGCGCCGTGTTCGACAACCGCGACGGACAGTTCACCCCGGGCCTGTACGCCCGCCTGAAACTGGTCGGCAGCGCCCAGTACGACGCCGTGCTGATCAACGACGAAGCGGTGGGTACCGACCTTGGCAAGAAGTTCGTGCTGGTGATGGACAAGGACAACAAGGCGGCCTACCGCGCCGTGGAACTGGGGCCAAAGCTTGAAGGCCTGCGCATCGTGCGCAGCGGCCTGGCCAAGGACGACCGCATCGTGGTCAGGGGCCTGCAGCGTGTGCGCCCTGGCTCGCCTGTCACCCCTGAAGAAACCCAGATGGCCAGCGAACAGACCCTCGCCGCCCTCGCCCAACAGCGCCAGGCCCTGGAGGCCAGCAACCCGGCGCCCAAGGTTGCGGGCTCCAACGTGAAAGTCGCCAGCGCCCAGGCGCCACGCGGTTAAGGGACCACACCGATGAACTTCTCGAAATTTTTCATTACCCGGCCGATCTTCGCCGCGGTGCTGTCGCTGGTGCTGCTGATTGCGGGTTCGATCTCGCTGTTCCAGCTGCCGATCAGCGAATACCCCGAAGTGGTGCCGCCCACCGTGGTGGTGCGTGCCAACTTCCCCGGCGCCAACCCCAAGGTGATCGGCGAAACCGTCGCCGCGCCGCTTGAGCAGGCCATCACCGGTGTCGAGAACATGCTGTACATGTCCTCGCAGTCCACCGCCGACGGCAAGCTGACCCTGACCATCACCTTCGCCCTGGGCACCGACCTGGACAACGCCCAGGTGCAGGTACAGAACCGCGTCACCCGCACCCAGCCCAAGCTGCCCGAGGAAGTGACCCGTATCGGCATCACCGTCGACAAGGCCTCGCCCGACCTGACCATGGTCGTGCACCTGACCTCGCCAGACCAACGCTACGACATGCTGTACCTGTCCAACTACGCCATCCTCAACATCAAGGATGAGCTGGCGCGCCTGGGCGGCGTGGGCGATGTGCAGCTGTTCGGCATGGGCGACTACTCGCTGCGCGTGTGGCTCGACCCGAACAAGACCGCCTCGCGCAACCTCACCGCCGGTGACGTGGTCGCGGCCATTCGCGAGCAGAACCGCCAGGTGGCTGCCGGCCAGCTGGGCGCCCCGCCCGCCCCGGGTGCCAGCAGCTTCCAGCTGTCGATCAACACCCAGGGCCGCCTGGTCAACGAGGAAGAGTTCGAGAACATCATCATCCGCGCCGGTGCCGATGGCGAAATCACCCGCCTGAAAGACATTGCCCGGGTCGAGCTCGGCTCCAGCCAGTACGCCCTGCGCTCGCTGCTGAACAACCAGCCGGCGGTGGCCATCCCGATCTTCCAGCGCCCTGGTTCCAACGCCATCGAGATCTCCGACGAAGTGCGGGCGAAAATGGCCGAGCTCAAGAAGGACTTCCCCGAGGGCATGGACTACAGCATCGTCTATGACCCGACCGTGTTCGTGCGTGGCTCCATCGAAGCAGTGGTGCACACCCTGTTCGAAGCGCTGATTCTGGTTGTGCTGGTAGTGATCCTGTTCCTGCAGACCTGGCGCGCCTCGATCATCCCGCTGCTGGCCGTGCCGGTATCGCTGATCGGTACCTTTGCGGTGATGCACCTGTTCGGCTTCTCGCTCAACGCGCTGTCATTGTTCGGGCTGGTGCTGGCCATCGGTATCGTGGTGGACGACGCCATCGTGGTGGTGGAGAACGTCGAACGGAACATCGGGCTGGGCCTGAAACCGCTCGAGGCCACGCAAAAGGCCATGAGCGAAGTGACCGGGCCGATCATCGCCACGGCGCTGGTGCTGTGCGCCGTGTTCGTGCCGGCGGCGTTCATCTCGGGTCTTACCGGGCAGTTCTACAAGCAGTTCGCCCTGACCATCGCCATCTCCACCGTGATTTCGGCGTTCAACTCGCTGACCCTGTCGCCAGCGTTGGCTGCCGTGCTGCTCAAAGACCACCACGCACCCAAGGACCGTTTCTCGCGCCTGCTGGAAAAACTCCTGGGCAGCTGGCTGTTCGCCCCGTTCAACCGCTTCTTCGACCGGGCCAGCCACAGCTATGTGGGCGGCGTGCGCCGGGTCATCCGCGGCAGCAGCATCGCGCTGTTCGTGTATGCCGGGCTCATGGGCCTGACCTACCTGGGCTTCTCGTCCACCCCGACCGGTTTCGTGCCGGCCCAGGACAAGCAGTACCTGGTGGCCTTCGCCCAGTTGCCTGACGCCGCCAGCCTCGACCGTACCGAGGCTGTGATCAAGCGCATGAGCGAAATCGCCTTGAAGCAACCGGGCGTTGCCGACTCGGTGGCCTTCCCGGGCCTGTCGATCAACGGCTTCACCAACAGCCCGAACAGCGGCATCGTGTTCACCCCGCTCAAGCCGTTCGACGAGCGCAAGGACCCGAGCCAGTCGGCAGCCGCCATCGCCGCCGCACTGAACGCGCAGTTTGCCGATATCCAGGACGCCTACATCGCGATCTTCCCGCCACCGCCGGTACAAGGCCTGGGCACCATCGGCGGCTTCCGCCTGCAGATCGAGGACCGCGGCAACCTGGGCTACGAAGCGCTGTACAAAGAGACCCAGAACATCATCGCCAAGAGCCACAACGTGCCGGAACTGGCGGGCCTGTTCACCAGCTACCAGGTCAACGTGCCGCAGGTCGATGCCGCCATCGACCGGGAAAAGGCCAAGACCCACGGCGTGGCGATCACCGACATCTTCGACACCCTGCAGGTTTACCTGGGCTCGCTGTACACCAACGACTTCAACCGCTTTGGCCGTACTTACCAGGTCAACGTCCAGGCCGAGCAGCAGTTCCGCCTCGACGCCGAGCAGATCGGCCAGTTGAAGGTGCGCAACAACCTGGGCGAGATGATCCCGCTGGCGACCTTCCTCAAGGTCAGCGATACCTCCGGGCCCGACCGCGTGATGCACTACAACGGCTTCATCACCGCCGAAATCAACGGCGCTGCAGCCCCGGGCTACAGCTCCGGCCAGGCCGAGGCAGCAATCGAGAAGCTGCTCAAGGAAGAGCTGCCCAACGGCATGACCTTCGAGTGGACCGACCTGACCTACCAGCAGATTCTCTCGGGCAACACTGCATTGTTCGTGTTCCCGCTGTGCGTGCTGCTGGCCTTCCTGGTACTGGCCGCCCAGTACGAGAGCTGGAGCCTGCCGCTGGCGGTGATCCTGATCGTGCCGATGACCCTGCTGTCGGCCATTACCGGGGTGATCGTGTCCGGTGGCGACAACAACATTTTCACCCAGATCGGCTTGATCGTACTGGTGGGCCTGGCGTGCAAGAACGCGATTCTTATCGTCGAGTTCGCCAAGGATGAACAGGCCAAGGGCCTCGACCCGCTGGCTGCGGTACTGGAAGCCTGCCGCCTGCGCCTGCGGCCGATCCTGATGACCTCGATCGCCTTCATCATGGGTGTGGTGCCGCTGGTATTCAGCTCTGGCGCCGGTTCCGAGATGCGTCATGCCATGGGTGTGGCGGTGTTCTCGGGGATGATCGGGGTGACCGTGTTCGGCCTGTTCCTGACCCCGGTGTTCTTCTTCCTGATCCGCCGTTTCGTCGAGCGTCGCCAGGCCCGCAAGGCTGCGCACGCCCCCGCGCTGGAGAACCATGCATGAACCTGCTCAAACCCCTGACCCCGAGCCTGCTGGCGCTGGCCCTGGCGGCCTGCGCGGTGGGCCCGGACTACCAGGCCCCGGCCACTGAACCGGCCAAGCTGGACAGCGGCCTTGAGGCCAAGGCGTTCGACCGCAGCCACTTCGAAAGCGTGTGGTGGAAGCAGTTCGACGACCCGGTGCTGAACCAGTTGGTGCAAGCCTCGCTGGATGGCAACCGCGACCTGCGGGTGGCTTTTGCCCGGCTGAAGTCGGCGCGGGCGATCCGCGACGATGCGGCCAACGACCAACTGCCGGTGGTCACCAGCCGTGCCAGCAGCGACCTGGGCAAGGGCCAGGTGCCGGGCCAGACCGAGCGCCGGGTCAACAGCGAGCGCTACGACCTGGGCCTGGACATGGCCTGGGAGCTTGACCTGTTCGGGCGTATCCAGCGCCGCATCGAGGCCAGCGAAGCGCAGGAGGCGGCCGCCGCGGCCGACCTTGCGCAGCTGCAGGTGAGCCTGATCGCCGAGCTGGTGGACGCCTACGGCCAACTGCGTGGCGCCCAACTGCGCGAGAAGATCGCCCTGGCCAACCTGAAAACCCAGCAGGAGTCGCGGGATATCACCGTGACCCTGCGTGACACCGGTGTTGGCAACGAGCTCGACGTGGTACGCGCCGATGCCCGCCTGGCGGGTGTCGAGGCCACCGTGCCGCAGTTGCAGGCCGAGCAGGTGCGGGCGAAGAACCGCATCGCCACCCTGCTGGGCCAGCGCCCGGATGCATTGGCCGTGGACCTGTCGCCCAAGGCCTTGCCGGCGATTGCCAAGGCATTGCCGGTGGGTGACCCCGGAGAGCTGCTGCGCCGCCGCCCGGACATTCGCAGCGCCGAACGCCAGTTGGCTGCCGCGACTGCCAATGTGGGCGTAGCCACTGCCGACCTGTTCCCGCGGGTGAGCCTGAGCGGCTTTTTGGGCTTCACGGCCGCGCGGGGCTCGCAGATCGGTTCGACGGCGGCCAATGCCTGGGCGCTGGGCCCGAGCATCACCTGGGCGGCGTTTGACCTGGGCAGCGTGCGGGCCCGCCTGCGCGGGGCCAAGGCCGATGCCGAGGGGGCGCTGGCCAGTTACGAGCAGCACGTGCTGCTGGCACTGGAAGAGTCTTCGAATGCCTTCAGCGATTACGGCAAGCGCCAGCAGCGGCTGCTGGCCCTGATGCGCCAGAGCGAGGCTAGCCGCAAGGCGGCGGAGCTGGCGTCGATTCGCTATCGCGAGGGGACCGTGGATTACCTGGTGCTGCTCGATGCCGAGCGGGAGCGGCTGAGTGCCGAAGATGCGCAGGCGCAGGGTGAGGTTGAGTTGTATAGCGGGATCGTGGCGATCTACAAGGCCCTTGGCGGCGGCTGGCAGCCGGAGGTGGTGGCCAGTTTGCGGTGATCGTCTTTTGAATTGAGAGCTCCTTTGGTTGGATCCTCCCCCAACCGTTTGCCCCGATGGCCTTTATGGTTGTTGGGGCTTTTTTTATGGGGTCGGGTTCGGGTTCGGGTTCGGGTTCGGGTTCGGGTTCGGGTTCGGGGCTTATGGTTATTGCTTTGGGAGATGTATGCGCATTCATTGACGATATACGCTTTTCGTCACCTTTCCGCCCTTACGGCGGGTAACTTTTTGAAGGATCAAAAAGTCACCAAAAAATCCCTGCTCCCCTCATCCGGCCCCCTACGCTGCGCTTCGGGGGTTCCCTCGCTCCGGGCTTGCTCCGGAGGTACGCGCCGACGGGCCGTCCCTGGCCCGATCGGCGC
>NZ_JBJDNC010000033.1:0-79853 GCF_044900265.1 Pseudomonas sp. NPDC089406 | reverse complement strand
TTACGCACGCCCTCAAGCGTTGCACGCTGGAAGATCTCGCCTTCGGCCAGGCCCGATTGCTTCAGGCCCTTCATCAGGTCTTCGGTGCTGATCGCCTTGTTGCCTTCGATCTCGATGCTGGAGACCGACGGGCGCTCGACCACGTTGATGATCAGGACATTGCCGTCGCGGTTCAGCTGAATGTCCTGGAAGAAGCCGGTCTTGAACAGCGAACGGGTCGAGTCCACCAGGCGGCGGTCGTCGACCTGGTCACCGACGTTCAGCGGCAAGGCGCCGAACACGCTGCCGGCGGAAACCCGCTGCAGGCCGTTGACGCGAATATCGGAGATGGTGAAGGACTCGGCGTGAACTTCAGCGATCATCAGTGCGGAGAGCACCGCAGTTAGCAGCAGACGTTTCATGAAGTCCTTTTATTCCAACTGGCAATAAACAACCCGCCGCACACAACGCGGCAGGTTTCGCGATTGAGCGAAGCTTTTATAGTCGACCCAGATCGTTGATCAGGGCGAGCAACATCACCCCCACGACCAAACTGATACCGATCTGGACCCCCCAACCTTGCACCCGATCCGAGAGCGGACGACCGCGCGCCCACTCGATCAGGTAGAACAGCAAGTGCCCCCCATCCAGTACCGGGATGGGCAGCAAATTCAGAACCCCCAGGCTTATGCTCAGGTAGGCCAGGAAATTCAGGAAATCCCCAACGCCCGACTGGGCTGAAGCGCCCGCCACTTTAGCAATGGTTATCGGTCCACTCAAGTTTTTTACCGAGAGCTCCCCGAACAGCATTTTCTTCAGCGACTCAAGGGTGAGGACGCTCATGTTCCAGGTGCGCGAGAGCCCCTCGCCCACCGCTTCCAGCGGGCCGTAGCTGACCTCGCGAAGCATCGCGGCCGGCCACTCGCCAGCCTTCACGCCAGCGCCAAGGTAACCACCGGAGGCCTGGCCTTCGCCCTTACGCGCCAGGGTAACCGCGACGTCCTGCTGCGCACCGTCACGCTCGATACGCAGGCTGACCTTGCTCTCGGGGCGGGCACGCACGGCGTCGACCACCTGCTGCCAGTCGGCCAGCGCAGTACCGTCGATGGCCAGCAGCTTGTCGCCACTCTTGAGCCCGGCAGCAGCGGCCGGGCCCTTGGGGTCGATCTCGGCCAGCACCGGCGCCACAGCCGGGCGCCATGGGCGCAGGCCAAGGGACTGGATCGGGTCGGGCTCATCGGCGCCCTTGAGCCAGTGGTTGAGCTGGATATCGAATTGGCGGGCGCTGCTGGCGCCCTCCTCCACCACGCCCACGCGCAGAGTGCCGCTCTCGCCGAGGCGGCGCACCAGTTGCAGGTTGACCGCCGACCAGCCGTTGGTCGGTTTGCCATCAATGGAAACGATTTCCTGGCCCGCGCTCAGGCCGGCACTGGCGGCCAGGCTCCCCGATTCGATCGAGCCGATGACCGGGCGCACCTGTTGTGTGCCCAGCATGGCGATGACCCAGAAGAACAGAATGGCCAGCAAAAAGTTGGCGATGGGGCCGGCGGCAACGATGGCGATGCGCTGGCGCACCGACTTGCGGTTGAACGACTGCCCGGCCAATGCCGCAGGCACATCGCCTTCGCGCTCGTCGAGCATCTTCACGTAGCCACCCAGCGGAATCGCTGCCACCACGAACTCGGTGCCATGGCGGTCATGCCAGCGCACCAGCGGCGTGCCGAAGCCCACCGAGAAGCGCAGCACCTTCACGCCACAGCGCCGCGCCACCCAGAAGTGGCCGAATTCGTGGAAGGTGACCAGTACCCCCAGCGCCACCAAGGTGCCGACGATCATGTAAAGCGCAGACATGTGCAATCTCCGGATGACGTGAGGGCAGCCAGCGGCTGCCGGTCAGCGACCGTGGCGCCGCAGCCATTCCCGGGACAACTCCCGGGCACGCTGATCGGCGGCGAATACTGCATCGAGCGTGGCCACCGGCACCACCGGTTCCTGCTCGAGCACCTGTTCGATCATACCCGCGATCTCGGGGAAGCGGATGCGCCCCTGCAGAAACGCGTCCACTGCCACTTCGTTGGCTGCATTGAGCACCGCCGGGGCACTGTTGCCCGCCTCGGCAGCCTGACGCGCCAGGCGCAGGCAAGGGAAGCGCTGTTCGTCGGGGGCCTGGAAATCCAGACGGGCGATGCTGAACAGGTCCAGTGGCGCAACCCCCGAATCGATGCGCTCGGGCCAGGCCAGGGCGTTGGCGATGGGGGTGCGCATGTCCGGGTTACCCAACTGGGCCAGCACCGAACCGTCGACATAGTCGACCAGCGAGTGGATCACGCTCTGCGGGTGAACCACCACCTCCACCTGGCCGGGCGCCGCATCGAACAGCCAGCAGGCCTCGATCAGTTCCAGGCCCTTGTTCATCATGCTCGCCGAGTCCACCGAGATCTTCCGGCCCATGGACCAGTTGGGGTGGGCGCAGGCCTGCTCGGGGGTAACATTCACAAGCTCTGGCGCAGGTGTTTCGCGGAATGGCCCACCCGAGGCGGTCAGCAGGATGCGCCGTACACCCACCGCGCTCAGGCCACGGGCGTAATCGCCGGGCATGCACTGGAAGATCGCGTTGTGCTCGCTGTCAATCGGCAGCAGTACCGCGCCGCTGCGCCGCACCGCATCCATGAACAGCGCCCCGGACATCACCAGGGCTTCCTTGTTGGCCAGCAGCACCTTCTTGCCGGCCTCTACCGCCGCCAGGGTCGGGCGCAGGCCTGCGGCACCAACAATGGCCGCCATGACGGCGTCCACTTCAGGTGCGGCAGACACCTGGCACAACCCGGCCTCGCCTTCCAGCACTTCGGTGGCGCAGTCGGCGGCTTTCAAACCCTCGCGCAGGCGCGCAGCCGCATCGCTACCCGGCACCACGGCAAACGCCGGGCGATGGCGCAAGCACAGGGTCAACAGCTCGTCGACCCGCGAATAGCCGCTCAGGGCGAACACTTGATAACGCTCGGGATGGCGGGCAATCACATCGAGGGTGCTCAGGCCGATGGAGCCGGTCGCCCCCAGCACGGTAATGCGCTGCGGCTGACTCACATCACACCCCATTCGGCAGCCCACAACAGCACCGCGAACATCGGGATGGCCGCGGTCAGGCTGTCGATGCGGTCGAGTACGCCACCATGGCCGGGCAGCAGGTTGCTGCTGTCCTTGATGCCTTCACGGCGCTTGAACATGCTCTCGGTCAGGTCGCCGACCACCGAGGACATCACCACCACCACCGCGCCCAGCAGGCCCAGCAGCAGCTCACCGATGCCCCAGCCACGGTTCAGACCGACCACCAGGGTGATCAGCAGGCTGACCGCCAGGCCGCCGTAGACGCCTTCCCAGCTCTTGCCCGGGCTGACCTGCGGCGCCAGCTTGCGCTTGCCGAAGGCACGCCCGGAGAAATACGCACCAATGTCGGCGGCCCACACCAGCACCATGACCGCCAGGATCAGCCAGTTGCCCAGCGGCCAGTGCTTGAGCAGCACCAACCCCTGCCAGGCCGGCAGCAGAATCAGCAGGCCGATCAGCAGGCGGCAGGCCGCGCTGCTCCACAGCTCGTTGCTACGCGGGTAGGTGAGCACCAGCCAGGTGGCCAGCGCCCACCAGATCACCGACGCGCCCAGCACCCAGGGCGCCAGCTCCGGCAGGATGTACAGCAGCATCAGGCCACCGGCGACGACAGCGGCGTAGGCGATACGCAGCGGCTGGGCCACCAGCCCGGCCAGGCGCGCCCACTCCCAGGCACCCAGGGTGACCACCAGGCCGATGAACAGTGCGAAATCCCCACCATTGAGCAGGAAGAAACCGCACAGCGCGACCGGCAGCAGGATCAGCGCGGTAATGATGCGTTGTTTAAGCATTAAGCACGGGCTCCGGCCTCGACCTGCTCGCTGGTCTTACCGAAGCGGCGCTGGCGCGAGGCGAAATCGGCCAGCGCATTGCGCATGGCCTCGTGTTTGAAGTCCGGCCAGAAGAGGTCGGAGAAGTACAGCTCGGCGTAGGCCAGCTGCCACAGCAGGAAGTTGCTGATGCGCCGCTCGCCGCCAGTGCGGATGCACAGGTCGGGCAACGGCAGGTCGCCGGTGGCCAGGCAAGTTTGCAGTAGCTCAGGGGTGATGTCGTCCGGGCGCAGGTGCCCGGCTTGCACTTCACGTGCCAGGCGCTGCGCAGCCTGGGCGATGTCCCACTGGCCACCGTAGTTGGCGGCGATCTGCAGGATGAAGCGGCCGCTGCCGGCGGTGATGGCCTCGGCTTCGCGCATGGCGGCCTGCAGCTCGGGGTGGAAGCGCGAGCGGTCGCCGATGATGCGCAGGCTGATGTTGTTCTCGTTCAGCCGCCGGGCCTCGCGGCGCAGGGCGGTAAAGAACAGCTCCATCAACGCACCGACCTCTTCGGCCGGGCGCTGCCAGTTCTCGCTGGAGAAGGCGAAGAGCGTGAGCACCTCGACCTTCGCCTCGGCGCACACCTCGATCACTGCCCGCACGGCATCCACGCCAGCCTTGTGCCCGGCGACGCCGGGCAGCAGGCGCTTTTTCGCCCAGCGGTTGTTACCGTCCATGATGATAGCGACGTGACGCGGCACCGAACCCGGTGCCGCCAGCTTGGTCTTTTCCATTAAGAAACCCCGGCCTTAAACGGCCATCAGGTCCTTTTCCTTGGCTTTGAACGCAGCGTCGACTTCGGCAACGAACTTGTCGGTCAGCTTCTGGATTTCGTCAGCAGCGCGACGCTCTTCGTCTTCGCTGATTTCCTTGTCCTTGGTGAGCTTTTTCAGGTCGGCCAGGGCGTCGCGGCGCACGTTGCGCACAGCCACCTTGGCGTCTTCGGCAACGCCGCTGGCCTGCTTGGTGTAACCCTTGCGGGTTTCCTCGGTCAGGGCCGGCATCGGCACGCGAATGGTGGTGCCGGCGCTGGACGGATTCAGGCCCAGGTCGGAGGTCAGAATGGCCTTTTCGATGGCAGCGCTGAGGTTCTTGTCGTGGGCGACGATCTTCAGGGTGCGGGCGTCTTCGACGCTGATCGCGGCCACTTGGTTGAGCGGCATGTCGCTACCCCAGGCCGGGACCTTGACGCTGTCGAGGATGCTAGGGTGGGCACGACCGGTGCGGATTGCCGCCAGGTTGCGGGCCAGCGCCTCGAGGGACTTGCCCATGCGATCCTGGGCGTCTTTCTTGATTTCGTTGATCATTTTTGAACTTCCTCGATCAGGGTTCCTTCCGCGCCGCCGTGCACGATGTTCAGCAGGGCGCCGGGTTTGTTCATGTTGAAGACGCGCAGCGGCATCTTGTGATCGCGGCACAGGCAGATTGCCGTCAGGTCCATTACACCCAGCTTGCGATCCAGCACTTCATCGTAGGACAGATGATCGAACTTCTCGGCATGCGGGTCCTTGAATGGATCTGCAGTGTATACACCATCGACCTTGGTTGCCTTCAATACCACGTCGGCATCGATTTCGATGGCGCGCAGGCAAGCGGCGGAGTCGGTGGTGAAGAACGGGTTGCCGGTACCGGCAGCGAAGATCACCACTTCTTTCGAATTGAGGTGGCGCATGGCCTTGCGGCGGTCATAGTGGTCGGTCACACCCACCATGGAGATGGCCGACATGACGATGGCGGTGATGTTCGCCCGCTCCAGCGCATCACGCATGGCCAGGCCGTTCATCACGGTGGCCAGCATGCCCATGTGGTCACCGGTGACCCGGTCCATGCCGGCTGCACTGAGCGCCGCACCACGGAACAGGTTGCCGCCACCGATCACCAGGCCTACCTGGACACCGATGCCGACCAGCTGGCCGACTTCCAGGGCCATGCGATCCAGGACCTTGGGGTCGATCCCGAACTCTTCCGAGCCCATCAGGGCCTCGCCGCTAAGTTTGAGTAGAATGCGTTTATAGCGAGCCTGATGACCACTGCCCTGCTGAGCCATTGCGAATCTCTCCTGCGGCGTTTGTAAAATTCTGGCGGGCACGTTCTGCCCGCGAGTCACTCTAGCTTGACGCAGCTTCTGCGTCAGCGAACAGCGGTTTGGTAAACCGCTTCCGCTTTGACAAAGAGGCTGCGCGCGTGAGCGGGCAGCCTCTTTGGGGCGACAGACGAGTCCGTCTTACTGCTTGGCAGCAGCTACCTGGGCAGCAACTTCGGCAGCGAAGTCGTCAACCGGCTTCTCGATGCCTTCGCCAACCTTGAAGTAGGTGAAGGAAACGATTTCAGCACCGGCTTTCTTGGCCAGTTCGCCAACTTTGACTTCCGGGTTCATGACGAAGGCTTGCTCTTTCAGCGAGGCTTCGGCTTTGAACTTGGTGATGCGACCGTTGATCATGTTCTCAACGATGTTTTCCGGCTTGCCGGCGATCTTGTCGGCGTTCAGCTGCAGGAAGACGTTCTTCTCGCGCTCGATGGCCTCGGCGGAGATTTCCGACGCATCCAGGAACTCAGGGTTCGAAGCTGCAACGTGCATGGCGATGTTCTTGGCCAGCTCGATGTCGCCGCCTTTCAGAACAACCACAGCACCGATCTTGTTGCCGTGCAGGTAGGCGCCGACAACGTCACCCTCAACGCGCACCAGGCGACGGATGTTGACGTTTTCGCCGCACTTGGCAACCAGGGCTTCACGAGCGGCTTCGCGCGAGGCGATCAGCGGAGCGGCGTCGGTCAGCTTCTGGGCGAAGGCTTCTTCCAGGCTGTCGGCGACGAAGTTCTTGAAGTCGTCTTGCAGGGCCAGGAAGTCGGTCTGCGAGTTCACTTCCAGCAGAACGGCGGCTTTGCCGTCGGTCTTGACAGCGATGGCGCCTTCAGCGGCAACGTTGCCAGCCTTTTTGGCGGCCTTGATGGCGCCCGAGGCACGCATGTCGTCAATGGCTTTTTCGATGTCGCCGCCGGCCTTTTCCAGGGCCTTCTTGCAATCCATCATGCCTTCGCCGGTACGCTCGCGCAGTTCTTTGACCAGCGCTGCAGTAATTGCTGCCATTTCAAAATCCTCTTGGAAAGTTTTTCAACCATTCCACCCGTTGCTCACGGGCGTTAAATTCTGCAAATCCGCTGCTTTTTAGCTCAGCCGGCCCATGATGCGGGGCCATTGCTGACAGCAGGATTTCAAGGTGGCAAAAAGGGGGCAAAGCCCCCTTTTTGCGTGCCAAGCAGACGCTAGCGTCTATTACTCGGCAGCAGGTGCAGCCGCTTCTTCAGCGTAGACTTCGGTGCCGCCAGCAACGTTGTTGCGGCCGCGAATGACGGCGTCAGCCATCGAAGTCATGTACAGCTCGATGGCGCGGATGGCGTCGTCGTTGCCTGGGATGACGTAGTCAACGCCTTCCGGGCTGCTGTTGGTATCGACAACGCCGATAACCGGGATGCCCAGCTTGTTGGCTTCGGTGATCGCGATGCGCTCGTGATCAACGTCGATGACGAACAGAGCGTCAGGCAGGCCACCCATGTCCTTGATGCCGCCCAGGCTGCGATCCAGTTTTTCCAGGTCGCGCGAGCGCATCAGGGCTTCTTTCTTGGTCAGCTTGGCAAAGGTGCCGTCTTCGGCCTGGGTTTCCAGGTCGCGCAGACGCTTGATCGAAGCGCGGATGGTCTTGTAGTTGGTCAGCATGCCGCCCAACCAGCGGTGGTCAACGTATGGCGAACCGCAACGAGCAGCTTGCTCGGCGACGATCTTGCCGGCGGAACGCTTGGTGCCGACGAACATGATCTTGTTCTTGCCCTGGGCCAGGCGCTCTACGAACGACAGAGCGTCGTTGAACATCGGCAGGGTTTTTTCCAGGTTGATGATGTGGATCTTGTTACGCGCGCCGAAAATGTACTTGCCCATTTTCGGGTTCCAGTAACGGGTCTGGTGGCCGAAGTGCACACCGGCCTTCAGCATATCGCGCATGTTGACTTGGGACATGATAGTTCCTTGATAAGTCGGGTTGGGCCTCCACGTATCCCAATGACCAACCCGCGCCTGCGAACAAGCGGGGCACCCAGGCCATCGTGTCGACACGTGTGTGGGTTTAGGCTTTCCGGGGACCTCCCCCGAAAGCGGCGCATTTTATACCACAGACCGGCGGCGAACGGAACCCGGATCGTGCTGCGTCCGTCAGCGGCTTTTGCAGCACCCGGGTTTTGCGCCCAGAATGCCCTCAATAGACCACCGGATCCGCAGGTTTATCCCGCCAGATCGGCGCCATGCTCTGGTAGAATCCGGCCTTTCCCGTTCGTTCGCGCCGTACGCGGCGCCGTAGAGAGCCTGTAATGACCGTCACCATCAAGACTGCAGAAGACATCGAGCAGATGCGCATCGCCGGCCGCCTGGCCGCCGAAGTACTGGAAATGATCGAAGAGCACGTCAAGCCCGGTGTCACCACCGAAGAGCTCGACCGCCTGTGCCACGACTACATCGTCAACGTCCAGCAGGCGATCCCGGCGCCCCTCAACTACAAGGGTTACCCGAAGTCGATCTGCACCTCGATCAACCATGTGGTCTGCCACGGCATCCCCAACGACAAGCCGCTCAAGGACGGTGACACGCTGAACATCGACGTCACCGTGATCAAGAACGGCTACCACGGCGACACCAGCCGCATGTTCCACGTCGGCAGCGTGCCGGTCTGGGCCGAGCGCCTGTCGAAAGTCACACAAGAGTGCATGTACAAGGCCATCGAGCTGGTCAAGCCGGGCTGCCGCTTGGGCGATATCGGCGAAGTGATCCAGAAGCACGCCGAGAAGAACGGTTTTTCGGTGGTGCGCGAGTTCTGCGGCCACGGCATCGGCAAGGTGTTCCATGAAGAGCCGCAGATCCTGCACTACGGCCGCGCCGGCACCGGCATGGAGCTCAAAGAGGGCATGACCTTCACCATCGAGCCGATGATCAACCAGGGCAAGGCCGACACCAAGGTGCTGGGCGACGGCTGGACCGCCATCACCAAGGACCGCAAGCTCTCGGCGCAGTGGGAACACACTTTGGTGGTGACCGCCACCGGCTACGAGATCTTCACCCTGCGCAAGGACGACACCATCCCGCGCACCTCGGCCTGACCCTCATACAGACAGGAACGCGACTCGATGCCCCAGGTGGATCCCGAGCTGTTCGACCGCGGCCAGTTCCAGGCGGAACTGGCCCTCAAGGCTAGCCCCATCGCCGCCTTCAAGAAGGCCATCCGCCTGGCCGGCGAGGTGCTCGACAAGCGCTTTCGCGAAGGCCGCGAGATCCGCCGGCTGATCGAGGACCGCGCCTGGTTCGTCGACAACATCCTGCAACAGGCCTGGAACCAGTTCGACTGGGGCGACCCGGACGGCATCGCCCTGGTGGCGGTGGGTGGCTACGGGCGTGGCGAACTGCACCCCTGGTCGGACATCGACCTGCTGATCTTGCTGGGCGCCGCCGAACACGAGCAGTACCGCGAGGCCATCGAGCGCTTTCTCACCCTGCTGTGGGACATCGGCCTGGAAGTGGGCCAGAGCGTGCGCACGGTCGACGAATGCGCCGAGCAGGCCCGGGCCGACCTGACCATCATCACCAACCTGATGGAAAGCCGCACCGTCGCCGGCCCCGAGCCCCTGCGCCAGCGCATGCTCGAGGTCACCAGCACCGCGCACATGTGGCCCAGCCGCGAGTTCTTCCTGGCCAAGCGCGCCGAGCTCAAGGCCCGCCACCACAAGTACAACGACACCGAGTACAACCTCGAACCCAACGTCAAGGGCTCGCCGGGCGGGCTGCGCGACATCCAGACGGTGCTTTGGGTGGCCCGCCGCCAATACGGTACGTTGAACCTGCACGCCCTGGCCGGCGAAGGCTTTTTGCTGGAAAGCGAAAACGAGCTGCTGGCCTCCTCCCAGGCGTTTTTGTGGAAAATGCGCTACGCCCTGCACATGCTCGCCGGGCGCGCCGAGGACCGCCTGCTGTTCGACCACCAGCGCAGCATCGCCGCGCTGCTGGGCTACAGCGACGACAACCCCAAGCGCGCCATCGAACAGTTCATGCAGCAGTACTACCGGGTGGTGATGAGCATCAGCCAGCTGTGCGACCTGATCATCCAGCACTTCGAGGAAGTCATCCTCGCCGATGACGACAGCGGCACCACGCAGCCCTTGAACGCGCGCTTTCGCCTGCACGACGGCTATATAGAAGCCGTAAGCCAGAACGTATTCCGCCGCACCCCGTTCGCCATGCTGGAGATCTTCGTGCTGATGGCCCAGCACCCCGAAATCAAGGGCGTGCGTGCCGACACCGTGCGCCTGCTGCGCGAACACCGCCACTTGATCGACGACAAGTTCCGCAGCGACATCCGTAACACCAGCCTGTTCATCGAGCTGTTCAAGTGCGAGATCGGCATCCACCGCAACCTGCGACGGATGAACCGCTACGGCATCCTCGGCCGCTACCTGCCGGAGTTCGGCCTGATCGTCGGGCAGATGCAGCACGACCTGTTCCACATCTATACGGTCGATGCCCACACCCTCAACCTGATCAAGCACCTGCGCAAGCTGCAGTACACCCCGGTGTCGGAGAAATTCCCGCTGGCCAGCAAGCTCATGGGCCGCCTGCCCAAGCCCGAGCTGATCTACCTGGCCGGGCTGTACCACGACATCGGCAAGGGCCGCCAGGGCGACCACAGCGAACTCGGCGCCGTGGACGCCCAGGCGTTCTGCGAGCGCCACCAGTTGCCGGCCTGGGACAGCCGGCTGATCGTCTGGCTGGTGCAGAACCACCTGGTGATGTCCACCACCGCCCAGCGCAAGGACCTCTCCGACCCGCAGGTGATCAACGATTTCGCCCTGCACGTGGGCGACGAGACGCGCCTGGACTACCTCTACGTGCTGACCGTGGCCGACATCAACGCCACCAACCCCAGCCTGTGGAACTCCTGGCGCGCCAGCCTGCTGCGCCAGCTGTACACCGAGACCAAGCGCGCCCTGCGTCGCGGCCTTGAGAACCCCCTGGACCGCGAAGAGCAGATCCGCCAGACGCAAAGCGCCGCGCTGGACATCCTGGTGCGCGAAGGCACCGACCCGGACGATGTCGAGCAACTGTGGTCGCAACTGGGCGATGACTACTTCCTCAAGCACAACGCCGCCGATGTGGCCTGGCACACCGACGCCATTCTGCAGCAACCGGCCGACGGCGGGCCGCTGGTGCTGATCAAGGAAACCACCCAGCGCGAATTCGAGGGCGGCACGCAGATCTTCATCTACGCCCCCGACCAGCACGACTTCTTTGCCGTGACCGTGGCGGCGATGTCGCAGCTCAACCTGAACATCCACGACGCCCGCATCATCACCTCGAGCAGCCAGTTCACCCTCGACACCTACATAGTGCTGGACAACGACGGCGGCTCGATCGGCGACAACCCGCAGCGGGTCAAGCAGATCCGCGACGGCCTCACCGAAGCGCTACGCAACCCCGAGGACTACCCGACCATCATCCAGCGCCGGGTACCGCGCCAGCTCAAGCACTTCAACTTCGCCCCGCAGGTGACCATCCTCAACGACGCCCAGCGCCCGGTGACCATCCTCGAGATCACCGCCCCCGACCGCCCCGGCCTGCTAGCGCGTATCGGGCGGATTTTCCTGGAGTTCGACCTGTCGCTGCAGAACGCCAAGATCGCCACTTTGGGCGAGCGGGTGGAAGACGTGTTCTTCATCACCGACGCCGACAACCAGCCTTTGTCCGACCCGCAGCTGTGCAGCCGCCTGCAGGAGGCCATCGTGCAGCAGTTGCAAGCCGGCCAGGCCAGCGATGCCAGCCCGACCCGCGTGACCTTTTAACGATTAGACGATTGACGAGACCTTGCGCCGATGAACCACGCCCTGACCCAGCTTCAGCCCTACCCGTTCGAGAAACTGCGCGCCCTGCTGGGCACCGTGAAGCCTGCGGCGGACAAACGCGCCATCGCCCTGTCGATCGGTGAACCGAAGCACGAATCGCCTGCCTTCGTCGCCAAGGCCATGGCCGACAACCTCGACAAGCTGGCGATCTACCCCAGCACCCTGGGCCTTGCAGCCCTGCGCCAGGCCATCGGCCAGTGGTGCGAACGGCGCTTCAACGTTCCCGCCGGCTGGCTCGACGCCGACCGCCACATCCTGCCGGTCAACGGCACCCGTGAAGCGCTGTTCGCCTTCACCCAGGCGGTGGTCAACCGTGCCGATGACGGCCTGGTGGTCAGCCCCAACCCGTTCTACCAGATCTACGAAGGCGCAGCGCTGTTGGCCGGTGCCACCCCGCACTACCTGCCATGCCTGGAAGACAACGGCTTCAACCCGGACTTCGATGCCGTGCCGGCCGAAGTCTGGAAGCGCTGCCAGATCCTGTTCCTGTGCTCGCCGGGCAACCCCACCGGCGCCCTGGTGCCGATGGACACCCTGAAAAAGCTGATCGCCCTGGCTGACCAGCATGACTTCGTGATCGCCGCCGACGAATGCTACAGCGAGCTGTACTTCGACGAAGACGCCCCGCCACCGGGCCTGCTGAGCGCCTGTGCCGAACTAGGCCGCAGCGATTTTGCGCGCTGCGTGGTGTTCCACAGCCTGTCCAAGCGTTCCAACCTGCCGGGCCTGCGCTCGGGCTTCGTCGCCGGTGATGCCAGCATCATCAAGCCGTTCCTGCTGTACCGCACCTACCACGGCTGCGCCATGCCGGTGCAGACGCAACTGGCCAGCGTCGCTGCCTGGAACGACGAAGCCCACGTGCGCGAGAACCGCGACCAGTACCGTGCCAAGTACGATGCGGTGCTGCGCATCCTGCAACCGGTGATGGATGTGCAGCGCCCCGACGGCAGCTTCTACCTGTGGGCCAAGGTGCCGGGCTGCGATGCCGACTTCACCCGTGACCTGTTCGAGGCCGAGCATGTGACCGTGGTGCCGGGCTCGTACCTGTCCCGTGAAGTGGATGGCGTGAACCCGGGGGCCGGGCGTGTGCGCATGGCACTGGTTGCGCCGCTGGCCGAGTGCATCGAGGCCGCCGAGCGGATTCGCGCCTTCCTGCAGAGCCGTTGATTGCTTTTCGGGGGCGCTTTGCGCCCCATTCGCGGGCAAGCCCGCTCCCACAGGATCGCGCGAAGCCTGAGTGAGGCGCAGCCCCTGTAGCAGCGGGCTTGCCCGCGATCACCGGCATAGCCGGTGCCATCCATAACAGATCTACCGAACCTGCCCCAGATTCGCCTCACTCATATCCAACTCCCCCAGCACCTGCCTCACCACTTCATCCCCCACCAAATGCTGACGGTGCAGGTTATACAGCTCCAGCCGCTGCGCCCGCAGCGCGCGCAAGCGCAAGCGCCGCTCCAACAAGTCCATCTGCTCGGCCAGCGCCCGCGCCTCGGCGGTATCGTTGTAGCTGTCCAGCTCATCCCGGTATTCAGCCATCAACCGCGCCTTGAGCTCGGTGGCCATGGCCGCCTGTGCCGCATCCTGGGGCGCACTGACATCCACCACTTCCTCTGCCTCCAACGCATGGATCGCCGCCTCCGCCGTACGCCGCCAGGCCTCCTGCACTTCCTGATGCAGCCGCTCGTCCGGGCTCTTGGTGATCCCGCGCAACAAGATCGGCAGCGCGATGCAGGCGCTGATCAGCGACAGCAGAATCACCCCGGCAGCGATGAAGATCAGCAGGTCACGCTCGGGGAACGCCTGGCCTGCGCCGATCAGCAGCGGCACCGACATCACACCGGCCAAGGTCACCGCCCCGCGCACACCGCCCAGGGTCAGCAACCAGCACGAACGCGCGGTGGGCATCAGCACCAGCGCCGGCTTGCCGCGCCAACGCCGCACCACGCCGATCGAGCGCCAGATGCTCTGCACCCAGATGAACCGCAGCAGAATCAACGCAGCGAAGATCGCCAGCACGTCCAGGCAGCGATACGCCAAGGTTGGCCACACCGTCGCCTCGTGGCTGACCACCGCCTTGATGATGTCCGGCAGCTGCAGGCCCAGCAGCAGGAAGATCAGGCCGTTGAAGGCGAACTCCAGCAGCGACCAGACGCTGCGATTGAGCAGGCGCGTGCTGGTCTGCCGGGGCAACAGATCGAGCCAGCTCTGCATCATGCCGGCGGCCACTGCCGAAAGAATGCCCGAGACGCCCAGGCGCTCGGCCAGCACATAAGCGGCGAACGGCAGCAACAGCATGAACACCACATGGGTGGCCGGGTCGTCCCAGCCACGCGCGATCATCCAGGCACGCAGGCGGCCGATCAGCCAGCTCAGGGCCACGCCCACCGCCAGCCCGCCCAGGGCCACCAGCACGAAGCTCAAGCTGGCATCGGTCAGCGAGAACACCCCGGTAATGGCCGCGGCCAGGGCGAACTTGAAGGTCACCAGGCCCGAGGCATCGTTCATCAGCGCCTCGCCCTGCAGCATGTGCATCAGCGGCGTGGGCAGGCGGTCCTGGGTGATGGCCGACACCGCCACGGCGTCGGTGGGCGACAACACCGCAGCCAGGGCGAAGGCCACCGGCAGCGGGATGCTCGGCAGCAACCAGTGGATGAAGTAGCCCGCCCCCACCACGGTGAACAGCACCAGCCCCACCGCCAGCGCCACCACCGGCCCGCGGATGCGCCACAGCTCGCGCTTGGGGATGCGCCAGCCGTCGGCAAACAGCAACGGCGGCAGGAACAGGAACAGGAACAGCTCCGGGTCCAGGGCCACATGCAGGCCCAGGGTTGGCCAGGCGAGCAAGGCGCCGGCGGCGATCTGCACCAGCGGCAAGGGCAGCGGGATCATCCGCCCGACCAGTTTCGACAGGCTGACCAGCGTCAGCAGGATGAGGACGGTGTAGGCGGACTGCATCCGTGAAGGCTTCCTTTGTGAATCAAAAACGACAGCAGGGGCGAGACATCGCCATTGAAACAATATGTTAGCGGCGCACGGTGAATGTGGGCCGCTGCACGATAGTCGCAGGTGGATACTGAATATGTAACACGATGCTTCGTTACCGGAAAAAGAAAACCCGCCGAGGCGGGTTTTCAGTTGCTTCAAACGGCTTCAAGCCGCTCAAGCATGTCCGGATATTTTTCGACCAGTTTCAACAACATCGCCGCCTGGGGGTTCGGGGTGGCTTTATCCTGCTCCCAGTTTCTGAGAGTGGCGGCCTTGGTCCTGATACACCTGGCGAATACCTCTTGCGACATGCGCAAGCCTTCACGAATGGCCACTATTTCCTGAGAGGTCACCGTGGGCGCCGCCAGTGCCTTGACGTGATGCTGGCGCAAGGTAATCTTCCCCTCGCGTTGCGCCTTCATCTCTTCAATGCCGTTCATCATTTCGGCAAACAAATCACGCTTTTTCATCACTTTCTCCTCTGCCCAGCCGATCGCTTCGCCTTGCGCGCCTCGACCTCCACGGTAATGGCCTGCTTCAAGGCCCTCTCCTGGTCGCAGCTAAGGTTTTCAAGCTCATCTTTATCGTAGATCGCGAACATCCATATCTGCCCATCACCGGCCAACCAGTAGTAGATCACCCGCAAGCCGCCGCGCTTACCCTTGCCACGGCGCCTGTCTGCCCAGCGCAGCTTCCTGAAGCCACCAGTACGTGGCATCAAGTCGCCACACTCGGGGCTGGCCAGCAGCTCCTGCTGGAGCGCCTTGTATTCGTCATCGCTCAGGTAGTCCGACACCGTCGCGGTAAAGATCGATGTTTCGAAAAAGATGGCTTCCATAAGTCAAACCATACGCAACTTGCATAGGCTTAACAACCTTGGTGCAAGCAATTGAGTCCCCCGTCCGACGGGCCGCAACCGTGGCGCTCGACGAACCGTTCCCGCATAATCCCGCGACTGACATTCGGATACGGAGAAATTGGGGCAGCCTGTGGCCTCAATGCACACAATGACCTACACGCTCTACGGCATCAAAGCCTGCGACACCATGAAAAAGGCGCGTACCTGGCTCGAAGACAAGTCCATCGCCTACGATTTTCACGACTACAAGGTTCAAGGCATCGACCGTGACAGCCTGAACCGCTGGTGCAGCGAACACGGCTGGGAAACCATCCTCAACCGTGCCGGCACCACCTTCCGCAAGCTCGACGACGCCAGCAAGGCCGACCTCGACCAGGCCAAGGCCGTCGAACTGATGCTGGCCCAGCCGTCCATGATCAAGCGCCCGGTGCTCGACCTTGGCGAGCGCACCCTGGTGGGCTTCAAGCCCGACCTGTACGCCGCCGCCCTGGCCTGAGCCCCCACCCTATTTCGTACGAGGTAATCACATGTCCAATACCCTGTTCAGCCTGGCCTTCGGCGTCGGCACCCAAAACCGCCAGGGCGCCTGGCTGGAAGTCTTCTACGCACAGCCTGTGCTCAACCCTTCGCCTGAGCTGGTCGCCGCCGTTGCGCCGATCCTCGGCTATGAAGCTGGCAACCAGGCCATCGCCTTCAGCAACGCCCAGGCTGCCCAACTGGCCGTCGCTCTGAAAGACGTCGATGCCGCCCAGGCCGCGCTGCTGACCCGCCTGGCCGAAAGCCACAAGCCACTGGTCGCCACCGTGCTGGCCGAAGATGCAGCACTGGCCTCCACCCCCGAGGCCTACCTGAAGCTGCACCTGCTGTCGCACCGCCTGGTCAAGCCGCACGGTGTATCGCTGGCCGGTATCTTCCCGCTGCTGCCGAACGTGGCCTGGACCAACCAGGGCGCCGTCGACCTGGCCGAGCTGGCCGAACTGCAACTGGAAGCGCGCCTGAAGGGCGAACTGCTGGAAGTGTTCTCGGTGGACAAGTTCCCGAAGATGACCGACTACGTGGTACCGGCCGGCGTGCGCATCGCCGACACCGCCCGAGTGCGCCTGGGCGCCTACATCGGCGAAGGCACCACCATCATGCACGAAGGCTTCGTCAACTTTAACGCCGGCACCGAAGGCCCGGGCATGATCGAAGGCCGCGTTTCCGCGGGCGTCTTCGTCGGCAAGGGCTCGGACCTGGGCGGCGGCTGCTCGACCATGGGCACCCTGTCCGGTGGCGGTAACATCGTCATCAAGGTTGGCGAAGGCTGCCTGATCGGCGCCAACGCCGGTATCGGCATCCCGCTGGGTGACCGCAACACCGTCGAGGCCGGCCTGTACATCACCGCCGGCACCAAGGTGAACCTGCTGGACGAGAACAACCAGCTGGTCAAAGTGGTCAAGGCCCGCGACCTGGCCGGCCAGACCGACCTGCTGTTCCGCCGCAATTCGCTCAACGGCGCGGTGGAGTGCAAGACCCACAAGTCGGCCATCGAGCTGAACGAGGCGCTGCACGCCCACAACTGAGAACCTGCCGGTTTGAAGTGTTAACATCGGGTCTGGCGCTCAAGCGCCAGACCCGATTTTCATTCCAGGCCTTTGCGACCATGTTCCAGCCCTCCCCCTGGCGTGCCGATTTCCCCGCCATCGCCGCCCTGCAACGGCAGCACCAGACCTACCTGGACAGCGCCGCCACCACCCAGAAGCCCCAGGCCTTGCTCGACGCCCTGAGCCACTACTACGGCCATGGCGCCGCCAACGTGCACCGTGCCCAGCACCTGCCCGGCGCCTTGGCCACCCAGGCCTTCGAGGGTACCCGCGACAAGGTCGCCGCCTGGCTCAACGCCGCCGACTCGCGGCAGATCGTCTTCACCCACGGCGCCACCTCGGCGCTGAACCTGCTGGCCTACGGCCTGGAACACCGCTTCGAAGCGGGTGACGAGATTGCCATCAGCGCCTTGGAGCACCACGCCAACCTGCTGCCCTGGCAGCAACTGGCGCAGCGGCGCAACCTGAAGCTGGTGGTATTGCCGCTCAACGAGCGCGGTTGCATCGACCTCGACCAGGCCTTGCAAATGATCGGCCCGCGCACCCGCCTGCTGGCGCTCAGCCAGCTGTCCAACGTGCTCGGCACATGGCAACCACTGGCGCCGCTGCTGAGCCACGCCCGCGCCCAGGGCGCACTGACCGTGGTGGATGGCGCACAGGGGGTGGTCCATGGCCGCCATGACGTGCAGCAACTGGGCTGCGATTTCTATGTGTTCTCCAGCCACAAGTTGTACGGCCCGGATGGGGTCGGCGTGCTCTATGGGCAGCCACAGGCGCTGGCACTGCTGCGCCACTGGCAGTTCGGCGGCGAGATGGTGCAACTGGCCGACTACCAGGGGGCAAGCTTTCGCCCGGCGCCGCTGGGGTTCGAAGCCGGTACGCCACCGATTGCCGGTGTGATTGGCCTGGGGGCGACTCTGGACTACCTGGCCAGCCTCGACGCCGATGCCGTGAACAAGCACGAAACCAGCCTGCACCAGTTGCTGCTGCGCGGCCTGGCCGATCGCGAAGGCATCCGTGTACTGGGTGCACCCGATGCGGCGCTGGCCAGCTTCGTCATCGAAGGGGTACATAACGCAGACATCGCCCACCTGCTCACAGAGCAGGGTATTGCCGTACGTGCCGGTCATCACTGCGCCATGCCGCTGCTCAAGGGGCTGGGGCTGGAAGGCGCGATCCGTGTGTCGCTGGGCTTGTACAGCGACAGCGATGACTTGCAGCGGTTCTTCGACGCGCTCGACCAGGGCCTGGAGCTGTTGCGGTGAGCCTGTCGCCAGAGGCCAGCCAGGCGCTGGAAAGCTTCACGCAGGCCCGCGGCTGGGAACAGCGCGCGCGCCTTCTGATGCAATGGGGCGAGCGGCTGCAGCCGCTGGCTGACAGCGACAAAAGCGAAGCCAACCGGGTGCACGGCTGCGAGAGCCTGGTGTGGCTGGTGGCCGAACAGGTCGATGGGCAATGGCGCTTCAAGGCCGGCAGCGATGCGCGGTTGCTGCGCGGGCTCCTGGCACTGCTGCTGGTACGGGTTCAGGGGTTGGCCAGCGCGCAACTGGCCGGGCTGGATCTGCGCGAGTGGTTCACCCAGCTGGGGCTGGAACGGCAGTTGTCGCCATCGCGCAGCAACGGGCTGCATGCGGTGTTGCTGCGGATGGCGGAGCTGGCAGCCTGCCGCTGAATCGGCGGCGCCTGCTTCGCGGGTAAACCCGCTCCCACAGGGCACTCATCGCCCGTGAAAGCGATGCTGTACCTGTGGGAGCGGGTTCACCCGCGAAGACGCCTGCGCAATTATTCCGGCTTGATCCGCTCCGAAGGCCGACGCGCCCCGGCCACCAGTTTTTCGATCGCCTTGCTCGCCGCCACCATGCCAAAGGTCGCGGTCACCATCATCACTGCACCAAACCCGCCCGCACAGTCCAGGCGTACGCCTTCACCGACGAAGCTCTTCTGCAGGCACACACTGCCATCGCCCTTGGGGTAGCGCAGTTGCTCGCTGGAGAACACGCACGGCACGCCATAGTTGCGGCTGGTGTTGCGCGAAAAGTTGTAGTCCCGGCGCAAGGTGGAGCGCACCCGCGAGGCCAGCGGGTCGTTGAAGGTCTTGTTGAGGTCGCCAACCTGGATCTGTGTCGGGTCGATCTGCCCGCCCGCACCACCTGTGGTGACGATGGCGATCTTGCGCCGCCGGCACCAGGCAATCAGCGCAGCCTTGGCCATCACGCTGTCGATGCAGTCGATCACGCAGTCCATCTGCTCGGTGATGTACTCGGCCATGCTGTCGCGGGTGACGAAGTCGGCCACCGCGTGCACGGTGATCGCCGGGTTGATCGCCCGCAGGCGCTCGGCCATCACCTCGACCTTGGCCCGCCCCACCTGGCCTTCCAGGGCATGGGCCTGGCGGTTGGTGTTACTGACACAGACATCGTCCAGGTCAAACAGGCTGATCTCGCCCACGCCGCTGCGCGCCAGGGCCTCGGCCACCCACGAGCCGACCCCGCCGATGCCGACCACACCCACGTGGGCCCGGCCCAGGCGTTGCAGGCCCTCGTCGCCGTACAGCCGGGCAACGCCGGCAAAGCGTGGATCTTCTGTGCTCATGCTGCCACCTTGGAAAAAACCGGCGCGCATTATAGGGCAATCGGCCCGATTCAGGGCCGCCGTTGGCCACCCGGCTACCAAGCCTGCTTTAATGTCCTACACATTAAAAAGATCTGGACGACAACCGAGCGGGTTCAGAACTTCCTCCCCCGTGCCAAATCCAATGCCCGGCCTTACCGGGCAGTGCAAGCTTTGCACGGCCGAAGGCCCCGCCCGCTCCCCTCTTCGGAACCTCGCACACCTATGTCATCACGCAAGTTCGGCCTCAACCTGGTGGTGGTCCTGGCCATCGCCGCGCTGTTCACCGGGTTCTGGGCGCTCATCAACCGCCCGGTGTCCGCCCCCGCCTGGCCGGAGCAGATCTCCGGGTTCTCATACTCGCCGTTTCGCCTTGGCGAAAGCCCGCAAAAGGGCCAATACCCTACCCCGGACGAGATACGCCAGGACCTGGAACAGCTGAACAAGCTCACCGACAACATCCGTATCTACACCGTCGAGGGCACCCAGGCCGAGATCCCGCAACTGGCCGAAGAGCTGGGCATGCGCGTCACCCTGGGTATCTGGATCAGCAACGACCAGGAGCGCAACGAGCGCGAGATCGAAAAAGCCATTGGCCTGGCCAACACCTCGCGCAGCGTGGTGCGGGTGGTGGTGGGTAACGAAGCGCTGTTTCGCGAAGAGGTCACCGCCGAGCAACTGATCGGCTACCTCGACCGGGTGCGCGCGGCGGTGAAGGTGCCGGTGACCACCAGCGAGCAGTGGCACATCTGGAAGGAACACCCGGAGCTGGCCAAGCACGTCGACCTGATCGCCGCGCACATTCTGCCTTACTGGGAGTTCGTGCCGATGAAGGACTCGGTGCAGTTCGTGCTGGACCGCGCCCGCGACCTGCGCAAGCAGTTCCCGCGCAAGCCACTGCTGCTGTCGGAGGTCGGCTGGCCGAGCAACGGCCGCATGCGCGGTGGCGCCGATGCCACCCAGGCCGACCAGGCCATCTACCTGCGCACCCTGGTCAACACCCTCAACCGGCGCGGCTACAACTACTTCGTCATCGAGGCCTACGACCAGCCGTGGAAGGCCAGCGACGAAGGCTCGGTAGGCGCCTACTGGGGCGTGTACAACGCCGAGCGCCAGCAGAAGTTCAACTTCGAGGGACCGGTGGTCGCCATCCCGCAGTGGCGTGCCCTGGCGGTGGCCTCGGTGGTACTGGCGATGATCGCCCTGATGGTGCTGTTCATCGACGGCTCGGCCCTGCGCCAGCGCGGGCGCACCTTCCTCACGTTCATCACCTTTCTGTGCGGGTCGGTGCTGGTGTGGATTGCCTACGACTACAGCCAGCAATACAGCACCTGGTTCAGCCTGACCGTGGGCGTGTTGCTGGCCCTTGGCGCGCTGGGGGTGTTCATCGTGCTGCTGACCGAGGCCCACGAATTGGCCGAGGCGGTATGGATACACAAGCGCCGGCGCGAGTTCCTGCCGGTGCAGGCTGACAGCGCCTACCGCCCGAAGGTCTCGGTGCATGTGCCGTGCTACAACGAGCCGCCGGAGATGGTCAAACAGACCCTCGATGCCCTCGCCGCGCTGGACTACCCCGACTACGAAGTGCTGGTGATCGACAACAACACCAAGGACCCGGCCGTGTGGGAACCGCTCAAGGCTCACTGCGAAAAACTTGGGCCGCGCTTCAAGTTCTTCCACGTCGCCCCCCTGGCCGGTTTCAAGGGCGGCGCGCTGAACTACCTGCTGCCGCACACCGCCAAGGACGCCGAGGTGATTGCGGTGATCGACTCGGATTACTGCGTCGACCGCAACTGGCTCAAGCACATGGTGCCGCACTTCGCCGACCCGAAGATCGCCGTGGTGCAATCGCCGCAGGATTACCGCGACCAGCACGAGAGCGCCTTCAAGAAGCTCTGCTACAGCGAGTACAAGGGCTTCTTCCACATCGGCATGGTCACCCGCAACGACCGTGACGCGATCATCCAGCACGGCACCATGACCATGACCCGGCGCAGCGTGCTCGAAGAGCTGGGCTGGGCCGAATGGTGCATCTGCGAGGACGCCGAGCTGGGCCTGCGGGTGTTCGAAAAGGGCCTGTCGGCGGCCTACGCCCACAACAGCTACGGCAAGGGCCTGATGCCCGACACCTTCATCGACTTCAAGAAGCAGCGCTTCCGCTGGGCCTACGGCGCCATCCAGATCATCAAGCATCACGCCAGCGCCCTGCTGCGCGGCAAGGGCAGCGAACTGACCCGTGGCCAGCGCTACCACTTTTTGGCCGGCTGGCTGCCATGGATTGCCGATGGCATGAACATCTTCTTCACCGTCGGCGCGCTGTTGTGGTCGGCGGCGATGATCATCGTGCCGCACCGGGTCGACCCGCCGCTGATGATGTTCGCCATCCCGCCGCTGGCGCTGTTCTTCTTCAAGGTCGGCAAGATCGTGTTCCTCTACCGCCGCGCGGTGGGGGTCAACCTCAAAGACGCCTTCGCCGCCGCCCTGGCGGGCCTGGCGCTGTCGCATACCATCGCCAAGGCGGTGCTGTACGGCTTCTTCACCAGCAGCATGCCGTTCTTCCGCACGCCGAAGAACGCCGACAGCCATGGGCTGCTGGTGGCGATTTCCGAAGCGCGCGAAGAGCTGTTCATCATGCTGTTGCTGTGGGGCGCGGCGCTGGGTATCTACCTGGTGCAGGGGCTGCCGAGCTCGGACATGCGCTTCTGGGTGGCAATGCTGCTGGTGCAGTCGTTGCCCTACCTGGCCGCGCTGGTGATGGCGTTGCTGTCGTCGCTGCCCAAGCCCGAGGCCCAGGTGCAGCCAGCACACACCTGAGCCGCCCCCCGGGGCCAGCTGGAGGCGCTTGGCCTTACAGGTAGACGAGCTCCAGCGTGGCCGCGCCATCGATGGGGGTCTCGTCGCGAAGCTGCAACTGGCGCAGCGGCGCGATGTACAGCTCGACCCTCAACATGGCGTCGAGCTGCCTGATCAAGGCGGGCCCGGCCACCCTGTGGTGGCCGCTTGCGAACCCCAGCAGGCGGTTGTCGGTATGAAAGTACGCAGGGGCCGGGCTTGCTGCCCATTCGCCGCTACCTTGCGTGGAGTACAGCGGTTGCAGCGCCTGCCCATCCCCCATAACCGGCCCGTCGAGCTGTAACGACCACGCCAGGCCATCCCCGGCGCTCTTGCCCGCACCAAACAGCACCGAGCGAGCGGCGCCCTGCACGTGCCGCCCTTGAGCGGCCTGGCGGTTGTCCACTGCACGCAGGGCGAAGCGGGTGGGGCCATCGCAACTCACAGCGGCCGACAGCGAGCGCCATAACGAAGTGGTCTTGCTGGCCGACAGCTGCCCTGCCGGGATCACGCCGAAGTCCACTCTGCCACCATCGCCCAGGTGCAGCCTGCAGGCGGCAGGCACAACGCTGGCCTGCAGGGCCAGGGCGGCAGTGGCACCTTCGACCTGCAGCACACCACTGGCCTGCAGCTCGGCAACGCCTGCCATAGCCTGCGCGCTATCCACCCAGCCGCGGACCGTCAGGCGCGCCGTGAGTGTCGTGCCGCCAAGCGGCGCACCAGCGCGTATTGGCGCCAACTGCATGTCCGGCAGCCAGCGCGCGCGGTTGCCCTGGCGCTGCCACGCTTGCCCCGAACGCGCGGTACCGAGGGCGACCGAGCGGCCATCGAGCCGGGCATCGGAAAGTTGCAGCGAGTACGTCCCGCGCTCGCCAAACCTATAGCGCTCGCCAGTGATGCTGTCCGCCAGGTAGTGCAGGACCATGTCGGTACTTGCAGAGCACTGAACCGTCAATTGCAGCTGCCGTTCCCCCAACAGGTGTCGATTGCCGAACCGTTGCAACTGAGTCTTGTTGACCTGACCAAACTCGATCATCGGCTGGTCAAGAGTCACCTGGCAGCCCTGAGCCGCCGCCGCCCCTCCCAGGCCCGCCAGCAGCAGGCCCAGCCAACTGCGCAACAGCCAGTGCACTCTTGCGCAGCCATGCTTGGAAAGACACTCAGATCGCATGGCAACGGGCCATGGTCGCTTCATAGTATTGCTCCGGGTCCGGGTTATCACTGAGGGTGAATTCAAGGCTGCAAGCAGGGCCATCCGGCAGGCTCACCTGGTAGCGCTGATCTGCCTGGAAGTCGTGGAGGAAGATCAGGCCACCGGCCTGCACCGTGGTCACGAAATGCCCGTTGCCGTCGATCACCATTGCGTGGTCCGGCAGTGCTGCCCCGTCACCGTGCAAGGTCTGCAACAGTACGCGCCGGGTCTGCTCGACGACGAAGCTCAATTGGGCAATGGCTCCACGGCCGGCCCTGACGATGCCCAGGCTGTTGGCAAGTTCCGCACTGCGCGGCAGGCTGCGGTTCTGTACCTGCACCCGATTGTCGGCATAGGGGCGCACCTGGGAAACGACGGCCCGACCCTTTGTGTCGGTCCACACAGGGCCGCTGGGGGTGTCGAGCCTGACCCCGGCGAGGTCACCCACATCAACGAGCGCGTAAGTATCCCGAACCGGGTACGGCGTCAACGTGATGCCGGCAGCATGCCCTACGGCCGCGCCGCGCAGGTTGGCAGCGAAGGTTTGCGCGGCGCTGCCATTTTGCGAATAGTCGAGCTGCAACTGGCTCGATGGCGTCAGCCATGAACCACCCAGGCTCGGGCGCAGCACCGGGTCATGGCTTTCATGGTTGACGCCCAAACGATAGCCGAACGTGTCACTGACACGTTCGCGCAGATTGGCAGAAGAGCGGTAGCCGCGGTCCGAGCCCCGGGTCGTGGCATGCAGCCTGCGCTTGGCGCCCAGCGGCATGCTGGCACTCAGGTACAGCATGCGCCCGTGATCACGCATCCCACCGAGCCCCCACTCCATACCGGCACTCAAAGACACCTGCCCCAGTGTTGCGCCCCAGCGCAGGTTGGCCTGGCTGCTTGCCCGCCCATCATGCCCACGGGACTGGCTGCCACCGACGCTGAAGCTCCCCAGGCCAGTGCTCTGCAATGACAGGCCGACGCTGAAGTGCTCACGCCAACTACCCGGGCGATCCGACTGATCCAGCGCCTGCTGGATGTCCTGGTAGCTTCGCCCCTGCAGACCATAGGCAATGCTCGCCCCCCAACCGTCGGCCAATTGCTGGCTCAGGGTCACCTGGCTCTGCAGGCCGCCGTCCTGGCGCAAGGGCTGCGAGTAGCCCAGCGACCACTGCAGCTGCGCCTGCGGCCAGGGCTGGGCACCCAGGGCAAAACCTGCCGCCTGGTAACGATCAGTGGCAAGCATGCCGCCGCCCAAAGCCAGGCCATCGAGCACACTGCCGCTCCAGCCGGCACTGAGCGCCCAAGGTGAAGCACCGTCGCCATGGCGCAGCTGGCCGATGCCGAGCTGATAGCCGCCTGCCAGGGCGTCGTGCATGGGCGTGGCAGGCAGGGTTACCTGGCGCTGTTCACCGTCTGCCTCATGGATGGTCATTTGCAGTTCGGCGAATGCATCGACCGGCGCAGGGCTTTCGAGGGTAAAGGGCCCTGGAGGCACGACGGTGGCATGGACCAGGCGGCCGCGCTGGTAGATCTCCACGCGTGCCTGGGTCTTGGCGATGCCCTGAACCACGCGGCGTTGTTGCAGTTGCGCCAACGCCTGTTCGGAGAACACCTGAATACCGTCTACAGACACACCAGAAAGCACCGGGTTGGCCATGTGGATCTGGCCAACCTGCAAGACAGCGGCCTGCTCGGCAAAGGTTCGCTGGGCGTAGGCGTCCAGCGTGCTGAACTGTCTGGACTGCTGGCCAAGGCTGGCGACCTGGCGGCTGCGCACGATCCAGTTCCCAAGGTTGAACCCCGGCTCGGTGAAGGCGCTCAAGGTTCGGTTGCCACCGCCCTTGAAACGCGTGTCGAGCAAGGTGACATCGTAGTTGAACATGCCAGCCAACCCGCCGCTGTCGTAGGCCGACAGATCGGCAACGGCGGATGGCGAACGCAACGCCTGCGCCGGCACCACCATGGACACAGTGCCGGCCTGAGGGTCGGCGTGTATCTGGCTTTGTGGGTAGCGTGCCAGCAGGTCGACGCACCCGTGCTGGTTCTCAGCCGGCAACTCGGCCGGCACCTGCAACTTTGCTGCGGCCAGCAAGGTTGCGTCCAGGCATACACTGCCATCGTCGAGAAAGCGCGCCTGCGCGCGCCCTGCCCGGGTGCCGTTCACCTGCAGGTTGATGGTGTGAGAGCCGGGGGTGAAGCGCGGCCTGTGCTGAAAATAATCGACCAGCTCTTCACTCACCCCTCTCTGGCGCAAGAGTTCGAGGTCGAAGTAGCCAGCAGCACTGGCTTTGCACGCCATCAGCGAGAGGGACCAGGGGAGCGCCAGCAGGCAATGCCGAAATACCAAGCGCCCCCTCCCCCTGCACTCATTCAACTCCCCACCCTGAGCAGCGGGGCTTCGAACTCATCGACAGCAAAGCCATAAACGGTGGCGGGAAACAGCTTGATACTTCGATGATCCTGTCGGGCCGACGACTCCAGCCGAATATCAAGCGCTTCGCCCGGCAATATGTAGGTGCGTGGCAATAGCCCGCGCGCGTTGGCCGGCATCAACCTGACCTCCTGATCCAGGCGCACGACATAGGGTGTCGGGTTCTGCACCTGCACACCCTGCTCGCGCAAATGCCATTGCAGGCCCTCCCACGGCGAGTGATTGGCGGCCAGCCCTTTGGGGTGGATGATGACCGGCAGGTTCTGCCTGACACTGACGCCGACCCTGGCGCCCTGAACACCGGCTTCTTGCCGCTGAGGAACCCCTTCGAAGATCACCCGCTTCAAGCGCTGGGTCTGCAGGGGCGCAACCGCCCGCAACATGAACCTGACGCGCTGCTCCTGGCCAGCCTCGACGCGCCAGGCCGGCTGAGTGAGAAACAGCAAGGGTTCCTGGTCTTCTGGCAGGTTCTGCAGCGTCACCAGCAGCAATGAGGGCCCCGGGTCGTCATTGCGCACACTGATGGAGGCCTCGCCATCGGCCTCATTGACGATCACCACGGACGTTTCCGGGACCATGCCCGCGGCCCAGGCCCCATTGGCAGACAGCAGCACGCAGCCGGCGCTCAACAGCAGTCGGATCAAAATGCTCATGTTCAGCTCTATTCAAGGCAGATACGCCGCCTCAAGCGGCGTATGAGCGAAAGACACGAGTAGCCCCTGCAGAAAAGTCGACAGGGGCTCCCTGGCGGGGTCTTAGAGGTAGGTCAACTCAATGGTCGAGGCGCCATCGATCGGGACGTCCTTGTTGACGGTCAGCTCATCCCGCCCATTGACGCGCATGTCGATCTGCAGGTTGGCGGTCAGGTCCGTGATCGGCGTGGGCGCCGTGCCAGATGCTGCGAAGCCATGATAGTGACCGGCCGCGCCGTTGTAGAAGTTGGAGAAATCCGGATCGGTATCAGGGGCCCAGTTGGTGCCACTGTCAGTCGTAATCAGGCGATTGACCGTGGTAACGCCATCGGCAACGTAGCTGTCGGCAACCGTCTGCAGGAAGTAAAAGCCGATCTTTTCATCGATATCGTTTTTCCCCAGGCCGAAGGCAACCACGCTACCTGGGACAAAATCCGCACTGTCTGCCCGGGCATCGACACCCCGTACCATGAAGCGGGTTGGCGCATCGCAGTTCACCGCAAGCTGCTGGGCGGGCGATACGAATTTCTTTTTGCCGCTCTGATTCAGTTCGGCGGCCCTGATAATGCCAAAGTCAAAAGTTCCGCCGCCGCTGAGCGATGTCGTGCAACCACCTGGCGTGATGGTCCCGGTGACGATCACATCCGTGGTACTGGCGAGCACCGCCGTGCTGCATCCCAGCACCATACCCATGGCAATCCAATGCTTCATACCCATGTATTTTCTACCTTTGTTGTGAGTTGGTTGCCCCGTAAGGGCCGCTACAAACTACCCACAGGCTCCGGCCGGTTTCAGTGTGAAACACCTCACCCTGGAGCAGCGCTTCCCTGCTGTCAGGTCGACGCCACACGCTTCACACACCGTTTTTTGCTTTAAACTACCGCCCCTTGCCCGCCTTGCACTGCTTCCGGAGTTTTCCCATGACGGCCCCCGCCGAGCTTTCGCCCACCCTGCAACTGGCCTGCGACCTGATTCGCCGCCCATCGGTCACCCCGCTCGATGCCGACTGCCAGGCCCAGATGATGAACCGCCTGGGTGCCGTCGGCTTCCAGCTCGAACCCATGCGCTTCGAGGACGTCGACAATTTCTGGGCCACCCACGGCAACAACGAAGGCCCGGTACTGTGTTTTGCCGGCCACACCGACGTGGTGCCCACCGGCCCTGTGCAGCAGTGGCAACACGAACCGTTCGATGCGCTGATCGACGCCGATGGCATGCTTTGCGGGCGTGGCGCGGCCGACATGAAAGGCAGCCTGGCCTCGATGGTGGTGGCCAGCGAACGCTTCGTGCAGGACTACCCCGACCACCGCGGCAAGGTCGCCTTCCTGATCACCAGCGACGAAGAAGGCCCGGCGCACCATGGCACCAAGGCCGTGGTCGAGCTGCTCAAGGCGCGCAACGAGCGCCTGGACTGGTGCATCGTCGGTGAACCTTCGAGCACCACCCTGCTGGGTGACGTGGTCAAGAACGGCCGCCGTGGCTCGCTGGGCGCCAAGCTGACCGTGCGCGGCAAACAGGGCCACGTGGCCTACCCGCACCTGGCGCGCAACCCGATCCACCTGGCCGCACCGGCCCTGGCGGAGCTGGCAGCCGAGCACTGGGACGAAGGCAATGCGTTCTTCCCGCCCACCAGCTTCCAGATTTCCAACCTGAACTCCGGCACCGGCGCCACCAACGTGGTCCCAGGTGATCTGACCGCGCTGTTCAACTTCCGCTTCTCCACCGAGTCCACCGTCGAAGGCCTGCAGCAGCGCGTTGCGGCGATCCTCGACAAGCATGGGCTGGAGTGGAGCATCGACTGGGCACTGTCGGGCCTGCCGTTTCTCACCGAGCCGGGCGACTTGCTCGATGCGGTGTCGTCGAGCATCCACGCAGTCACCGGCCGCACCACCCAGCCATCCACCAGCGGCGGCACCTCGGACGGGCGCTTCATCGCCACCATGGGCACGCAGGTGGTCGAACTGGGCCCGGTCAACGCCACCATCCACCAAGTGGATGAGCGCATCCTGGCCAGCGACCTCGACCTGCTGACCGAGATCTACTACCAGACCCTGGTGCGGTTGCTCGCCTGATGCTCGCCTGCCCTCTCTGCCAGGCGCCGCTGGCGCAGCTCGACAACGGTGTGGCCTGCCCGGCCGGCCACCGTTTCGACCGCGCCCGCCAGGGCTACCTGAACCTGCTGCCGGTGCAGCACAAGAACAGCCGCGACCCGGGCGACAACCAGGCCATGGTCGAAGCCCGCCGCGACTTTCTCGACGCCGGCCACTACGCCCCGGTGGCCCGTCGCCTGGCGGCGCTGGCCGCCGAGCGCGCCCCCGGCGCCTGGCTGGACATAGGCTGTGGCGAAGGCTACTACACCGCGCAGATCGCCCAGGCCCTGCCAGCGGCCGATGGCTATGCCCTGGACATTTCCCGCGAGGCGGTCAAGCGTGCCTGCCGCCGCGCCCCCGAACTGACCTGGATGGTCGCCAGCATGGCCCGCGTGCCCATGGCGGACGCCAGCTGCGGCTTCATCGCCAGCGTGTTCAGCCCGCTGGACTGGGCCGAGGCCCGGCGCCTGCTGGCGCCCGGCGGCGGCCTGATGCGGGTGGGCCCTACCAGCGGCCACCTGATGGAACTGCGCGAGGTGCTCTACGATGAAGTGCGCCCCTACGCCGACGACAAGCACCTGGCCCTGGTACCTGAAGGCATGGCCCATGCCCACAGCGAAATCCTCGAGTTCCGCCTGAGCCTGGCCGACGCCAAGGCCCGCGCCGACCTGCTGGCGATGACGCCCCACGGCTGGCGCGCCAGCGCCGAGAAGCGCGCCCGGGTGACCGAGCAGCCCGAGCCGTTCGAGGTCACGGTTTCCATGCGTTATGACTATTTTGTGCGCCAAGACTGAGCACACCGGAGCCCCTTATGCGCCAACCCGATATCGAGATTTACCTGAAGGACGCCGACGTCGATCACCAGCAGATCGCCGGCTGGCTGGCCCAAGCCCTGGGCCCATGCAGCGAATGGAAGCAGAAAGGCCAGACCTTCAAGTGCACAGCCGGTAACATTCCGGTCACCTGGTTACCGAAAGCTGTAGGGAAATGGAACAGCCTGTACCTGGAAAGCGACCAGACCCCGTGGGCCGACGACATCGCCTGCGCCCGCGCGGCATTCGCCGCACTCAACGTCGAAGTACGCTGCGCGCCGGGTGGCTGGGCTGAAGAAGATGGTGAAGAAGATGCCGACCGTTGGGTGCGCATCAGCGCCGACGGTGAAGAGGAAATCACCTGGCGTACGCAGTAAAGCACTGATTCAACACGGCCCCTGTGGGAGCGGGTTTACCCGCGAAGCATGCAACGCGGTGCATGGCACCGGCTGCGCCGGTGTTCGCAGGTAAACCCGCTCCTACAGGGATAGCGGCGCGCTTGAGAGGCGCCGATCAGAGACCGACGACGTCTTCGGCCTGCAGGCCTTTCTGGCCCTGCACCAGCGCATATTCAACCTGTTGCCCTTCGACCAGGGTGCGATGCCCCTCACCGCGAATCGCCCGATAGTGGACGAATACATCCGCACCACCGTCGCGCTGAATGAAGCCATAACCCTTGGCATCGTTGAACCACTTCACATTCCCAGTCTCACGAGACGACATCTGAACTACTCCGGTTTTTTATTTTGAAGATCGCCTTGCCGGCATGGGGTCACGGCCCGCACCGTCGCGGCTTGCCCAATTAGCAAGCAAGCGCCAGGCCGAGTATATGACAGCGATTAAAAAAATTTCATGACCAGGCATGTTTTTGCCGATTTTTGCTGAACTTACGCAGATACGGCAGACTAATGCCTTGAAAAATCACCGAACATAACATCCAGGGCACCAACCCCATGACCCGTTCCCCCCTGCGCCGCCTGATCTTCGGCGCCCTGCGTCGCGTGCTGTACCTGTGGGTGCGCTCCGAGACCATCAACCAGTCCTCGCTGACCCTCAAACTCGACCGCAGCCGCCCGGTGTTCTACGCCCTGCCCTCGCCTTCGCTCACCGACCTGGCGGTGATCGACCACGAATGCACCAAAGCAGGGCTGCCGCGCCCGGTACTGCCAGTGGCGGTGGGCCCGCTGCAGGAGCCGGCGGCGTTCTTCTACCTCACCCCCGACCCGGACTGGCTCGGCCGCCACGACAAGCGCGGCGCGCCCCCCACCCTGGAACGCCTGGTGGCGGCGATCACCCAGCATGCCGAAGAAGACGCGCAGATCATCCCGGTCAGCGTGTTCTGGGGGCAGACCCCGGCCAGTGAGTCGAGCCCGTGGAAGCTGTTGTTCGCCGACAGCTGGGCGGTCACCGGGCGCCTGCGCCGCTTGCTCAGCATCCTGATTCTCGGGCGCAAGACCCGGGTGCAGTTCTCTGCGCCCATCCACCTGCGCGAGCTGGTCGACCACAACAAAGGCCACGAGCGCACCGTGCGCATGGCCCAGCGCGTCATGCGCGTGCACTTTCGCAACCTCAAGACCGCAGTCATCGGCCCGGACATTTCGCACCGGCGCAACCTGGTCAAGGGCCTGGTGCACGACCCGCTGGTGCGCCAGGCCATCAGCGACGAAGCCGAGCGCGAGAAGATCCCCTACGCCAAGGCTGAGGCCAAGGCGCTGCACTACGGCAACGAAATCGCCTCGGACTACACCTACACCGCCATCCGCTTCCTCGAAGTGGTGCTGAGCTGGTTCTGGAACAAGATCTACGACGGTATCAAGGTCAACCATATCGAGCAGGTGCAGGGCATCGCCCCGGGGCACGAGGTAATCTACGTGCCCTGCCACCGCAGCCATATCGACTACCTGCTGCTGTCGTACCTGTTGTTCCGCAACGGCCTCACGCCGCCGCACATCGCCGCCGGCATCAACCTCAACATGCCGGTGATCGGCGGCCTGCTGCGCCGCGGCGGGGCATTCTTCATGCGCCGCACCTTCAAGGGCAACCCGCTGTACACCGCGGTGTTCAACGAATACCTGCACACCCTGTTCACCAAGGGCTTCCCGGTGGAGTACTTCGTCGAGGGCGGCCGCTCGCGCACCGGGCGCATGCTGCAGCCGCGCCCGGGCATGCTGGCGATCACCCTGCGCAGCTTCCTGCGCTCCTCGCGCACACCCATCGTCTTCGTGCCGGTGTACATCGGCTATGAGCGGGTGCTCGAAGGCCGTACCTACCTGGGCGAACTGCGCGGGGCGAGCAAGAAGAAAGAGTCGATCTTCGACATCTTCAAGGTCATCGGCGCGCTGAAGCAGCGCTTTGGCCAGGTGTACGTGAACTTCGGCGAGCCGATTCGCCTGGCTGGCTTTCTCGACCAGCAGCAACCTGGCTGGCGCGAGCAGGACCTGGCCCCGCAGTACCGCCCGGCCTGGCTCAACGACACCACCACCCGCCTGGGCGAAACCGTGGCCCGCCACCTGAACGGCGCGGCGGCGGTCAACCCGGTCAACCTGGTGGCCCTGGCGCTGCTGTCCACCAGCCGCCTGGCCCTGGACGAACGCGCCCTGACCCGGGTGCTCGACCTGTACCTGGCGCTGCTGCGCCAGGTGCCGTACTCGGCGCATACCACCCTGCCCGAAGGCGACGGCCAGGCGCTGATCAAGCACGTGCTGGGCATGAACCTGCTGGCCGAGCAGAAGGACGCGCTGGGGCGCATCCTGTACCTGGACGAAGGCAATGCGGTGCTGATGACCTACTACCGCAACAACGTTTTGCACATCTTCGCCCTGCCGGCACTGCTGGCGAGCTTCTTCCAGAGCAGTTCACGCATGAGCCGCGAGCTGGTCGGCCAGTACGTGCAGGCGCTGTACCCGTACCTGCAGTCCGAGCTGTTCCTGCGCTGGGAGCCCGAGCAACTGGACGAGGTCATCGACCAGTGGCTCAGCGCACTGGTGGAGCAAGGCCTGCTGCGCTTCGAGAACGGTGTGTACCTGCGCCCGGCACCGAGCTCGCGACAGTTCGTGCTGCTGACCCTGCTGGCGCGCACCATCACCCAGACCCTGCAACGCTTCTACATGGCCACCTCGCTGCTGCTCAACAGCGGCCAGCACACGCTGAACGCCGAAGAACTCGAAGAGCTGTGCGTGATGATGGCCCAGCGCCTGTCGATCCTGCATGGGCTCAACGCCCCGGAATTCTTCGACAAGACCCTGTTCCGCCACTTCATCCAGACCTTGGTGCGCGAAGGGGTGCTCAGGCCGGACGCCAACGGCAAGCTGGGCCATCACGACAAGCTTGGCGAGCTGGCCGAAGGCGTGGCCAAGCGCGTGCTGTCGGCCGAGCTGCGCCTGTCGATCCGCCAGGTGGCGCTGCATCGGGATGAGCCGGTGGATGCTGTGCAAGGGTAGGTTTTCTGCCTGCCAAAGGCTCCTGGGCGGGGCGAACATCAAGCCTTCCCCCTACCCAAGGAGCACCAGCATGCCCCATCTGAAATCGTTCAATGTTGAGATCGTTTCTTCCGGCGACAACCAGTTGCCAGCTTGCGCAGAAGTGCAACTAAGCCTGCTCGACGTTTCGATGGCAGACGCCCCGGCCATCAGCCATGCCGAACTGCGCCTGCGTTGTGCCGGTGTGCTGCCGATCACCTTGCAACTGACCTTCGACAGCAGCCAGATCGACCCGAGCCGGGACTACGCCCTCTCTGCAAGCATCGAGAACGACGGCAAGTTGCATTTCATCAACACCTACCATCACTGCGTAGAGCCGGGCACGGCAGCCGCTACGCAACGGGTGACCGTCGACAACATCGCTGGCTGATTGCCCAGGCAGCGCTTGCCTGCGTGGGCCAATGTTCCTGCTGAATGCGAGGTACAGGGGCTTCTAGAGTCGCCTGCCGGACGCCGAGGCAATGTCGCCAGGTTCAGGCGTCCGCAGGAGCTCCTCATGCCTAACCCTGCCATCGTCGAAATATTCGGCACCGTCGCCACGCCCTACCTGCCGGTAACCAGCGAAGGCCCAGCAAGCTTGCTGGTCAGCGTGAAAAGCGGCTCGGGTTCGACGCAGCACCCGATCGCCTACTGTGGCAGCCAACTGAGCGGCTCGCCAATACCCTTCAGCCTGCGCCTGGACCGCACCACCCTGGCCGATGGCGTTCAATTGACGCTCGAAGCGGGTTGCGGGTATGCATGGGGCGAGGCCGCCCAGGTCGCACGAGTGGCCATGCCGCTGGTGCTGGATGATCAGGACCGGCTTGGTCCGTTTGACCTGCAGCTCGAGCCCGTTGCCGGAGCGCCCCTTCACGACACGCAAAAGCTGCCCACCGAGCCTTCGGTCCTGCCACTGCACCTGTCGGTTCTGATCCCCGAAGAACTGGTGCAAGAAAAGACCCACCTGCAAGCCTCCTTGCTGCGGATACAGGCAGATGGCAACAGCAACCTGGACAGCAGCAACATCGCCGAAGCCTCGCTGCAGCAATCCGGCAGTGGTTGCGCCCTCACCCTGTATGTGGACGCCAACGTGCTCAACGATGATGACCGGCTGATGCTCAACGTGGTGCTCTTCGATCAGCAATACAGCACACCCCTGGCCGGCAGGGTGATCCGCAACCTTAACCCCGGCAACCTGCACGAGATAGGTGAAATCACCCTGCGCGCGCCGCGCAAGTGATCGGGCAGGTCGCACCCTGGCAGGCGCCAGTGCCACCGATTGACCACCTGCCGGGGAAAATCCGCTAGAGTTCCCGGGGTTGGCCACAAGCCAACCCCAGGTACCACGGAGATTCCATGAAAAAACTCTTCACCCTGTGCTGCGCCACCCTGCTCGCAGCCTGCTCCAGCAACGCCCCCGCGCCCCACGCCAGCCTCGACGGCGAAGTCTTCTACCTGCAGCGCAGCGCCCTGCCACCGGCCGCCACCTTGAGCGTGAGCCTGCAGGACGTATCGCTGATGGATGCCCCTGCCGTGACCCTGGCCAGCCAGGCCGGCCCGGTCAAAGGCAACGTGCCTCTGCCGTTCCACCTGACTTACGACCCCGCCAAGGTCAAGCCCGGCCACCGCTACGCGGTGAGCGCGCGCATCGAGCTGGACGGCAAGCTACTGTTCATCAATACCGAACACCACGGCGTGACCCTCGACGGCAACGACCCGCAGCCGCTGCGGATCAAGGTCGACCCGGTACGCTGAGCCCACCCTCGTCATAAGGAAATCCCCATGCTTCGCACCTCCCTGCGCTTCACCACCCTGTGCGCCGGCCTGCTGCTGTCGGCCAGCGCCCTGGCCCTGTCGCTCAGCGACCTGTCGCAAGGCGACGCCTCCGCCGGCCTGAAAGACGCCCTGACCCAGGGCGCGCAGGTTGCCGTCAAGCAACTGAGCACCCCCGGCGGCTTCAACAACAACCCCGATGTGCGCATCGAACTGCCGGGCAATCTGGGCAAGGCCGCCAAGGCCATGAAAATGTTCGGCAAGGGTGACCAGGTCGACGCCCTGGAAAACAGCATGAACAAGGCCGCCGAAGCTGCCGTACCGCAGGCCCAGGCGATTCTGGTGGATGCCGTGAAGAAGATGACCGTGACCGACGCCAAGGGCATCCTCAGCGGCGGCGACGACTCGGCCACCCAGTACCTGAACAAGAGCAGCCGCGAGCAGATCCGCGCCAAGTTCCTGCCGATCGTCAAGCAGGCGACCGACCAGGTCGGCCTGGCCAAGCAGTACAACAACTTCGCCGGGCAAGCCGCAGGCCTGGGCGTGATCGACGCCAAGAGCGCCAACATCGAAAGCTACGTAACCGAAAAAGCCCTGGACGGGCTGTTCGAGATGATCGCCAAGCAGGAAGAGACCATTCGCAAGAACCCGGCCCAGGCCGCCACTAGCCTCGCCAAGAAGGTCTTCGGCGCGCTGTGAGGCCATAGTGATCGTGCGCAGAACCGATATGGCATGCGCGCGCATTGCCTGTAGGAGCGGCCTTGTGTCGCGAAAGGGCCGCAGCGCGGCCCCAGCAATCTGTGCGTTTGCATCGAAATCCTGGGGCCGCTCTGCGGCCCTTTCGCGACACAAGGCCGCTCCTACATGAATCAACGCGTTGTAATGCGTTACAAGAGACAGCTCACTCCTTCTTCACCCTGAACCACGCCGCATACAGCGCCGGCAGGAACAACAGGGTCAGCACCGTGGCCACGATCAGCCCACCCATGATTGCCACTGCCATCGGCCCGTAGAACACGCTGCGCGACAGCGGGATCATCGCCAGCACCGCCGCCAGGGCGGTCAGCACGATCGGCCGGAAGCGCCGTACAGTCGCCTCGATGATCGCCTCCCAACGGCCCAGCCCCGCCGCGATGTCCTGCTCGATCTGGTCCACCAGAATCACCGAGTTGCGCATGATCATGCCCGCCAGGGCAATGGTGCCGAGCATCGCCACAAAGCCGAACGGCTGGCGGAACACCAGCAGGAACAGGGTCACACCGATCAGCCCCAGCGGCGCGGTGAGAAACACCATGAACATCCGCGAGAAACTGCGCAGCTGGATCATCAACAGGCTCAACACCACCACGATGAACAGCGGCATGCCGGCGTTCACCGAACGCTGGCCACGTTCGGAGTCCTCCACCGTGCCGCCCACCTCCAGCAGGTAACCATCGGGCAGCTCGGCCTTGATCTGCTGCAGGGTCGGCAGAATCTGCTGGGTCAGGCTGGCCGGCTGCTCCTTGCCGTAGATATCGGCGCGCACGGTCACCGTCGGCAGGCGGTTACGGTGCCAGATCACGCCCTCTTCAAAGCCGTATTCCAGGGTAGCCACCTGGCTCAGGGCCACGCTCTGGCCGTTGTCGGTAGGGATCGCCAGGCTGCCCAGGTTGCCCAGCTCGCGGCGTTCCTCGGCGGTGCCGCGCAGCAGGATCTCGATCAGCTCGTTGTCCTCGCGGTACTGGCTGACGTTGCTGCCTGTGAGCGAGCTCTGCAGGAAGCTCGACAGGTGCGCGGTACTCACCCCCAGGGCCCGGGCGCGGTCCTGGTCGATATTCAGGTACACCGCCTTGCTGGGTTCTTCCCAATCCAGGTGCACATTGACCACATGGGGGTTCTCGCGCACCTTGGCCGCCACCTCGCGGGCCAGGGCACGGACCTTCTCGATGTGCTCGCCGGTCACCCGGAACTGCACCGGGTAACCCACCGGCGGGCCGTTCTCCAGGCGCGTGACCCGCGCCCGCAGGTCGGGGAACTGCTCGTCCAGGGTTGTGATCAGCCAGCTGCGCAGGCGCTCGCGCTCCTCCAGCGACTTGGCCAGCACCACGAACTGGGCGAAGCTCGCCGCCGGCAGTTGCTGGTCCAGCGGCAGGTAGAAGCGCGGCGAGCCGGTGCCCACATAGGCCACGTAGTTATCGATGCCGTCCTGCTGCTTGAGTAGCGCTTCGAGCTGGCGCACGCGCTCGGCGGTGTTGTTCAGCGAGGCACCTTCGGCGAGCTTGAGGTCGACCATCAGCTCCGGGCGCCCGGAGGCCGGGAAGAACTGCTGGGGCACGAAGCGGAACAACAGGATGCTGCCGACGAACGCCGCGATGGTCAGCAGAATCACCGTTTTGCGCCGCCTTACGCACCAGGCCACCACCCGCCGCACGCGCTGGTAGAACGGCGTGGCGTAAGGGTCGGGGGCATGCCCGTCGCTGCCGTGGCGGGCCGCGTGCAGCTTGGCCAGGTCCGGCAGCAGGCGCTCGCCCAGATACGGCACGAACACCACCGCCGCCACCCACGAGGTCAGCAGGGCGATGGTCACCACCTGGAAGATCGAGCGGGTGTACTCGCCGGTGCTCGACGCCGCCGTGGCGATGGGCAAAAAGCCCGCGGCGGTGATCAAGGTACCGGTGAGCATCGGGAACGCGGTGCTCGACCAGGCGTAGCTGGCGGCCTTGAGCCGGTCGTAGCCCTGCTCCATCTTGATCGCCATCATCTCCACCGCGATGATCGCGTCGTCCACCAGCAGCCCCAGCGCCAGCACCAGGGCGCCAAGGGAGATCTTGTGCAGGCCGATGCCGAAGTAGTGCATCAGGGCAAAGGTCATGGCCAGCACCAGCGGGATCGCCAGGGCCACCACCAGGCCGGTGCGCACGCCCAGCGAGAAGAAACTCACCAGCAGCACGATGGCCAGGGCCTCCACCAGCACCTGGACGAACTCGCCAACCCCGGCCTTCACCGCCGCCGGCTGGTCGGACACCTTGCGCAGCTCCATGCCAGCCGGCAGCCCTTGGGCCAGGCGGGCGAACTCGCCTTCGAGGGCCTTGCCCAGCACCAGAATGTCGCCGCCGTCTTTCATCGACACTGCAAGGCCGATGGCATCCTCGCCCATGAAGCGCATGCGCGGCGCAGGCGGGTCGTTGAAACCGCGCTGCACCTCGGCCACATCGCCAATGCGCAAGGTGCGGTCACCCACACGAATGGGGAACTGGCGAATCTGCTCGACCGAGTCGAAACGCCCGCTGACCCGCACCTGCAAGCGTTCGCTGGGGGTTTCGAAAAAGCCTGCGGTGCTCACCGCGTTCTGCTCGCGCAGGGCCTGCTGCACGGCAGCCATGGGCACGCCGAGGGTGGCCAGCTTGGTGTTGGACAGCTCGATCCAGATTTTTTCATCCTGCAAACCGACCAGCTCGACCTTGCCCACGTCCTTGACCCGCTGCAGCTGGATCTGGATGCGGTCGGCGTAATCCTTGAGCACCGCGTAATCGAAGCCAGGGCCGGTCAGCGCGTAGATGTTGCCGAAGGTAGTGCCGAACTCGTCGTTGAAGAACGGCCCCTGCACCTCCGGCGGCAGGGTGTGCTGAATGTCCGCGACCTTCTTGCGGATCTGGTACCACAGCTCGGGGATATCCTTGGAATGCAGCGAATCGCGGGCCATGAAGGTGACCTGGGACTCGCCGGGCCGGGAGAACGAGACGATCTTCTCGTACTCGCCGGTCTCCATCAGCTTCTTCTCGATGCGCTCGGTGACCTGGCGCGATACCTCCTCGGCGCTCGCCCCCGGCCACAGTGTACGGATGACCATGGCCTTGAAGGTGAACGGCGGGTCTTCGCTCTGACCCAGCTTGGTGTAGGACATGGCGCCGATGGCGGCCAGCAGGATCATCAAAAACAGCACGATCTGGCGGTTGCGCAGCGCCCAGGCGGAAAGGTTGAAACCCATGCTGACTTACTCCTTGGTCGCCAGGTCCACGTCACGGTTGCTGCGGTCCACCGGGCGTACCTGCTGGCCTTCACGCAGCACATGGCCACCGGCGGCCACCACCCAGTCGCTGGCGCTCAGGCCCTCGAGCACCGGCACACTGTCGGCGCCATAGGGGCCCAGGCGCACGGCGGCTCGCTCCAGGCGGTTGTCCTTGCCCACCCGCCACACATAGGCTTGCCCACCCTCGGCGCTGACCGCCGACAGCGGCACCGCCAGCGGCGCATGCTCGGCATGGGCAATGAACACGCGCGCGCTCTGGCCCAGTTCGGCCGGCACCTTACCGGTGAAGGCAATGCGCGCGGCGAAGGTGCGCGAACGTGGGTCGGCGGCTGGCGACAGCTCGCGGATGCGCGCCTCGAAGCGCTCGTTGGGGTGCGACCACAGCTCCACGCTGACCGCCTGGCCCACGGCAAAGCGGGCAAACTGCTGCTCTGGCAGGCCGATGGCCACCTCGCGCTCGCCGTCGGCGGCCAGGGTGAACACGGTCTGCCCGGCCGCCACCACCTGGCCGGTTTCCACCTGGCGCTTGGCGATCACCCCGGCCTGGGGGGCGCGCAGCACGGCGTAATCGGCCTGGTTGCCGGCCACCTCGAACTCGGCCTTGGCCTGCTTGAGGCGGGCCTGGCCTGCGCGGAACAGGTTCTCGGCGTTGTCGAACTGCGAATGGCTGACCATCTGCCGGTCCAGCAGCTTCTGGTAGCGGTCGCGCTCGGCGCGCACCAGCGCAAGGTTGGCCTCGGCGGCGGCCAGCTGGGCGCGGTTGGCCTCAAGCTGCAGGCGCACATCCTGCGGGTCGAGCTCGGCCAGCGGCTGCTCGGCCTTGACCCGTTGCCCCTCCTCCACCAGGCGTTTGCTCACCTTGCCGCTGATGCGAAACGCAAGCTCCGGCTCGAAACGCGCCCGCACTTCGCCGGGGTAGCTGTCGGCCGAGGCACCCGCCGGCTGGGGCTGAACCACCAGCGCCGGGCGCGGCGCGGCAGGTGGCGCGGCTTCCTGGCCGCAGGCGGTTAGCAGCACGAGGGCAGCGGGCAAGGTGAACGACAGCGCACGACGCAACATGATGGAGGACCTTCGGCAGAGGACGCGGCGAATATTTATACTGGCGAGTATACTAAGTCAGCCGAACGATGCCGGGAAGCGCTTCGCTGGAGAAAAATTGCTGATTGCATTGCGACGTATGCCAGCCCCCAGCTGCGCCGCAACCCGGTAAACTGCCCCCCTTTTTACAGGCACAACGGTTCCCCATGTCCAACGACGCACCCATCGGCCCGGGCCGGCCCAAGGACCTGGCCAAGCGCGAGGCCATCCTCGAGGCCGCCAAATCGCTGTTCCTCAGCCTTGGCTATGCCAGCACCAGCATGGATGCAGTCGCTGCGGCGGCAGGTGTTTCCAAGCTCACCGTGTACAGCCACTTCACCGACAAGCAGACGCTGTTCGGCGCCGCGGTCATGGCCACCTGCCAGATGCAGTTGCCGGACCTGATCTTCGAATACCCCGAAGGGGTGCCGGTGCACGAGGTGCTGCTGAACATCGCCCGGGGGTTCCAGGCGCTGATCAGCAGTGACGAGGCGGTCAAGCTCAGCCGCCTGATCATGGCCCTGGGCAGCCAGGACCCGAGTTTTGGCCAGTACTTCTACGAAGCCGGGCCCAAGCGGGTGCTGGCGGGGATGGAGGCGCTGCTGCGCCAGATTGACAGGCAGGGCATGCTGCGGATTGCAAATCCGCTGCATGCCGCCGAGCACTTCTTCTGCCTGGTCAAGGGCGCGCCGGACTATCGCTTGCTGCTGGGCTTCGCCGGGCCACTGCAGGGTGATGAGGCCGAGGCGCATGTGCAGGAAGTGGTGGGTGTGTTCATGCGGGCGTTTCAGCCGTAAAGCATCGCGGGGCTTAGGCAAAACCCCAGGCAAACGCTGCACCTGTAGGAGCCGGCTTGCCGGCGATCACCGGTGCCAGCCACTGCGTCGCCTGCTTCGCGGGTGAACCCGCTCCCACAGGGTTGTGCGCAACCTGAGCCCAGCGCTGTACCTGTGGGAGCGGCTTTAGCCGCGAACACCGGCACAGCCGGTGCCAGGCACCGCGTCGCTGACCACTTGCAGTCAGGCTTTCAACGCCTTCTTCGGGTAGATGTCATAGCGGCTCGACTTGCCTTCCAGGCTGTGGCTCGGCTTGGGCCCGTCGATGATCGGCGCCTTGCGCGGGCGTTTGACCACCACCCGATGGCTGGCCAGGGCCAGCGCGGCCTCGAGCAGCGCCGGGGCATCCAGGTCGTCCCCCACCAGCGGGCGGAACACGCGCATTTCCTTTTTCACCAATGCGCTCTTGTCGCGGTGCGGGAACATCGGGTCGAGGTAGATCACCTGCGGCGCCTCGCCCTCCCAGGCACGCATGCGCTCGATGGCGTTACCGGTCAACAGGCGCATGCGCCCGACAATCGGCCCCACTTCTTCATCCCCCCGGGCCCGCGCCAGGCCGTCTTCCAGCAGCGCAGCAACCAGCGGCTGGCGCTCGATCAGGGTCATCTGGCAGCCCAGGCTGGCCAGTACGAACGCATCCTTGCCCAGCCCCGCCGTGGCATCCAGCACCTGCGGCCGCACGCCCTGGGCGATGCCCACCGCCTTGGCGATCATTTGCCCGTTGCCACCACCAAACTGGCGCCGGTGCGCCGCCTGGCCTTCAACGAAGTCGACCCGCACCGGCCCCGGCGCCTGCGGGCCGAGTTGCTGGATCTGCAAGCCATCGGTGCCGAACTGCACGGCAAATTCGGCCATTTCGTCAACCAGCGGCAAGCCCAGGCGCTCGGCCCAGGCCTGTGCCTGCTGCTCGAATTCCGCGCCCAGCGCCTCGACCCTGATACCTGCGCCCTGCCCTTGTTCTGCCATCGGTAACCGCACTCGAAAAAATTAATGAAAGCCCGGCCACGGCCGATACAGCGAATATCCCGCTATTCTGCCAGAGCACAACGCGCGCGACTGCCATGTCAGACACTCTTCCCCTTGGCTTGACCTACCTGTCGCCTGTCGGCAACTACGGTCGGCAGAATACCCAGGCACTGGGTGGCGTCAGCCACCTGTGGCAGGATTTCTTCGCCCGCGCCATGGCCGAGCAGCAGGAACCCGAGGTCGACAGCGTCAGCCAGGCACTGGTGCAGTACGACCAGGAAAGCGGCGAGCCCATCGGCGGCGCCAAGGCCCTGGCCCTGATCGAGACCCAGCGCGCCCTGCCGGTGCAGGACACCATCGTCGCCCCGCCCGAGCCACTGTTCCTGCCCAAGGCCGAGCTTGAAGCCAAGCTGCTGCCCCCCGCCCCCGAGCCGTTCAGCGCCCTCGAACTGATCGAACAGCAGCGCCAGCTCGACATCAGCAACAGCTGGCTGCGCCCGGTGGTGATGAGCCAGGGCCACCCCGCTGATGAGCCCGGCCCGGCGCCGGCAACCCGCCCGCTGTTCCTGCCAATCGCCGAGCTTGAGCGCAACCTGCTCGACCCGGCCCCCGAGCCGTTCGATGAGGCCACTCTGGCCAAGCAGCAGAACGACCTGGAATTCGACACCCAGTGGGCACGCCCGGTGGTGCTGAACAACGTGCGCGTGCACGCCTAAGTTCAGCGGCAGACCTGCCAGAACCCCATATCGAAGTGAAAATGGTTGTGATGGGCCGTGTTGTAGTCCGGCCCCAACACCGTGCTGAAACTGTCGCAGGCGCTGTCACGCACCTCTCGTAAAAAACGCGCCTTGCCGCCCTCCCCTTGCCAGTCCCGCGCCAGCACGATGCGCTGGCCATCTTTCAGGCGAAAACCGCTGATATCCAGGGCATTGGCCGTGGCGTGCTGGCTCAGGCGCCCCTGCTTGCGGTGGTAGACATTGCGGCAGGCAAAACTGCCGAGGTGATCGACCTGCACCACCGGCTGGCCGAACACCCGTTGCGCCGCCGGCTGCAGGCCGTGCACCTCGAACAGCGCATAGGCCACCGCCAACGGGCAACTGGCAAGGAAACTGCTGCTCAGCCGCGCCTGGCCGCCCTCGATGCGCCATACGTTGTGCAGCGGGCAATCCGCACTGGCCGGGCTGTCGGCTTGCGGGCGCACGCGCAGGGCCGAGGTTTGCAAGGCTTGCCGGCACAGCTCTGGGTCGTCGCGCAGGCGCGACAGCTTCCAGGGGGTGAGCAGGTTCGGCGGCTGGTGCACATCCAACACCGCCCAGGGGTTCCAGGCATCCGGCAGGCGCCAGCCCTGTTGCCAGGCCAGGCCCGCCATCGCCAGCAGGCCGGCCAGCAGCGGCAACGCTATGCGCATGTAGCCTCAGCGGCGGAACAGGTCATTGAGACGGGCAAACGGCAGGGCCTGCTCACCGTAGCCGAACGTGCCCTGGTCGCGGATCTCCAGCGCCGCACGCTCGAAGGCGCCCAGCGCGGCGCGGGCCAGGGACGACCCTACGCTGATGCGCTTCACGCCCAGGTCCTGCAGCTGGTTCACGCTCAACGGCACGCCGGCCAGGCCCATCAGCACGTTGACCGGCTTGGGCGCTACCGCCTGCACCACCGCGCGAATCTCGTCGACGCTGCGCAGCCCTGGGGCGTAAAGCACATCGGCGCCCGCTTCGGCATAGGCCTGCAGGCGCAGGATGGTGTCGTCCAGGTCCAGCCGACCGTGCAGCAGGTTTTCTGCGCGGGCGCACAGAGTGAAGGGGAATGGCAGGCTGCGCGCCGCCTGCACCGCCGCGCGCACCCGCGCCACCGACAGCTCGAAATCGTAGATCGGCGCGTCGCTGCGCCCGCTGGCATCCTCGATAGACCCGCCCACCAACCCCGCCTCGGCGGCGCGCAGGATGGTCTGGGCGCAATCGTCAGGCAGGTCACCAAAGCCGTTTTCAAGGTCGGCCGCCACCGGCAGCGGCGTGGCATCGACGATGATGCCGGCGTTATCCAGCGTTTCGTCCAGGCTCAGCGCGCCTTCGGCATCCGGCCGCCCGAGGCTGAACGCCAGCCCCGCGCTGGTGGTGGCCAGGGCTTCGAAGCCAAGCCCGGCCAGCAACTTGGCAGAACCTGCATCCCAGGGGTTGGGGATGACGAACGCGCCATCGCGCTCATGCAATGCCTTGAAGGCTTCGGCTCGCAGGGTTTGCACATCCATTGTTCAACCTCCGGCAGGGGTGTGAGTGGTCAGAGTAGGCCCAGTTGTTCGACCTCGGGCGCCCGTGGCAATTCCACCAGCGGCGCCAGCCCGGGCAGGCGCGCCATCAGGCGCTGGTGAAAACGCCGGGCCAGGGCTGCGGCCAGGCGGTTATCGCTGGTGTGCAGGAATACGTAGGGACTGCGGCCTTCCTCGATCCAGGCCCCGACCTTCTCCACCCACGGGGTGAGGAAGCTCTCGTTGGCCTCAAGCTCGGGGTGGCCGATGAACCGCACCTGCGGGTGCTGGCTGAAGGCGCACGGGCGCGGCGGTACCTTGGGTTTCTTTGCCTGGGCGTGGAGTACGCCGGGCTCGCGCGAGGTGCAACTGAACAAGGCCCGCGGGTCCAGACAGATGCGCTCGACCCCGCGCTCGTGCAGCAGGCGGTTGAGCTGGCGCTCCTCCTCGCCCTTGGCGAAGAAGGCCTCGTTGCGTACCTCCACCGCCACCGGCACGCCGATCTCATCGATAAAGTAGGCAAGCTCCCCCAGCCGCGACGGCCCGAACTGCGCCGGCAGTTGCAGCCAGTACGGCGCCACACGCTCGCCAAGCGGTGCCATCAGCCGGGTGAAGTCCAGGGCCGAGTCCAGCTGCGCGCGCAGGTCGTCGACGTGGCTGACGTCACCGGGGAACTTGGCAGTAAAGCGAAAGCCCGCCGGCATGATGCGCGCCCAGCGCTCTACCGTGGCGGGCGCGGGGCGGGCGTAGAACGTGGTATTGCCCTCGACGGCGTTGAACACCTGGCTGTACAGCCCAAGCATGTCACCCGTGCGGGCGTCGGCGGGGTAAAGGTACTCGCGCCAGGCGTTTTCGCTCCAGGACGGGCAACCGAGAAAATAAGGCAGGGGGGACGGAGTCATCCGTCAAATGTACAGGTCCAGCCCCAGCACTTCCATGTCCCAATCGGTAAAGCCTGCGGTGGTCAGGTAGCTGGCCAGGGCGGTGGAGGTACGCCGGTCACGGCTGCGGGGGAAGATCATGTCTTGCTGACGCGCCGGCAGGTCGCTTTTGCGGCGGTTGGTGCGGTTGAACTGCGCGTCGGCGTCGTCGACGACTTCGGTTTCCTCCTCCACAGCTTCGTCCCGCACGTTCGCCTTGCGTGGCGTGCGCTTGATGGGGTAGCTGGATGAGGAGAAGCCGTCGATACGCATGGCAGGGGCACTCAGGATCAATGATGGCAATTTAGCAGCATCAGAGTTCCATCGCTAATGCCCGAACGATAACTGGACCACAGTTCACACAAAAGGTTTATCTCGAACGGCAATAGCCGACGAACTGCTGCCTTCAGCGCGCCTTGGGGGTAGCCACATTATCGCGCAGGTAAACCGGTTGCGCTTGTTCGGCGACGACTGCCTCGCCACGGGCCCAGGCAAAGCGGGCCAGGCTGAGGATGTCCTGGGCATCGGGCAAGGCGCTCGGGTCGCTGCTGGCCAGTTTCACCGCCAGGCGGTCAGCCAGGCCCCAGCCGGTGCCGGCACCGTACCAGTCGCCGCCCAGGCCCTCCGGCAGGGCCACACGCTCCGGTGCTATCACTGTTTCCTGGCCGACCAGGCGCATCTCGCCCTGCTCGGCGCGATAGCAGCCCCAGTACACCTCGTCCATGCGCGCGTCGATGGCCGCAGCCACCTGCTGTACGCCGTGGCGGCGCAGGGCACCCTGGGCCAGGGCAGCCAGGTTGGAGGTGGGCAGTACCGGGCGCTCGAGAGCGAAGGCCAGGCCCTGGACCACGCCGATGGCAATGCGCACGCCGGTGAAGGCGCCCGGGCCACGGCCGAAGGCGATGGCATCCAGCGCGCTCAGGGCCACGCCGGAGTCGGCCAGCAACTGCTTGATCATCGGCAGCAGCTTCTGCGCGTGCATGCGCGGGATCACCTCGTAGTGGCTGGTCACCTTGCCGTCATGCAGCAGGGCGACGGAACAGGCTTCGGTGGCGGTATCCAGGGCCAGCAGGGTGGTCATCGAACGGGTATCCAGGGGCAGGGTAAAAGAGCGAGGCAGTATAGAGCAGCGGGCCCTGAGTGGGGAGCGCCCATTATGGGAGGCTGACTTGCCTACCCTCCGAAAACCGGCACTGTACCTCTGTAGGAGCAACTGTCTTGGCCAATTTTTAAAAGTTGGCGCGATTCCTGTGGGAGCGGGCTTGCCCGCGAACACCGGCAAAGCCGGTGCCACCCACCGTGTTGTCTGCTTCGCGGGCAAGCCCGCTCCCACAGGTACGGCGCTGGAGCCGCGTTTTGCACAGTCCTGTAGGAGCGGCCTTGCCGGGGCGCCGTCCGGTCGAGATGGGCTGCGTAGCAGCCCCAATATCTCGACCTCATGCAAAATCGCCGGGGCTGCTGTGCAGCCCATCTCGACCGGACGGCGCCCCGGCAAGGCCGCTCCTACAGGGATCGCGCCAGCTTTCAGAAATTGAGCATCGTTGCTCCCAGACAGGTCTTTGCCAATACGCTCAGCCAGAAACAACAACGGCCCGCAAGCGGGCCGTTGTGCTGCAAGGGGCGTGGATCAGCTCAGGGCTGCCAGCACCTTGGCGGTGATCGACTCGACCGAACCGACACCTTCGATGTGGCTGTACTTCGGCTTGCCGGCGTTGGCGGCCGACAGCTTCTGGTAGAAGTCCACCAGCGGCTTGGTCTGGCTGTGGTAGACCGACAGGCGGTGGCGCACGGTCTCTTCCTTGTCGTCGTCGCGCTGGATCAGCTCTTCACCGGTGACATCATCCTTGCCTGCAACCTTCGGCGGGTTGTACTGGATGTGGTAGGTGCGACCCGAAGCCAGGTGCACGCGGCGGCCAGCCATGCGGCCGACGATCTCTTCGTCGTCCACGGCGATTTCAACCACGGCGTCGATGTCCACACCGGCGGCGACCATGGCTTCAGCTTGCGGGATGGTGCGCGGGAAGCCGTCGAACAGGCAGCCGTTGGCGCAGTCTGGCTGGGCGATGCGCTCCTTCACCAGGCTGATGATCAGGTCGTCGGAGACCAGCTGGCCGGCGTCCATGACTTTTTTCAGTTCCAGGCCCAGCGGGGTGCCGGCCTTGACGGCGGCACGCAGCATGTCACCGGTGGAGATCTGTGGAATACCGAACTTCTCGGTGATGAACTTAGCCTGAGTACCTTTACCGGCCCCGGGAGCTCCCAGCAGAATTACGCGCATCTTGTGCTCCTCATATTTTTTTATGCAAATCAACGGATTCGGCGCACAAGGCCAACTCCGGAAAATCGGACGAGACCGTCAAATCGGTCAGAAGGCTGCTCAAGATACACAGCGCCCGCCCCCCCGACAAGCGTCCCAAAGTGGCAACAAAGGGTCCGGCGCAGCCTGCCCGGGTGGCGGTTGCGCCCGTCGCAACCGGGCGCCCTGCCCCCGCCCGGGCGCCATGGGCGCACCGGCCAGGTACAGGCGGCCAAGCCTTTAGCCGGTGTTACGCAGGCCCGCCGCGATGCCTGCCACGGTCACCAGCAAGGCCTGCTCCAATGGGCTGTCCAGAGCGGCTTCGCGGCTGCGTGAACGGGCCAGCAACTCGGCCTGCAGGCGATGCAGCGGGTCCAGGTAGGTGTTGCGCAGGCGGATGAATTCCAGGGTCTCGGGGCTGTGCGCCAGTAGCACCGGCTGCCCGGTCAGGCCCAGCACCACCTGGCACGACTGCGACAATAGGTCGCGCAGCTGCGCCCCCAATGGCAGCAGTGGCGGTTGCACTAGACGTTGGTCGTAGGCCTCGGCGATTTGCGCATCGGCCTTGGCCAGCACCATCTCGAGCATGTCGATGCGGGTACGGAAAAACGGCCACTGCTCGCGCATTTGCGCCAGCAACTTACCCTGCCCGCGCGCCAGCGCATTGTTCAGCGCCGTCTCCCAGCCCAGCCAGGCCGGCAGCATCAGGCGCGTCTGGGTCCAGCCGAAGATCCACGGGATCGCCCGCAGGCTTTCGATACCGCCAGCGCGGCGCTTGGCCGGGCGGCTGCCCAGGGGCAGGCGGCCGAGCTCCTGCTCGGGGGTGGACTGGCGGAAGTACTCGACGAAATCCGGGTTTTCGCGCACCACGTCGCGGTAGGCCTTGACCCCGTCGGCGGCCAGCTGGTCCATCACTTCGCGCCAGGCAGGCTCCGGCGGCGGTGGCGGTAGCAAGGTGGCCTCCAGCACGGCGGCCAGGTACAGGTTGAGGTTTTGCTCGGCGATGCCCGGCAGGCCGAACTTGAAGCGGATCATCTCGCCCTGTTCGGTGGTGCGGAAACGCCCGGCCACCGAGCCCGGCGGCTGCGACAAAATCGCCGCGTGGGCCGGGCCGCCGCCACGGCCAACGGTGCCGCCGCGGCCATGGAACAGCAGCAGCTCGACCTGGTGTTCGCGGCAGATGCGGACCAGGTATTCCTGGGCGCGGTACTGGGCCCAGGCGGCGGCAGTGGTGCCGGCGTCCTTGGCCGAGTCGGAATAGCCGATCATCACCTCCTGCGGACCATGCAGGCCGGCGCGATAGCCCGGCAAACCGAGCAGGCGCTCCATCACCGGCCCTGCGTTGTCCAGGTCGGCGAGGGTTTCGAACAGCGGCACCACGCGCATCGGCCTGGTCAGCCCGGCCTCTTTTAGCAGCAGTTGCACTGCCAGCACGTCCGAGGCGGCGCCAGCCATGGAAATCACATAAGAGCCCAGCGAAGCCGCCGGGGCGGCAGCAATTTCGCGGCAGGTGGCGAGCACCTCGGCGGTGTCGGCCTGGGGCTTGAAATGCCCGGGCAGCAACGGCCGGCGGTTTTTCAGCTCGGCCTGCAGGAAGGTGATGCGGCGCTCTTCATCCCAGTCGGCGTAGCGCCCCAGGCCCAGGTAATCGGTGATCTCCGACAGTGCGTCGCGGTGGCGGGCAGAATCCTGGCGCACGTCCAGGCGCACCAGGAACAGGCCAAAGGTTACCGCGCGGCGCAGGCAGTCGAGCAACGGACCGTCGGCGATCACGCCCATGCCGCATTCATGCAACGACTGGTAGCACAGCTCCAGGGGCGCGATCAGTTCACGGTTGTCCACCAGCACTGCGGCGCTGGCCGGTTGCGGCGCTGCCAGCGAGGCATGGGCCCAGGCGCGGGTGGCGCGCAGGCGGTCGCGCAGTTGTTTTAGCAGCGCGCGATACGGCTCGGCGCTGTCGTCACCCACCTGCTCGCGCAGCGCAGCGCTGGCGGCTTGCATCGACAGCTCTGCGGCCAGGTAGTCGATATCACGCAGGAACAGGTCGGCCGCCATCCAGCGCGCCAGCAGTAGCACCTCGCGGGTTACCGCGGCGGTGACATTGGGATTGCCGTCACGGTCGCCGCCCATCCACGAAGCGAAGCGCACCGGCGCGGCTTCCAGCGGCAACCGCAGGCCGGTGGCATCGAACAGCGCCGCGTCGACCTTGCGCAGATGGCTGGGAATGGCCTGCCACAGTGAATGCTCGATCACCGCGAAGCCCCATTTGGCTTCGTCCACCGGGGTAGGCCGGGTACGGCGGATCTCTTCGGTGTGCCAGGCCTCGGCGATCAGCCGGCGCAGGCGCTCGCGCACCTGCTGGCGTTCGGCAGGCAGCAGGTCGCGGTGGTCCTGCGCGGCCAGTTGCGCGGCGATGGCGTCGTACTTCTGGATCAGCGTGCGGCGCGCCACTTCGGTGGGGTGGGCAGTGAGCACCAACTGGATGTCCAACCGCGCCAACTGGCGGGCCAGGGTGTCGTTGCCGTGGCCGGCCGCCTTGAGCCGCGCCAGCAGCTCAGGCAGCGCGCGGTCTTCGAACGGCTCGGGCTGGCCGGCATCGCGGCGGCGGATCAACTGGTACTGCTCGGCGATGTTGGCCAGGTTGAGGAACTGGTTGAAGGCCCGTGCCACCGGCAGCAGGTCCTCTTCGGCCAGGTCGTCCAGGGTCGAGCTCAGTTGCTCGCCCTCGCCAAGGCGGTCGGCCTTGGCGCTGTGGCGGATCGCCTCGATCTTGTCGAGGAACGCATCGCCATGCTGCTGGCGGATGGTCTCGCCCAGCAACTCCCCCAAAAGGTGCACATCCTCACGCAAGCGCAAATCGATATCGCTCATCGGGCCTCTCCAGTCCAGGAAACAGCAGGCCCCAAGAGTGCCCACTCACGCCTGCGCCTGGCAAGCCGGGCGCGGCCAAAGCAACTAAAGTCAATACAGGTCATCCGAAGCAATGCCCCTTCCAAGGCTTTGACAGAGGTCATCATGAAAATCCGCGAACTCGCCCAACACTGGGAACAGAATGCCGCCGGCCGCCTGAGCCCCACCGGCCACCAACTGCACCTGGACATGGAAGCCGAAGCGCGCCTGGCGGCGCTGGTGGACATGTACCCCAAGCGCAGCGCCGAGGAACTGCTGGGTGAGCTGGTGGCCGCCGCGCTCGAGGAACTGGAGGCCAGCTTCCCCTACATCAAGGGCCAGCAGGTGATCGCCACCGACGAAGAGGGCGACCCGCTGTACGAGGATATCGGCCCTACCCCGCGCTTTCTGGCGCTCTCGCGCCAGCACCTGCACGCCTCCAGCAGCGCCCGCGACGACGAGCGCCACTGACCCGCCGCCTGCCTGCGGGCCTTGTCGCACAAGGCCCGCAATACCTCCCTGCGCGCGCAAAGTTCCCTGTTTTTGACACTGACCGATTGGTCAGCAAAAAAAGTGTTTAGCGTGCGAATTTTTCTGAACTATCGGAAAAACGCCTCGGTCACAGCCAATAGCCATCACGGCAAAACCCCGCAAACAAGGGCGTTACAGCGCCCTTACGCCCAGGGAAACAGCGATGGACCAGTTGCGGACATCGTCGTTAACAGGAGTGACCAATGGAGTTGACCACCATGAAGACCCGCATCGTTAAACCCGCCTCCCCCCACCTGCGCGGGCTCAAGCTGGCCGCACTGGCTCTGGGCAGCAGCCTGCTGCTGGCCGGTTGCGCCGGCAAGCCGCCCACCGAGCAGTACGCCGTGACCCAGTCGGCGGTCAACTCGGCGGTCAGCGCTGGCGGCACCGAGTTTGCCGCAGTGGAAATGAAAGCGGCCCAGGACAAGTTCAAGCAGGCTGAAATCGCCATGCACGACAAGAAGTATGACGAGGCCCGGATGCTCGCCGAACAGGCCGAATGGGACGCCCGCGTGGCCGAACGCAAGGCCCAGGCGGCCAAGGCCCAGAAAGCCCTCCAGGACAGCCGCGAAGGCGTCCAGGACGTCCGTGAGGAAGGCCTGCGCAGCGCCGAGTGAGCCTGCCCATGCCCCTTGAGCCTTCGTCGATAGCAATCAAAGGATGAACACTATGCGCAATTACGTCATGATCCCCGCCCTTCTGGCCCTGAGCGTCGGCCTGGCGGCCTGCTCCCACGACCCGAACGCCAACCTGGAATCGGCCCGCACCAACTTCTCGGCGCTGCAGAGCGACCCGCAGTCGAGCAAGGTGGCCGCCCTTGAGACCAAGGACGCCCAGGACTGGCTGAACAAGGCCGACAAGGCCTACATGGAGCGTGAGGACGACAAGAAGGTCGACCAGTTGGCCTACCTCACCAACCAGCGTGTGGAAGTGGCCAAGCAGACCATCGCCCTGCGTACCGCCGAAGCGGAGCTGAAAAACTCTGCCGCGCAACGCGCCCAGGCCAAGCTGGACGCCCGCGACGCGCAGATCAAGAAGCTGCAGGACAGCCTCAACGCCAAGCAGACCGACCGCGGCACCCTGGTGACCTTTGGCGATGTGCTGTTCGACTTCAACAAGGCCGAGCTTAAAAGCAGCGCCTACCCCAACGTCACCAAGCTGGCGCAGTTCCTTCAGGAAAACCCTGAGCGCAAGGTGATCGTCGAGGGCTACACCGACAGCGTCGGTTCGGCCAACTACAACCAGACCCTGTCCGAGCGCCGCGCCGGTGCCGTGCGCATGGCGCTGGTACGTGCCGGCGTGGACCCTGCGCGCATCGTCGCCCAGGGTTACGGCAAGGAGTACCCGGTGGCTGACAACACCAGCAACTCGGGGCGTGCGCAGAACCGTCGGGTGGAGGTGACCATCTCCAACGACAACCAGCCGGTGGCGCCGCGTTCGGTGAGCCAGGTGCAGTAAGGGCTTCAGACCTGAATGGAAAAACCCGCCTTGAAGGCGGGTTTTTTCTTGGCTGGCATACTGGCTGTCCGACGAAAGCCTTGCAGCGCCTATGAAATCGAGCGCCGCCCGCGCGGCGCATCGCGACGCAAGGCCGCTCCTACATCTGTTTCGGGCCAGTTATTCCTGTGAAAGTACCGCTGCACGCCTAGGTGCATGTCTTGAGTCATGTGCAGCGGCAGCAACGCACACGCTGGAATCGCGCTGTACAAACAAGGCGGACCAGGTAATGGCACAGGAGAGACTGGCCCGAAACAGATGTAGGAGCGGCCTTGCGTCGCGATGCGCCGCGCGGGCGGCGCTCGATCTCATAGACGCTGCAATACCACCGGCAAACACCTGTCAGCCTTCACTGAAACTCTTCCAGAAATGCCCTACAGGACCTTTAAAAACACCATTAAAGACACTAAGGTAAGGTCGCCGACGCTCACTAGAAATGGTTGAACCGATAATGACCTACCCTATCCTCGCCGATCTGGCAGCTTCCATCACAGACCTGAAGAAAGACCCAATGGGTACCATGCGCAAAGCACATGGAGAGACGGTGGTGATCCTCAATCGGAACGAGCCGGCGTTCTATGCGGTACCACCAGAACGCTATGAGGCGATGATGGACCTGATTGACGACCTTCAACTGGCCGAACTTGTGCGTCAGCGGTTAGGAGAACCTACCGTGAAGGTGGATATCGATGAACTCATTGCTGCGGCTGAACGTGACTGCAAGAATCGCGCGTAGCGCTTGAGCTAAGCACTGCTCATTCTGTACCGGCCTCATCGCGGGTCAAGCCCGCTCCCACAAGTGATCTTCGTGGGAGCAGGATCTGCGTGGGAGCGGGCTTGCCCCGCGATGAGGCCAGCACAGGCAAATATCACTGCACCTGCTGCTGCGGCGTCTCCTGCCCCATGCAGCGCACCGCACGCTTGCGGTTGTCCACCAGCACGCCGGTCAGGCCCTTCTGCTGGGTGTCGAACAGCACCAACACGCCATCGACGCACTGCGCCACCTGCGGCGCCGGGTCCAGCGATACCTTGTAGTCCTCGCCGGGGATGGTCTTGAGCATGGTGAAGTCCTGCAGCAACAGGGCATCTTCAGGCTTGGCAAAATGCAGGTAGCCGTAATACCAGAGGGCCCCCACCGTCACGATGATGCTGCCGACACCGGTCAGGATCAGCGGGATGGCGTTGCGTTCTTCACTCATTGCTTGTTGTTCTCGTCAGGGTAATTGGGCACTTCGGCCAGGCGGCGCAGGCCGTTGAAGTGGCTGGGGTCGTCCAGAAAGCGCAGCATCACCTCACGCCAGGTCGGGTCGGCGAAAGTCTGCACATGGCCACCCCGGGTAAGCTGCAGCACCCGCGGCGGCGGGGCGTGCTGGTACAAACGGATGCCGTTTTCAAGCGGCACCAGCTGGTCGTCGAGGCTGTGGAAGAACAGCTTTGGCGGGCTGCTCAGCTGTTCGATGGAGCGGATCGCGCTGTCGCCGTCCGGCACCAGCCACGACAGCGGCACCTGCAGCGGCCAGGTCAACCACGAGGTGCTCAGCGCATAACGGCCGACACTGCGGTAGCTGGCCGGTACGCCGTCGAACACCAGGGCGCTGAAGCGCTGGCGCTGCTCGGGGTGCGCCGCCAGGTAATGGATGGCCATGGCCCCGCCCAGGCTCTGGCCCAGCAGCACCAGCGGCTTGCCCTGCACCTCGGGGGCACGGTCCAGCCAGGCCATGGCGGCGGCGATATCGTCGTACACCTCGGGCAGGCTCGGCTTGCCCTGCGACAGGCCATAACCGCGGTAATCGATCATCAGCACCTGCCAGCCCTGCTCCGGCAGCCAGTAGCTGCCGCCCAGGTGGCCAGCCAGGTTGCCGCCGTTGCCATGCAGGTGCAACACCGTGCCCTTGACCTCGACCCCGGCCTTGGCCGGCAACCACCAGCCGTGCAGGCGCACGCCGTCGGCGGTGGTCAGGGTGAGGTCGCGGTACTCAAGCTTGGCCCGCTCGGGAGTGAACGGCTGGCCGCGCTCGGGGAAGAACAGCAAGCTGCTGCAACCGCCCAGCCCCAGCAGCACCAGGCCAAGCATGAGCAGGCGGCAGCGCTCAGAGAATGTTCGCGTAGTCGGCTTCAATACGGTCCAGGCTCAGGTGGTTGAGGAAGTTGGAGAAGCACATCCAGGCCGACAGCGCGTTGAGGTCGCGAAACTGCTCCGGCAGGTACTTGGGCGGCTCCACCAACCCTTCTTCGACCAGTTGGCGCAGCGTGCGCATGTCTTCCAGAGTGGTCTTGCCGCAGAACAGCAAGGGGATCTGCTCCAGCTTGCCCTTCTTCACGGCCAACTGAATGTAGTTGTAAACCATGATGAAGCCCTTGAGGTAGGACAAGTCCTTGGTGAATGGCAGGCCATTGGGCACCGAGCCACGGAACACCCGGCTGGCGTTGCTGTAGCTCTGGGCCATCTCGAAGCCCTGCTCGCGGAAGAAGTTGAACACCTGCAGGAAGTCGGCGCCCTCCTCGACCATGTGGATGGCCCGGGTGCGGTTGGCCAGCTTGCGCAGGCGGCTGGGATAGGAGGCAAAGGCGATCACCTCCATCAAAATCGCCAGGCCTTCCTGGGTCACGGTCGACGAGGGCGGGCCCTTGGCCAGGAAGGTGCAGATCGGCTGGTTCAAACCGTTGAGAGTGGTACCCACGTGCACCAGCCCCTCGTGCACCTCCAGCGCGCGCACGTCGCGGCTGTTGAACATGGCGTCGGCGCGCACCTTGATGTAGTCGGCGCCGGCCGCAGCGTCGGCGACGATACCGTCGGACTCGAACACGCGGATAGTCTCTTCGGCCTCGCCGAACACCTTGTTCAGCCGGCGCTGAAGAATCTCCACGGCCTCTTTGGCCGTGAGGTTTTTCGGTTCGTCCTTGAGGTCGCCGCGCCCGTCGATGTTGTCGAGGTAGTTGGACAACATCAGGCCCAGGTCAGCCAGGGTCGGGTCACCGGCATGGAAGGCGTCGGAGGCTGCGCCGTAGAGCTCTTGCGAGATCAGCCCGAAGTCCTCGGTGCCACGCGCCTCGAGCATGCGCACCACCATGCGGTACTCGCGGCACATGCGCTTCATGATCTGCCCGACCGGGTTGAACTGGCCCAGCTGGCGGATGATGTCGCGCTCGATGCTCTGGAACTCGGCCTTCACCGCGCCGGAGTCGAACGACAGCGGGCGGTTCTGGTAGTAGGCCCGGTCGATGGCCGGCGGCTCCTTGCCTTTGGCCTTGAGGAAGCCCTGGCGCACGTTGTCGTCCCATTTCACCGCGTCCAGCACCCGGATCGGGGTCTGGGCCGTGACGATGCGGTCGGAGAGGCTGCGGATGGTCTGCTGGTATTCGTCCACCGGGGACTCCTTATCGGAACATTGTGCCAAGCCCTGCTTTGCCTGTTCGGGCCTCATCGCGGGCAAGCCCGCTCCTACAGGGACGGCACAGAGCTCGAGCCGAGCGCAGTACCTGTGGGAGCGGGCTTGCCCGCGAAGAGGCCGGCACAGCCAACTACTTGCCGGAGCGCTGGAAGCGCGCTACCTCGACGAACAGGTCGGAGTTGGCCGGGTCGTCCAGGTAGGCCAGCACCCGCGCCGACGGGCTGTCGATCAGCACGCCTTCGCCGTTCTCGTCGGGTACCTGGGTGGTGCGCCCGGTCAGTTCTTTTTGCTCCACTGCCTGCTGCACCTGCTCGACATCCAGGTTGTACAGCACCAGTTCCTTGCCCTCGACGATGTCGAAGCCGCCAATCAGGAAGTTGCCGCCCATGGCCTTGGGTACGCCAGCAGACAAGTACCAGCGGTTGCCATGGCGCGAAACGGTGAAGGTGTACTCCTGCGCCGCCTTGCCCTTGGCGGTGGCCACGGCCTTGTAGGCGTCGGCGCCGCTGCGGCTGATCACAAGCTTCAACGGCTCGCCCCAGGCATCCTTGCTGCTCCACTTGCCGAGCAGCGCCTTGGGCGCCGCCTGGTTGGCCGGCAGCGGCTCGTGGAAGGTCACCAGACACCCGCCCAGCAAGAGGAATGACAAGGTCAACAGCACCACACGCCAGGCTTTCATCAGGTTCTCCTTGAAAATTCGGTCGCCTCAGGCCGAAGCCAGCACCATCTGCAGGTATCGGACAAGAATAGCGAGCATCTGCTCATCGGCCTGTGCATCAGCGCCCTTGAGCAGGCCCTGATATTCCATCTGCTCGATGATGGCCGTCAACATCTGGGCATCCTGCTCGGGCTGGCGCGAGCCCACCACCTGCAGCATCTGCCGCGCGCCGTGCAGCAGAATCTGCTCGTGGGCGCATACCAGCTCGGCCAGGCGCGGGCACAGCAGCGCCTCCTGGCGAAAGCCCTGCTCGGCCATGAGGAAGTCGCGGCGGTTGTTGAGCTGGCGGATCACGTAGTCGGCGGTCATGCGTGCCACTTCGTCCACCAGCCGCGCCCGCGCCTGCGCGGTGCCGTCGCCCTGGGCCAGCAGCTGGCGCAGCACCACTTCGGTATTGGCCCACAGCTTGGCCATGTAGGCGGCGCTGCGTTCGACGTACTGGGCGAAGGTGTCGGCCAGCAGGTCCTGGATATCCTTGAAGTAGTAGGTGGTGGCCGACAGCGGCACACCGGCCTCGGCGGCTACCGCGCGGTGGCGCACGCCGCGCACGCCGTCGCGCACGACGATGCGCATGGCGGCATCGAGGATCTGCTGGCGGCGCTGTTCACTGCCCTGGCGGGCGGTCTTGCGGCCCTGGTACTGCACGCTCTCGGCGACGGCGGTGGCGATGCCGGCGGCGCCTTGGTGGGGCATGGCGGGGGTCATGATAAATACCTCTTGGGGTCATGCGCAGCTTGTGCCGGCCCTTTCGCGGGTAAACCCGCTCCCACAGGTACTTCATCCAGCTGTGGGAGCGGGTTTACCCGCGAAGGGGCCGGCACAGACAACATAAAGCTTCAGGCATGAAAAAGCCGCCTCGAAAGGCGGCTTGTTCACATCACTCAGGCCTGCGGACGCATGTGCGGGAACAGGATCACGTCGCGGATCGACGGCGAGTTGGTCAGCAGCATCACCAGGCGGTCGATGCCGATGCCTTCACCGGCAGTCGGCGGCATGCCGTACTCCAGGGCGCGGACGAAGTCGGCGTCGTAGTGCATGGCTTCGTCGTCACCGGCGTCTTTCTCGGCCACCTGGGCCAGGAAGCGCTCTGCCTGGTCTTCGGCATCATTGAGCTCGGAGTAGGCGTTGGCGATTTCGCGGCCACCGATGAACAGCTCGAAGCGGTCGGTCACCGCCGGGTTGTCGTCGTTGCGACGGGCCAGCGGCGAGACTTCGAACGGGTACTCGGTGATGAAGTGCGGCTGCTCCAGCTTGTGCTCCACCAGTTCCTCGAAAATCATCACCTGCAGCTTGCCCAGGCCTTCGTGGCCGAGCACCTTGGCGCCGGCCTTCTTGGCGATGTCGCGGGCGCGGTCGACGTCCTGCAGGTCGGCGGCGGTCAGCTCAGGGTTGTACTTGAGGATCGAGTCGAACACCGACAGGCGCACGAACGGCTCGCCGAAGTGGAACAGCTTGTCGCCGTACGGCACATCGGTGCTGCCCAGTACCAGCTGCGCCAGCTCGCGGAACAGTTCCTCGGTGAGGTCCATGTTGTCGCGGTAGTCGGCGTAGGCCTGGTAGAACTCGAGCATGGTGAATTCAGGGTTGTGACGGGTCGAGACGCCTTCGTTACGGAAGTTGCGGTTGATCTCGAACACCTTCTCGAAGCCACCGACCACCAGGCGCTTGAGGTACAGCTCCGGCGCGATGCGCAGGAACATGGCCATGTCCAGGGCGTTGTGGTGGGTTTCGAACGGCTTGGCGGCAGCGCCGCCAGGGATGGTCTGCAGCATCGGCGTTTCGACTTCGAGGAAGTCACGCTCGATGAGGAACTTGCGGATGTGCGAGATCACCTGCGAGCGCACACGGAAGGTGTGGCGGGTTTCTTCGTTGACCATCAGGTCGACGTAGCGCTGGCGGTAGCGCTGCTCGGTGTCGGTCAGGCCGTGGTGCTTGTCCGGCAGCGGGCGCAGCGACTTGGTCAGCAGGCGCACGTTGGTCATTTCGACGTACAGATCGCCCTTGCCGGAACGGGCCAGGGTGCCTTCGGCGCTGATGATGTCGCCCAGGTCCCAGGTTTTGACCGCGGCCAGGGTTTCTTCGGGCAGGGTCTTGCGGTTGACGTAGACCTGGATACGGCCGGTCATGTCCTGGATAACCATGAACGAGCCACGGTTGAGCATGATGCGGCCAGCCACCTTGACCGGGATCGCGGCTGCTTCCAGCTCTTCCTTGGTCTTGTCCGCGTACTGCTTCTGCAAGTCGTTGCAGTAGCTGTCGCGACGGAAGTCGTTGGGGAAGGCGTTGCCCTTGGCGCGTTCTGCAGCAAGTTTTTCCTTGCGCAGGGCGATCAGGGCATTTTCTTCCTGTTGCAGGTCTTGCGATTCGGTCTTGAGGTCGCTCATGTCGTCAGTCTTTCCATCAGGTATTCGTTGCCCCTGTCGGGCAGGGCAGGCGATACCGGCCCCCAGGGCCTGGTATCGCGGCGGTGGTGTGCGGGTTACAGGCCCTGCTTGAGGCTCGCTTCGAGGTATTCGTCAATGTCGCCGTCGAGCACCTTGTTGCAGTCGCTGCGCTCGACGCCGGTCCGCAGGTCCTTGATGCGCGAGTCATCCAGTACGTAGGAGCGGATCTGATGGCCCCAGCCGATGTCCGACTTGCTGTCTTCCAGGGCTTGCGAGGCGGCGTTGCGCTTTTGCATTTCCAGCTCGTACAACTTGGCCCGCAGCATTTTCATGGCGGTATCCTTGTTGGCGTGCTGCGAACGTTCGTTCTGGCAGGCCACCACGGTGTTGGTCGGCACGTGGGTGATACGTACGGCCGAGTCGGTGGTGTTGACGTGCTGACCACCGGCGCCCGAGGAGCGGTAGGTATCGATGCGCAGGTCCGACGGGTTGATCTCGATTTCGACCTTGTCGTCGATTTCGGGGGAGACGAACACCGCCGAGAACGAGGTGTGGCGGCGCGCGCCGGAGTCGAACGGGCTCTTGCGCACCAGGCGGTGCACGCCGATCTCGGTGCGCAGCCAGCCAAAGGCGTACTCGCCCTTGATGTGCACGGTGGCGCCCTTGATGCCGGCGACTTCGCCTTCGGACAGCTCGATGATGGTGGCGTCGAAACCGCGCTTGTCGGCCCAGCGCAGGTACATGCGCAGCAGGATGTTGGCCCAGTCCTGGGCCTCGGTGCCGCCGGAGCCGGCCTGGATGTCCAGGTAGGCGTTGTTCGGGTCCATCTCGCCGCTGAACATGCGACGGAACTCGAGCAGGGCGAGGGATTCCTCGAGCCCTTGCAGCTCGGTCACGACATCGCTGACAGCGCCTTCGTCGTTTTCCTCGACCGCCATGTCGAGCAGGTCCTTGCAGTCGCCCAGGCCGTTGGACAGTTTGTCGAGGGTCTCGACCACCTGCGCCAGCATGGCACGCTCGCGGCCCAGGGCCTGGGCGTACTCGGGCTTGTTCCAGACGGCGGCGTCTTCCAGCTCGCGGTTTACTTCGACCAGACGATCATGCTTGTGATCGTAGTCAAAGATACCCCCGAATGGACTGGGAACGCTCGGTGAGGTCCTTGATGGTGTTCAGGATCGGTTGGATTTCCATGGGCGGGCAGCTCTCGTGCGAATTCGGTGAAAAGCCCGCGAGTATAGCGCCATTCGCGCCACGGCGGCAGCCCCGCCGGGCAGGCGCTGCTCGCGACCTTACCGCGCCCCTGTGGGAGCGGGTTCACCCGCGAAGCAGACACCGCGAGGGATGGCACGGGCTCTGCCCGTGTTCGCGGGTGAACCCGCTCCCACAGAGACCCTGCAAAGCCTGGACTTCATCCGATCAGGCAATCCCCACCTGGTTGCGGCCGTTGTGCTTGGCCTGATACAGCCCCTTGTCCGCTGCCGAGATGAGCTGCCGGCAATGGCTGCCCTGGCTTGGGGTCTGGGTTGCCAGGCCGATGCTCACGGTCAGGTGCGAGCCGGCTTCGGGGGCGATGTGCGGGATGCTCAGGGCGATGATGCTCTGGCGCAGCTTCTCGGCCACCAGGCGCGCGCCGCCCGGCGAGGTGTTGGGCAACACCAGGGCGAACTCCTCGCCGCCATAGCGCGCCGGCAGGTCGCTGGGGCGCGCGCAGCAGCTGCGAATGCCCTCGGCCACCTGGCGCAGGGCCTCGTCGCCAGCCAGGTGGCCGAAGCTGTCGTTGTAGGCCTTGAAGTAGTCGACGTCGATCATCAGCAGCGACAACTGCTGCTGCTCGCGCAGGGCCCGGCGCCATTCCAGCTCCAGGTACTCGTCGAAGTGGCGGCGGTTGGACAGCCCGGTCAGGCCGTCGGAGTTCATCAGCCGCTGCAGCATCAGGTTGGTGTCGAGCAGTTGCTGCTGGCTCACCCGCAGGGCGCGGTAGGCTTCGTCGCGCTGCAGCAGGGTGAGGTAGGAGCGCGAGTGGTAGCGAATGCGCGCCACCAACTCGATGGTGTCGGGCAGCTTGACCAGGTAGTCGTTGGCCCCGGCGGCAAAGGCCGCGCTCTTGACCAGCGGGTCTTCCTTGGTCGACAGGACGATGATCGGGATGTCCTGGGTGGCCGGGTTGTTGCGGTACTCGCGCACCAGGGTCAGGCCGTCCAGGCCCGGCATGATCAGGTCCTGCAGAATAACCGTGGGCTTGATGCGCATGGCCTGGGCCACAGCCTGGTGCGGGTCGGCGCAAAAATGGAAGTCGATGTTCTCTTCCTGGGCCAGCCCGCGACGCACTGCCTCACCGATCATGGCCTGGTCATCCACCAGCAGGACCATGGCCGAGTTTTCGTTGGTGGTCGTCAGACCTTCGGTTGGCAGATCATTCATCCCTAGTCACCTGCTCACGGCCGGCCAGGCGGCGTGAATCATTACAAGTCGTCATTTCGAATAGACTTCCATCAGTCGCCCGGCGATACGCTCCAACGGACGGATTTCCACTGCCGCATTGATTGCTGCGGCAGCCTTGGGCATACCGTACACCGCACTGCTCTGCTGGTCCTGGGCGATGGTCAGAAAGCCGCGCTCGCGCATCAGCTTCAAACCCTGGGCGCCATCGCGGCCCATACCGGTGAGCAACACGCCTACCGCTTCACCGGCCCAGTAGCGTGCCACGCTTTCGAAGAACACGTCGATCGACGGCCGGTAGATTTCGTTGACCGGCTCGGCAGTGTAGGCCAGCTGGCCGTTCTGCAGCAGGCGGATATGGTGGTTGGTGCCGGCCAGCAGGACCTGGCCCGGCTGCGGCGGCTCGCCTTCGCGGGCCAGGCGCACCGGCAGGCCACTGGCCGAGGCCAGCCATTCGGCCATGCCGGCGGCAAAGACCTGGTCGACGTGCTGCACCAGCACGATGGCCGCCGGGAAGGTTCGCGGCAGCCCCTTGAGCAGCACCTCCAGCGCTGCCGGCCCGCCGGCAGACGAGCCGATCGCCACCAGGCCCTGGCGCTGCGCGGCTTCGCGCACCGGCGCCGGCACCGCGCGCGGCGCGCTGGGCCGCTGCTGGCCGATCAGCCAGGCGATGTTGAGGATCTTGCGCAGCAGCGGCGCCGCTGCTTCGCGCGGGTCACCGGCGCCCAGGGCCGGGGTGTCGACCACATCCAGCGCGCCGTGGCCCATGGCCTCGAACACCCGGTGCACGTTCTGCTTGCGGTCGACAGTGACGATGACGATGGCACAAGGGGTCTCGGCCATGATCCGCCGGGTGGCCTCCACGCCGTCCATCACCGGCATGATCAGGTCCATGAGGATCAGGTCGGGGGTCTGTTCGGCGCAGCGGGCGATGGCCTCGGCGCCATTGCTGGCCACCCACACCACCTGGTGCGCAGGCTCGAAGGCCAGCGCCCGGCGCAGGGCCTCCACGGCCATGGGCATGTCGTTGACGATGGCGATCTTCATCCCTGGGCCCCTCCGATCAGCTCCTCGACGGCATCCAGCAACGCATCGTCATGGAAGCTGGCCTTGGCCAGATAATAGTCGGCGCCGGCATCCAGTCCACGCCGGCGATCTTCCTCGCGGTCCTTGTACGACACCACCATCACCGGCAGCGATTGCAGGCGGTGGTCGCGGCGCACCAGGGTGACCAGCTCGATACCGTCCATGCGCGGCATGTCGATGTCGGTGATCAGCAGGTCGAAGTCATCGCTGCGCAGGGCGTTCCAGCCGTCCATGCCATCCACCGCCACCGCCACGTCGTAGCCGCGGTGGCTCAACAGCTTGCGCTGCAGCTCGCGCACGGTCAGCGAGTCGTCCACCACCAGCACGCGCTTGCGGGCCACCCCACGCCCACCTTTGGCGCCGCGCTCGATGCGCTCCAGGCGGCCGGTGCTGAGCAGTTTTTCCACCGAGCGCAGCAGGTCTTCGACGTCGATGATCAGCACCACCGAGCCATCGTCGAGCAGGGCGCCGGACGAGATGTCCTGAACCTTGCCCAACCGCGGGTCGAGCGGCATCACCACCAACACCCGCTCGCCGATCAGCCGCTGCACGGCCACCCCGTACAGCTGGTCGCGCTCGCGGATCACCACCACCCGCAGGCTGTGCCCCTCGTCCTGGGTGGCCGGGCGGTTGAGTAACTGGCTGGCCGCCACCAGGCCGATATGCCGGCCTTCGTGCCAGAAGTGCTGGCGCCCCTCTATCTGCACGATATCCTCGGCCGCCACATCCAGGGTGCGTTCGATATGCGCCAGGGGGAAGGCATAGGCCTCGCCGCCCTCCTCCACCACCAGGCTGCGCACCACCGACAGGGTCAACGGCACTTCGAGGTGGAAGCAGCAGCCCTGCCCGGCCACCTGGGTCAGCTCGATGGCGCCGCGCAATTCGCGCACCATGTGCTGCACCGCATCCAGCCCGACGCCGCGCCCGGACACTTCGGTCACCTTGTCGCGCAGGCTGAAGCCCGGCAGGAACAAGAAGCTCAACAGCTCCGCCTCGCTCATCTGCGCCACGGTATCGGCCGGCGACAGGCCGCGCTCGACGATGCTGCGGCTCAGGCGCTGCAGGTCGATACCGGCCCCGTCGTCGGTCAGCTCCAGCACCAGCAGCCCGGCCTGGTGCGAGGCGCGCAGGCGCACCGTGCCCTCCTCGGGCTTGCCGGCCAGCAGGCGCCGCTCGGACGATTCGATGCCATGGTCGACGGCGTTGCGCAAAAGGTGAGTGAGCGGCGCTTCGAGCTTTTCCAGCACATCGCGGTCGACCTGGGTCTTCTCGCCCTCGACCACCAGGCGCACCGGTTTGCCCAGCGAGCGGCCAAGGTCGCGGACCATGCGGCTCTGCCCGTTCAGCACATCGGCGAACGGGCGCATACGGCAGGCCAGCGCGGTGTCGTACAGCAGTTGCGCACGCTGGCTGGCCTGCCAGCCGAACTCGTCGAGGTCGGTGGCCTGCTGCAGCAAAATCTGCTGGGTTTCGGCCAGCAGTTGCTGGGTTTGCGCCAGGGCCTGCAGCACTTCGGCATTTTGCCCGCTGGCTTCCAGCTGGGCCTTGAGCCCGTCCAGCGCGCGCATGCCCTGGCCGTGCATGCGCTTGAGGCGCTGCAAGGTGGCCAGGTAGGGCTTCAGGCGCTGGGTCTCGACCAGGGATTTGCTTGACAGGTCGAGCAGGCTGTTCAGGCGGTCGGCGGTGACCCGCAACACCCGCTCGCCGCTCTCGCCGGTGCGCTTGCCGGCTTTGCGCGTTGCGGATGGCTCAGGCTCGGCGGCAGGTTCAGGCAGCGGCTCGCTGGCCACAGGCGGTTCGGGCAGCGCAGGTGCAGCCGGTGCTGGGGCGGCCGGCACAGGCAATGCTTGCGCGGCGGCCGGGTCCAGCAGGCCTGCAAGCTGTGCCAGAAACGCCGGCACCGCAGCCTCGCCCCCCGGGTCGCCGGGGGTGGCGATGCGCATCAACAGGTCGGTGCCCTGCAGCAGCGCGTCGATATGCTCCGGGCGCAGCAGCAGGCGGCCTTCCTGGGCGGCCACCAGGCAGTCTTCCATCACATGGGCGACGCTGACCCCGGCATCGATGCCGACGATCCGCGCCGCGCCCTTGAGCGAGTGGGCCGCGCGCATGCAGGCCTCGAGCTGGTCGGGCTGCGCCGGGTTGCGCTCCAGCGCCATCAGGCCGGCGCTGAGCACCTGGGTTTGCGCCTCGGCCTCCAGGCTGAACAGCTCGAGCAGCGAAGCGTCGCGCATTTGCTCGGGGGTCATGACAGGCTCCGCTTCACGGCTTGCAGTAAATGGTCTTCGTCCAGCACCCGCACGCTGCGGCTGCGCCATTGCAGCACGGCGGCGGTGAAGTGAGCGGTGTCGCGGCCTTGGTCGAGGTGCGCCGGGTCGAGCCGGTGAATGCCGTCGATCTCGTCCACCGGCACCACCACCGGCCCGCCCTCGGCGGCCAGGATCAGCATACGTGGCAGGTTGCGCCCGCTGCGCTCGCCGGCAGGCTCGCCCGCCACGCCCAGCAGGTCAGCCAGCGACAGGCACGGCACCAGTGCACCGCGCACATTGGCCACCCCCTGCAGCACCCGCGAGCGCTGGTGCGGCAGCGAATGCACCGGCTGCGCCGGGGCGATCTCGGCCAGGCAAACGGTGGGCAGCGCCAGCCATTCCTCACCCAGGCGGAACAGCAGCATCGAGCGGCCAGTGGCCGGTTCTTGCGCTGCCACCGGGGCGGCCAGCACGTCATCCGCGACCAGCGCGTAGCGGTCCAGCAAGCGGGTGGCGGCAGAGGCGTACACCTCGCAGTTGCGGCAGTGGATATGCCGCGCAAGCAACGGGCATTGTTTGTCGCCGTGCACGCCGATGCGGTTCCAGCAATCGTCGATGGCCTCGTCTTCGTGGGCAATCACTTGCATGTCCAGGCCGGTGCTCATCGTTCAGACTCCCGGCCGACCCGTGCTGCGCGCTCCTGCAAGCGCCGGGCGCCTGCTGCATCGCCTTGCGCGGCAAGCAGCGCCGCCAGGTGTATCAGTGTCTCGGGGTGCTGGGGCTCCAGATACAGGGCCTTGCGGTAGTGGACGATGGCCTGGGTGGCATCGCCTTCGGTGTCGCTGAGCAGGCCCAGCCAGTAGTACACCTGGGCCTTGGGGGCGAACTGCTTGAGGTAGCGCTCGCAGCCGGCACGGGCCTGCTGGCTGTCGCCGCCGTTGGCGGCCTGGGCGATGAGCGCCAGCAACTGCGCTTCGCTTTCACGGGCTGGTGCGGGTTGCGGCGCAGGGCTGGCCGGGCGCGGAGCCCGGGGCGCCAATGGCACTACCTTCGGCACTGTGGGCTGGCGCTGCGGGCGCTCGGTTTTTTCAGTGGGCGCGGGTGCCGGGTCGGCCTGGCGTACATAGGCGAACGACTGGGGGATACCCACCGGGCGCATGCCTAGGCGCGCCAGCAGGCTGCCCTCGGCCGGGCCGATGAACAGCACGCCCTGGGCATGGGTCAGGCGCTTGAGTACCTCGAACACCTGCTGCTGGGTCGGCACGTCGAAATAGATCAACAGGTTGCGGCAGAACACGAAGTCGTACAGCCCGTCGCGGCTTTTCAGCGCCGGGTCCAGCACATTGCCCGCCTGCAGGCTCACCTGGCGGCGTACCCGCTCATCCAGGCGGTGAACCTCGCCTTCGGTGCTGAAGTGCCGCTCGCGAAACGCCAGGTCACTGCCACGGAACGAGTTGCGGCCGTACTCGGCCTGCTGCGCCTTGGCCACCGAGTTGGGGCTGATGTCCATGGCGTCGATCAGGAAGCTGGCCGGTAACAGGCCGCCGTCGAGCAAAGCCATGGCAATCGAATAGGGTTCCTCGCCGGTGGAGCACGGCAGGCTGAGGATGCGCAGCGGCCGCGCCCCGGCCAGTTCCGCCTGGCGCTTGCGGGCAAGGGTCAGCAAGGCGTCGAAGGATTCGGGGTAGCGGAAGAACCAGGTCTCGGGGACGATCACCGCCTCGATCAAGGCCTGCTGCTCGGCCGCCGACTGGCGCAGGCGCACCCAGTAGTCGTCCAGGTCTGTTGCCTGCACGGCCTGGCTGCGCTGGTGCAGGGCGCGCTCGACCATGGCCACGCCGACCGACTCCACGTCCAGGCCGATGCGCTCCTGCAAAAAGCGGAAGAACCGTTGTTCGCTCATGCGCGCTCCTGCCCTGGCTCATCGGGGAACAGCAACGGGCGCACGGCTTCGGGCAGCAGGTCCTGCACGCGAATGCGCTGCAACAGCCCGGCGGCGTCCTGGCGCACCGGCCCCAGGTACGGCGCTTCGGCGTTGTCCAGGCCGTAGGGCTGGAACTCCTCAGGCTGGCAGCGCAGGGTGTCGGTGGCCTGTTCGAGCACCAGCCCCAGTTGCAGGCCCGGGCGCAGCGGGTCGCCGTCGTAACGCACCAGCACCAGGCGGGTGCTGCTGCGGGCCGCTGCCGGGGTGGCGAAGCACAGCGCCGACAGGTCGATCACCGGCACCAGCTCACCGCGGTGCGCCAATATGCCGGCGACCCAGGCCGGGGCCTGGGGGATCGGCTTGAGCGGGCGGCGTGGCAGCACTTCGATCACCTCGCGCACGTCCAGCGCAAAGCGCTGCTGGCCAATGCGAAACTGCAGGTACAGCACGCCCTTGGCGGCGGCCGTGCGCTCCTCGCGCGGATGCAGGTCGGTCATGGTCGTCAGACTTTGAAGCGCGACACACCGCCACGCAGGCCGGCCGCCACCTGGCTCAGCTCATCGATGGCGAAGCTGGCCTGGCGCAACGACTCCACCGTCTGCGTGCTGGCATCGCTGAGCTGGGCCAGGGCCTGGTTGATCTGCTCGGCACCGGTGGCCTGGGCCTGCATGCCTTCGTTGACCATCAGCACCCGCGGCGCCAGCGCCTGCACCTGGTGGATGATCTGGCTCAGTTGCTCGCCCACCTGCTGCACCTCGAACATGCCGCGGCGCACTTCTTCGGAGAACTTGTCCATACCCATCACCCCGGCCGACACCGCCGACTGGATCTCGCGCACCATCTGCTCGATATCGTAGGTGGCCACGGCGGTCTGGTCGGCCAGGCGGCGCACTTCGGTGGCCACCACGGCAAAGCCGCGGCCGTACTCGCCGGCCTTTTCCGCCTCGATGGCAGCGTTGAGCGACAGCAGGTTAGTCTGGTCGGCCACCTTGACGATGGTCACCACCATCTGGGTGATGTTGCCGGCCTTCTCGTTGAGGATGCCCAGCTTGGCGTTGACCAGCTCGGCGGCGCCCATCACCTGGTGCATGGTTTCTTCCATGCGCGCCAGGCCCTGTTGGCCGGAGCCGGCCAGGCTCGAGGCCTGGTCGGCGGCGCTGGTGACCTCGGTCATGGTGCGCACCAGGTCGCGCGAGGTGGCGGCGATCTCCCGCGAGGTGGCGCCAATCTCGGTGGTGGTGGCGGCGGTTTCGGTGGCGGTGGCCTGTTGCTGCTTGGAGGTGGCGGCGATTTCGGTGACCGAGGTGGTCACCTGCACCGACGAGCGCTGGGCCTGGGACACCAGGCCCGCCAGCGACTCGGCCATTTCGTTGAAGCCGCTTTCGATGGCGCCGAACTCGTCCTTGCGGTCCAGGCTCAGGCGCATGCTCAAATCGCCCGAGCGCAGGCGGTCGAGGGCGTGGACGATGCGCTGCATGGGCGCGGTGATGGCGCGCATCAGCAGCAGGCCACATACGCCGGCGGCGATGATCGCCAGCACCAGCGACACCATCATGCTGACCTTGGCCGTGGCCACGGCGTTGACGATTTCATTGGTGGCGGCATCGGCCGATTCGCGGTTGCGCTCGATCACCCCGTTCAGGTGGCTGCGCCCCTCGTTCCAGGCCGGGGTCAGCACCTCGGCGATCAGGCGCTGGGCTTCGCTGTAGTCATGCTTGCGGTAGGCGTCGAGAACCTGGGCCACCAACTTGATGTAGACCTCTTCCTGGCGGGTGAAGAGATCGAAGGCTGCCTGGTCGTCGGCACTGCGGATAGTGCCCTGGTAGCTGGCCATATGCTTTTTCAAGCGCTCGTCGAAGCTCTTGAACAGCTCAAGGTCCGCCGAGGTGATTTCGCGGTGGTTCGACAGCCCCACCAACTGCTGGCTGGTGACATAGCTGTCGACCCAGGCGCTGCGGATCATCGAGCTGTAGTAGACCCCGGGGATGCTGTCGGAGCCTACTGCTTCTTCACTGGACTCGATCGCCAGCAGCCTTGAGTAGGCTGCCACGATCATCAGCAACATGATGGCGATGATCACGGCGAAACTTGCCAGGATCCGTTGGCGCAAGGTCCAGTTCTTCACATTCAGCCCTCAGGAATTCGTCACAAGCGGGAAAAATCGCCGAAGTATAGCCCAGGCTTCCTACGCTTTTGCGGCTGAATGCTGCTGTATTCGGGCTTAGCTGCCCCGCGAACTGGCCAAATGCCAGTTCATTGACCGGCGGCAAGCCGAACCTGGTTCTCCAGTTCCTGGCGCAGTGCCGGGTCCAGGCGCAGTTGGCGGGCCAGCTCGTCCAGGTAGGCGCGCTCCATGAAGTTCTCCTGATCGACCATCATCACGCTGGCCAGGTACATCTCGGCGGCCATTTCCGGGGTTTGCGCGGCGCGGGCCACCTCGGCCGGGTCCAGCGGCTTGTTCAGCTCGGCGTGCAGCCAGTGCTGCAGTTCGCGGTCGCTGTCCAGGCGGGTGAACTCGCCCTCGATCAAGGCCCGCTCGCGCTCGTCGATATGGCCGTCGGACTTGGCCGCCGCCACCAGCGCGCGCAGTACCGCCTGGCTGTGCTGCTCGGCCTGGGCCGGCGGCAGGCGGTCGAGGGTCTGCGGTTCGTGGTTGCCGGCGCCCTGGCGGGTCTGCCAGTTGCCGTAGGCCTTGTAGGCCAGCACGCCAAGGGCGGCAAGGCCACCATAGGTGAGCACCTTGCCGCCGTACTTGCGGGCCTTCTTGTTGCCCATCAGCAGGCCCATGGCGCCAGCTGCCAAGGCGCCACCGCCAGCACCGGAAAGCAGGCCGCCCAGGCCGCCGCTGGTGGATTTGCCAGCACTCTTGCTGGTTTGGTTGCCGAGCAGTTCCTGGCCGGACTTGAGCAGTTGGTCGAGCAGACCCCGGGTGTTCATCGTTGCGTCTCCACGGTGCGAAAAAGAGGCCACCAGAGTAGGACGGCGCCCGAGGTTAGCCACCTGAACAAATGCTTCCGGATGTTGCGCCTGCCATCGATAAAAACGAACTATGCTGGCCTCAGCCGATAAAACTCATAAGAAGCCAGCCCCCCATGATGACCCTGCGCCAGATCCGGCACTTCATCGCTGTTGCCGAGACCGGCTCCATCTCCGCCGCCGCCCAGGCGGTGTTCATTTCGCAGTCCACCCTGACCCTGGCCATCCAGCAACTGGAGCAGGAAATCGGCGTGCTGCTGTTCAACCGCCACGCCAAGGGCATGACCCTGACCCACCAGGGCCACCAGTTTTTGCGCCAGGCGCACCTGATTCTGGCCACCGTCGACAACGCCAAGCGCAGCCTGCAACAAAGCACCGACCAGGTGTCGGGCCAGTTGACCATCGGCGTCACCAGCCTGGTGGCCGGTTACTACCTGGCCGACCTGCTGACCCGCTTTCAACGTGCCTACCCCAACGTGGCACTGCGGGTGGTGGAGGACGAGCGGCCGTATATCGAGCACCTGCTGGTCAGCGGCGAAATCGACGTGGCGGTACTGATTTTGTCCAACCTCGAAGACCGCATGGCGCTACAGACCGAAGTGCTGACCCACTCGCCGCACCGCCTGTGGCTGCCGGCCCAGCACCCGCTGCTGGAGCAGGACAGCATCAGCCTGGCCGATGTCGCCGAGCAGCCCTTGATTCAGCTGAACGTCGACGAAATGGAGCACAACGCCCGGCGCATGTGGGCCAGCGCCGGGCTGCAGGCCAACGTCAGCCTGCGCACCGCCTCCACCGAGGCCGTGCGCAGCCTGGTGGCAGCGGGGCTCGGGGTGTCGATCCAGCCGGACATGACCTACCGCCCCTGGTCGCTGGAAGGCGACATCATCGAGGCCCGGCCGCTGGCCGACCTCAACCAGACCCTCGACGTCGGCCTGGCCTGGCGCCGGGGCACCGCGCGCCCGGCACTGGTGGACCCGTTCCTCACCGTGGCCCGGGAGCAGCCGGCCGGCGGGCGCAAGCATTCGATTTAATCGATGGCCACCTTCTTTATTTCGAATTTGTAGGCAGGCCCCGGGCGCTCTAGGCTGACTCAACGGCAACACCTCCAATAACAGCCAAAGTGAGCCTGCGATGCCTGGTACCCCTACCCCGCTGTGCACCGCGTTGCTCATCGATGGCGAGCTGGTCGAAGGCTGCGGGCCGGCAGAACCGATCCTCAACCCGGCCAGCGGCGAAACCCTGGTGCGCATTGCCGAGGCCGGCGTCGAACAGGTCGAGGCCGCCATCGTCGCCGCCCAGCGGGCCTTTGCCGGCTGGGCCCGGACCACCCCGCAACAACGCTCGGGCGTGCTGCTGGAAATCGCCGACGCCCTGCTGCGCCAGCAGGAACAACTGGCCCGCCTCGAGGCGCTGAACTGCGGCAAACCCCTGCACCTGGCCCGCCAGGATGACCTGGCTGCGGCCATCGACGTGTTCCGCTTCTTCGCCGGCGCCGTGCGCTGCCAGACCGGCCAACTGGCCGGCGAATACCTGCCCGGCTACACCAGCCTGGTGCGCCGCGACCCGCTGGGGGTGGTGGCGTCCATCGCGCCGTGGAACTACCCGATCATGATGGCCGCCTGGAAGATCGCCCCGGCCCTGGCGGCAGGCAACACCCTGGTGTTCAAGCCCTCCGAACACACCCCGCTGTCGATTCTGGCATTGGCGCCGGCGCTCAACGAGCTGCTGCCGCCCGGCGTGCTGAATATCGTCTGTGGCGGCGGCGAGAGTGTTGGCAGCCACCTGGTGAGCCACCCGGCGGTGCGCATGGTGTCGCTGACCGGCGATATCGTCACCGGGCAGAAGATCCTCCAGGCCGCCTCGCGCACCCTCAAGCGCACCCACCTGGAGCTGGGCGGCAAGGCGCCGGTGATCGTCTGCGACGACGCCGACCTTGAGGCGGTGGTGGCCGGCGTGCGCGCCTACGGCTACTACAACGCCGGCCAGGACTGTACCGCCGCCTGCCGCATCTATGCCCAGGCCGGCATCCACGACCGCCTGGTCGAGGAACTGGGCGCCGCTGTTGCCTCGCTGCGGTTTGCCGGCAAGCGCGACGCCGACAACGAGATCGGCCCGCTGATCACCCCGCGCCAGCGCGACCGCGTGGCCAGCTTTGTCGAACGCGCCCTGGGCCAGCCGCATATCGAACGGGTGACCGGCGCCGCCGTGCATTCCGGGCCCGGCTTCTACTATCAACCCACGCTGCTGGCCGGCTGCCGGCAACACGACGAGATCGTCCAGCGCGAGGTGTTCGGCCCGGTGGTCACGGTGACCCGCTTCGAGGGCCTGGCCCAGGCAGTGGACTGGGCCAACGAGTCGGAATACGGCCTGGCCTCGTCGGTATGGACGCAGAACCTGGACAAGGCCATGCAGGTGGCCAACCGCTTGCAGTACGGCTGCACCTGGATCAACAGCCACTTCATGCTGGCCAGCGAAATGCCCCACGGCGGCCTGAAGCGCTCGGGCTATGGCAAGGATCTGTCCAGCGACTCACTGCAGGACTACAGCGTGGTGCGCCACATCATGGCGCGCCACGGCGAGCACCTGGAGTAACCCCGTACAACACGCAATCAACGATGGCTTCACCGCTTTGCTTGACGACTGCCCCGACCACAATTTCGAACAAGAGGGAACATCATGTCAGTGCACAAGACCATTTTGCTCGGCGCCCTGCTGGCCAGTGCCGGCGCGCAGGCCGCCGGGCTGCCGCAGAAGCTCGGCGCCAGTGAAGGGCAGCTGGATATCATCGCCTGGCCCGGCTACATCGAGCGCGGTGACAGCGACAAGGCCTACGACTGGGTGACTGGCTTCGAGAAGCAGACCGGCTGCAAGGTCAACGTGAAGACCGCTGCCACCTCCGACGAGATGGTCAGCCTGATGACCAAGGGCGGCTACGACCTGGTCACCGCCTCTGGCGACGCCTCGCTGCGCCTGGTGGCCGGCAAGCGTGTGCAACCGATCAACACGGCGCTGATCCCCAACTGGAAAAACCTCGACCCGCGCCTGCAAAACGGCGCCTGGTACGTGGTCAAGGACCAGGTGTACGGCACGCCCTACCAGTGGGGCCCGAACGTGCTGCTGTACAACACCAACGTGTTCAAGACACCACCTACCAGCTGGAGCGTGGTGTTCGAGCCGCAGAACCTGCCGGACGGCAAACCCAACAAGGGCCGCGTGCAGGCCTACGACGGGCCGATCTACATCGCCGATGCCGCGCTGTACCTGAAGTCGGCCAAGCCTGAACTGGGTATCCAGAACCCCTACGAGCTGACCGAGATGCAATACAAGGCGGTGCTCGACCTGCTGCGCCAGCAGCAACCGCTGATTCACCGCTACTGGCATGACGCGACGGTGCAGATGAGCGACGTGAAGAACGAAGGCGTGGCGGCCACCAGTTCGTGGGGCTACATGGTCAACGGCCTGCAGGCCGACAAGCAGCCGGTGGCCTCGGTGGTGCCGAAGGAAGGCGCCACTGGCTGGGCCGACACCACCATGCTGCACGCCGAAGCCAAGCACCCCAACTGCGCCTACCAGTGGATGGACTGGTCGCTGCAACCGAAGGTGCAGGGTGACGTAGCCGCCTGGTTCGGCTCGTTGCCGGCGGTGCCAGCAGCCTGCACCGGCAGCGAACTGCTGGGGGCCGAGGGCTGCAAGACCAACGGCTTCGACAACTTCGACAAGATCGCCTTCTGGAAAACCCCGCAGGCCGAGGGCGGCAAGTTCGTGCCCTACAGCCGCTGGACCCAGGATTACATCGCGATCATGGGTGGACGATAACCCCCTCACCAAGCGTACCGCGCACCCTGTGGGAGCGGGTTCACCCGCGAAGCATGCAACGCGGTGCATGGCACCGGCCTGACGGCCGGTGTTCGCGGGTAAACCCGCTCCCACAGAAATCTGTCCCAGCCGGAGCCGCACCATGCCCCCAGCAGTCCAGTTCACCCAGGTTTGCCGCACCTTCGGCGAGGTCAAGGCAGTCGACCAGGTCAGTATCGACATCCACGATGGCGAATTCTTCTCCATGCTCGGCCCTTCGGGTTCGGGCAAGACCACCTGCCTGCGCCTGATCGCCGGCTTCGAGCAGCCCAGCAGCGGCTCGATCCGCATCCACGGCAGCGAGGCCGCCGGCCTGCCGCCGTACCAGCGCGACGTGAACACGGTGTTCCAGGACTACGCGCTGTTCCCGCACATGAACGTGCGCGACAACGTCGCCTATGGCCTCAAGGTCAAGGGCGTGGCCAAGGCCGAGCGCCATGCCCGCGCCGACGAGGCGCTGGCCATGGTCGCCCTGGGTGACTACGGTGCGCGCAAGCCGGCGCAGTTGTCCGGCGGGCAGCGCCAGCGCGTAGCCCTGGCCCGGGCACTGGTCAACCGCCCGCGGGTGCTGCTGCTCGACGAACCCCTCGGCGCCCTCGACCTGAAGCTGCGCGAGCAGATGCAGGGCGAGCTGAAAAAACTCCAGCGCCAGTTGGGCATCACCTTCATTTTCGTCACCCACGACCAGACCGAAGCGCTGTCGATGTCCGACCGGGTGGCGGTGTTCAACCGCGGGCGCATCGAGCAGGTGGACACCCCGCGCAACCTGTACATGAAGCCAGCCACAACGTTTGTGGCCGAGTTCGTCGGCACCTCCAACGTGCTGCGTGGCGAGCTGGCGCAACAGCTCAGCGGCAGCCCGCAGCCGTTCTCGATTCGCCCCGAGCACATCCGCCTGGGCGGCCAGCCGGCCAGCCACGAGGTGCAGGTGGCCGGCGTGTTGCACGATATCCAGTACCAGGGCAGCGCCACCCGCTTTGAACTGAAGCTCGACGGCGGACAATTGCTGGCGGTGAGCCAGGCCAACGACCAGTGGCAAGAACAGCCCCACCCCTGGCAGGCCGGCCAGCGCGTGCAAGCCAGCTGGCCGCGTGAGGCGATGACCGCACTGCAGGAAACCCAGCCATGAGCCTGGCCGTGCAAGCCGCCAGCGAGCAACCGGGCAGCTCGGTGCTGCGGCGCCTGTGCAACCTGTTGTACCGGCGCCCCAACCTGTACCTGCTGATGCTGCTGATCCCGCCGCTGCTGTGGTTTGGCGCGATCTACCTGGGCTCGCTGCTGAACCTGTTGTGGCAAGGCTTCTACACCTTCGACGACTTCTCCATGACGGTGTCGCCAGAGCTGACCCTGGCCAACTTCGCCGCGCTGTTCAGCCCGTCGAACTTCGACATCATCCTGCGCACCTTGAGCATGGCCGTGGCCGTGTCGCTGGCCAGCGCCGCGCTGGCCTTCCCCATCGCCTACTACATGGCGCGCTACACCAGCGGGCGCACCAAGGCGTTCTTCTACATCGCGGTGATGATGCCGATGTGGGCCAGCTACATCGTCAAGACCTACGCCTGGACCCTGCTGCTGGCCAAGGGCGGCGTGGCCCAGTGGTTCATCCAGCAGTTGCACCTGGACGGCGTGCTGCAGCTGGTGCTGGGCATCCCCGGGGTGGGCGGCAGCACGCTGTCCACCTCGCACCTGGGGCGCTTTCTGGTGTTCGTGTACATCTGGCTGCCGTTCATGATCCTGCCCATCCAGGCCTCGCTGGAGCGCCTGCCGCCCTCGCTGCTGCAAGCTTCCGCCGACCTTGGCGCGCGGCCCGGGCAGACCTTCCTGCAGGTGGTGCTGCCGCTGTCGGTGCCGGGTATTGCCGCAGGCTCGATCTTCACCTTCTCGCTGACCCTGGGCGACTTCATCGTGCCGCAGCTGGTCGGCCCGCCCGGCTACTTCATCGGCAGCATGGTGTACGCCCAGCAAGGGGCGATCGGCAACATGCCCATGGCGGCAGCCTTCACCCTGGTGCCGATCGTGCTGATTGCCGTTTACCTGTCCATCGTCAAACGCCTGGGGGCCTTCGATGCACTCTGACAAAGCCTCATGGGGCCTGCGCCTGGCGGCCTGGGGCGGGCTGGTGTTCCTGCACTTCCCGATCCTGATCATCCTGCTGTACGCCTTCAACACCGAGGACGCCGCGTTCAGCTTCCCGCCACAAGGCTTCACCCTGAAGTGGTTCAGCGTGGCCTTCGCCCGCCCCGACGTGCTCGAGGCGATCAAGCTGTCGCTTCAGGTGGCGTGCCTGGCCACGCTGATCGCCCTGGTGCTCGGCACCCTGGCTTCGGCGGCGCTGTACCGGCGCGATTTTTTCGGCAAGGAAGGCATCTCGTTGATGCTGATCCTGCCCATCGCCCTGCCCGGCATCATCACCGGTATCGCCCTGCTGTCGGCGTTCAAGAGCCTGGGTATCGAGCCCGGGCTGTTCACCATCGTGGTCGGCCACGCGACCTTCTGCGTGGTGATCGTCTACAACAACGTCATCGCCCGCCTGCGGCGCACCTCGCAGAGCCTGATCGAAGCCTCGATGGACCTGGGCGCCGATGGCTGGCAAACCTTCCGCTACATCATCCTGCCCAACCTCGGTTCGGCCCTGCTGGCCGGCGGCATGCTGGCCTTCGCCCTGTCGTTCGACGAAATCATCGTCACCACCTTCACCGCCGGCAACGAACGCACTCTGCCGATCTGGCTGCTCAACCAGCTCAGCCGCCCGCGTGACGTGCCGGTGACCAACGTGGTCGCCATGCTGGTGATGCTGGTGACCATGCTGCCGATACTCGGCGCCTATTACCTGACCCGCGGCGGCGAAAGCGTCGCGGGCAGCGGCAAATGACCCAGGAGGAGTCCCCGATGCAAACCCAAATGCTGATCGACGGCCGTCTCGTAAACGGTGAAGGCCCGGCCTGGACCGTGCTGGACCCGGCCAGAGGCACTGCCCTGGCGCAGATTCTCGAGGCCACCGAGGCCCAGGTCGATATTGCCGTACGCGCCGCAGACCGGGCCTTCGACGGCTGGTCGCAGACTACGCCCAAGGAGCGCTCGGCCGCACTGCTGGCGATTGCCGATGTGATCGAGGCCCATGGCGAGGAGCTGGCCCGGCTGGAGTCACAGAACTGCGGCAAGCCCTATACCGCCGCACTCGGCGACGAGATCCCGGCCATCGCCGATGTGTTCCGCTACTTCGCCGGCGCAGCCCGCTGCCTGGGCGGTTCGGCGGCCGGCGAGTACCTGCCGGGCCACACCTCGATGATCCGCCGCGACCCGCTGGGGGTGGTGGCCTCCATCGCGCCGTGGAACTACCCGCTGATGATGCTGGCGTGGAAGATCGCCCCGGCCCTGGCCGCCGGCAACACCGTGGTGATCAAACCGTCGGAGCTGACCCCGCTGACCGCCCTGCGCCTGGGTGAACTGGTGCAGGGCCTGCTGCCGGCCGGTGTGCTGAACATTCTGTTTGGCCGGGGCCAGACCGTGGGCAACCCGCTGGTCACCCACGCCAAGGTGCGCATGGTGTCGCTGACCGGCTCCATCCCCACCGGCGCGCACATCATCGGCGCCACTGCCGACAGCGTGAAGCGCATGCACATGGAGCTGGGCGGCAAGGCGCCGGTGCTGGTGTTCGACGACGCCGACATCGACGCGGCCATCGACGGCATCCGCACCTTCGGCTTCTACAACGCCGGCCAGGACTGCACCGCCGCCTGCCGGCTGTACGTGCAGAGCGGCATCTACGAGCAGTTCGTCGAGCGCCTGGGCGCGGCCGTTGCCAGCATCAAGCACGGCCTGCAGGAGGCCGAAGGCACCGAGCTGGGCCCGCTGATCAGCGCCCAGCACCGCGACAAGGTGGCCGGCCTGGTGCAGCGCGCCATCGAGCAGCCGCATATCCGCCTGGTCACCGGTGGCAAGGTGATTGCCGGTGATGGCTTCTTCTTCGAGCCCACAGTGCTGGCCGATGCCTTGCAGGATGACGAAATCGTCCGCCACGAAGTGTTCGGCCCGGTGGTGTCGGTGACCCGCTTCACCGATGAGGCCCAGGCACTGGAGTGGGCCAACGATTCCGACTACGGCCTGGCTTCGTCGGTGTGGACCCGCGACAGCGGCCGCGCGCACCGCCTGGCGGCGCGCCTGCAGTACGGCTGCACCTGGGTGAATACGCACTTCATGCTGGTCAGCGAAATGCCCCATGGTGGGCAGAAGCACTCGGGGTATGGGAAGGATATGTCGATGTATGGGCTTGAGGATTACACCTGTGTGCGGCATGTGATGTTCAAGCATTGAGGTCTGCTTGACTCTGGCCGACCAGCCATTCTGAGCCGGTCGGCTTTCCTCTGTTGAACGCAATGACTTTTCCTGCCTGCCAAGACTCCAGCCTCCTACGGCCAAACGCTTGAGCAGATTGTTCTGGTATCACAGACTGATACCATGAATAATCACCAACGCGCTGCACTCGTACTCATTTTCAGCAAGCCTGTTCCCAAGACACTGGATTGGCAGCGCCTGGAATCGTTACTGGTATCCCTTGGTGCCATAACGGTGGAAGGTCGCGGCTCACGTGTACGCTTCGAGCTCAACGGCGCGGTGGCGACATTCCATCGCCCCCACCCGGATCGCCATGCCAAGCCGTACCAGGTAAAGGGAGCTCGCCAGTTCCTCGAGCAGGCAGGAGTCACACCATGAATGTCATGCACTACCGCGGCTATTCAGCCCGCATCGAATACAGCGACGAAGACCAGTTGCTGATTGGCCATGTCACGGGTATCCACGATGTGATCGGCTTCCATGGCGAGTCCATCGGCGAACTGCGCCATGCTTTCGAGGAAGCTGTCGACGATTACCTGGAAACCTGTGAACGCTTGGGCCGAGCGCCACAGAAAGCCTATTCCGGAAAATTGAGCCTGCGCCTGGAACCCACCCTCCACGCCAGCGTGGCTGCCAAAGCCGAGCTGGCGCAGAAAAGCATCAATCAATGGGTCAGCGACATCCTCTTCCAGGCGGCTTGCCGCTAAGTCAGTCGCGCAGGTCCGACTCATGAATCGGGTTGGCCCGGCTGGTGGCGCGCTGGTACTGCGCGGGCCAGGTGGCCTTGTTACCGCCCAGGTCGTCGTCTGCGTGCAACGGCCAGTACGGGTCGCGCAGCAGTTCACGGGCGAGGAAGATCACGTCGGCCTGGCCGGTGCGCAGGATGTGTTCGGCCTGGGCCGGTTCGGTGATCATGCCGACGGTGCCGGTGGCGATTTCCGACTCCTTGCGCACACGCTCGGCAAAGCGGGTCTGGTAACCAGGACCGGTGGGGATCTCGGCGTTGACCGAGGTGCCGCCGGAAGACACGTCGATCAGGTCCACCCCCAGTACCCGCAGGCGGCGCGCCAGCTCGACAGTTTCATCGGGGTTCCAGCCGTCTTCCACCCAGTCGGTGGCCGATACCCGCACGAACAGCGGTAGCTCCTTGGGCCACACTTTGCGCACAGCCTCGGTGACCTGCAGGGTCAGGCGGATGCGGTTTTCGAAGCAGCTGCCGTAGTCGTCGCGGCGCTGGTTGCTCAGCGGCGAGAGGAACTGGTGCAGCAGGTAGCCGTGGGCGGCGTGGATCTCGACCACCTTGAAGCCGGCTTGCAGGGCACGTTCGGTGGCCGCCACGAACGCGGCAATGACGTTCTTTAAATCGTCCTGGCTCAGTTCACGGGGCACGGTGTGTTCGGGGTCGAAGGCGATCTTCGAAGGCCCAACTGGCTGCCAGCCGCCCTCTTCGGGTTTGATGCTGCCGTGCTTGCCCAGCCATGGGCGGTGGGTGCTGGCCTTGCGCCCGGCGTGGGCGAGCTGGATGCCGGGTACGGCGCCCTGGGCGGTGATGAAGCGGGTGATGCGTTGCAGCGGGGGGATCTGCTCTTCGGTCCACAGGCCGAGGTCTTCGGCGGTGATACGGCCATCGGCGGTGACGGCCACGGCTTCGGTGATCACCAGGCCAGCGCCGCCTACCGCGCGGCTGCCCAGATGTACGAGGTGCCAGTCGTTGGCCAGGCCGTCTGCGGCGGAGTACTGGCACATGGGGGAGACGGCGATGCGGTTGGGCAGGGTGAGTTGACGCAGGGTGTAGGGCTCAAGCAACAGGCTCATGAGGGCACCTCCCAGGGACTCCAAATGGTTTGTTCCGGTCCGGGGTTCGTTGTTGGGGTGGGGCCGGTACCGGTTTGATTGAGACTAGACCATGGGGGTGGGGTTCGGATTTTTGGGGTTCGGGTTCGAGTTCGAGGCTTTACGGTGATTGCTTTGGGAGATGTATGCTCATTCATTGACGATAGAGGCTTTTCGTCACCTTTCCGCCCTTACGGCGGCCTACTTTGGTCTTGGCCAAAGTAGGCAAAGCCGCCTGCTCCCATCATCCGGCCCCCTACGCT